>JAHDYE010000173.1 GCA_023383035.1 Burkholderiaceae bacterium | reverse complement strand
GGCCAGCGAGCGCGCGCCGCGCGGGCGCGCCAGTTCGGCCGCGAGCCGCGCGTGGCTGCGCGCCGGGGCCAGGTCGAGCCGCAAGGTCGCGCAGCCGCTCGCTTCGATGGCGTCGCGCAGCACGGCGCAGAACGCATAGACCAGGCTTCCCTCGATGCCGGTGCCGGTGACCACGCATTCGCCCTGGCGCGCGGGCAATGCGACGCCCGGCACGTCGACGCTCGCGACGACCGACTTCAGCGGATGGCCGGCGAAGCGGATGCGGAAGTGCTCCGACCAGCCGTGCCGCTGCGGCGTGCCGGCATCGAAGCCGCAGTTCGCGGGCCGCAGGCGCGTCACCGGCACGCCGCGCGCTTCGAGCAGCGGCACCCAGGCCCCATCGGAGCCGAGTCGTGCCCAGCTCGCGCCGCCCGGCGCGAGCACCACCGCCCGCGCGGGCACGAGCCGTTCGCCGTCGGGACCCTGCATGCGCAAGACCGGCGCGCTCGCGTGTCGCGGCATCGAGGCCGGCGAGTCGCAGCCGTCCGTGCCCCAGCCGACCCAGCGATGCCGCATGTGGAACCGCACGCCGGCCGCGCGCAACCGGTGCAGCCAGCGCCGCAGCAACGGCGCTGCCTTCATCGCGGCGGGAAACACCCGCCCCGACGAACCGACGAACGTGGGGACGCCGAGTCGATGCGCCCAGTCGCGCAGCGCCGCCGGGTCGAAGCGCCGGATGATCGGTTCGAGCTGCGCACGGCGCTCGCCGTAGCGCGACAGGAAGACCTCGAGCGCTTCGGAGTGGGTCAGGTTCAGCCCGCCTCTGCCGGCGAGCAGGAACTTGCGCGCCGCCGAGGGCATCGCGTCGTAGACCTCGACCGCATGCCCCGCATCGCTGGCGGCTTCGGCGGCCATCAGGCCGGCGGGCCCGGCGCCGATGACCACGACGGCGGGCGGTGCGGACGATGCCGCGCCTGCCCCCGCGCGATCGGGCATGACGACGACGCGTCGTGCGGGCGGCGCCGCCCGCTCAGCCGCGCGGCGGAATATCCGGGTCGGCGTCGAAGGTGGCGGATGGGCGTGACGTGCGCGCCAGCCACTTGTCGAGCGCGTCGACGTGCTCGGCCTCTTCGCTGGCGAACTCGGCGGCGAGCCGCTTGACTTCCGGGTCGCTCGACTGCATGCCGACCGAGCTGTAGTACTCCATCGCGCGCACTTCGTTCTCGCGCGCGTAGCGCAGCGCATGCCACGGCTCGATCATGTAGTCGAACGCCTCGTCGCCGCCCATCTCGGGCGGCGAGCTCCAGCGGTACTCCCAGGACCTCAGCTTCGGCAGCTCGATGGCGCCGACGCGGGCCTGGATCTCGTCGCGGTGCATTTGCGAGAACCGCACCATGTCGCGGAACAGCGCGGCGACTTCGTCGTTGCGGTGCGCCTCCATCATGTCGGCGAGCTCGAGGTAGCGGTCAGCGGCTTCGTTCTCGAGCGCTACTGCGTGGGCGAGGAATTCGGGCAGCGTGTAGCTCATCATGACTCCCATGCATTGATCCGCCGGCTCGGCGCCGGCCGGCCGACAGGTTCGCTTCCATGCCGCAGTTCGCACTTGATGCAGGTCAACGGCCGCGGCACGAAGAGGCTGTGGCGCGCGGCCGGGTCAGGGCGGCTTCTTCGTCGCCTCGTAGCGGGCGCGGTTCGCCTGGTCGGGCGGATACAGGCCGGGCAGCGCGGCGCCGTGCCCGACTTCGCTCATGATCCAGTTTTCGAGCCGCTCCTGTTCCACGGCTGCCGGCACGACCTGCTCGAGCAACGCGGCCGGTATCAGCACCGCGCCGTCGTCGTCGGCGACCACGACGTCGTCGGGAAACACCGCGACGCCGCCGCAGCCGACCGGCTGTTGCCAGGCGACGAAAGTGAGCCCGGCCACCGACGGCGGCGCGGCCACCCCGCTGCACCAGACGGGCAGGCCGGTGCCGAGCACGCCCGCCCCGTCGCGCACGGCGCCGTCGGTGACCAGCGCCGCCACGCCGCGCCGGCTCATCCGTGCGCACAGGATGTCGCCGAAGATGCCGGCGTCGCTGACGCCCATCGCGTCGACCACGGCGATGCAGCCGGCCGGCATCGCCTCGATCGCGGCGCGCGTGGAGATCGGCGAGCCCCACGACTCCGGCGTGGCGAGATCCTCGCGCGCGGGCACGAAGCGCAGCGTGAACGCGCGTCCGATGCAGCGCGGCTGGCCCGGTCGCAGCGGGCGCGTGCCGCGCAGCCAGACGTTGCGCAGGCCCTTCTTCAGCAGCACGGTGGTCAGCGTGGCCGTCGACACGCCGGACAGCGCGTCGACGATGGCGGGATCGAGGCTCATGGGGTGTTTCCGGTCGATGCGGGCGGATCCTTCGGGACGGCCCTCCGGCGCGGCGACGCCGGGACCGGGCCATGTGCGATCGTATACTCGACCGATTCGTTCAATCCGACAAGGGAGATCCCGATGCTCGAACTTCACTACGGACCCGGTGCCTGCTCGTTCGTGCCGCACGTCGCGCTGGAGGCGATCAAGGCGGTCACCGGCGAGGATTTCGTCGCCCGGCCGGTGAAGCTGCACAAGGGCGAGCAGCGCACGCCCGAATACCTGGCGATCAATCCGAACGGGCAGGTGCCGACGCTGGTCGTCGACGGCAAGCCGCTGTCGCAGATCGTCGCGATCTGCGACTATCTCGACCGGCGCTACCCGCAGGTCGGCCTGCTGCCGTCCGAGCTGTGGATGCGTGCGCAGGCGATGTCGCAGTTCGCCTGGATGAACAACACGGTGCACACGACGTTCACGCACGTGTTCATGCCCGACAGGTTCGCCGACGACGAAGCGGCGCGCGCCGAGCTCAAGCGCTTCAATGCCGCGCTCTACCGTACCCAGCTCGAGCGCATCCAGGGCTGGATCGGTTCGGCCCGGCCCTACTGGTTCGGCGAGAGGATCTCGATCCACGATGCCTACGCGCTGACGTTCCTGCGCTGGGGCGGCCTGGCCGGCATCGATCCCGACTCGCTGCCGGCCTACAAGGCGTACGTCGATCGCGTCGCCGCTCACCCTGCGGTGGCGGCGGCGATCGCGCGCGAAGGCATCAAGCTGGCCACGTTCCGCAAGGGATAGCAGGTGGGCGCGCACGCGCGGACGGTGCGCGCCGCCGCCGGACGGCCGTCGCCGTCCTAGAAGCGCGAGCCCGGTTCTTCGAGGAAGGCGATCTCCTCGGGCGTGGAAACACGGTCGAGGATCTCGTTGCGGTGCGGATAGCGGCCGAAGCGGTCGATGATCGCCTTGTGCCGGCGCGCGTAGTCGAGATTGCCGGGCAGGCCGTTCTTCGCGTAGAGGTCCACGGAGAGTTGCTGGATGCGCGGCGATTCGCTGTGCATGTAGGGCAGGTAGAGGAACACGCGTTCGACCGGCGTCAGCGCTTCGTCGGCACCGCGGGAGAGCGCCTCCTGCGCGAGCGCCAGCGCCAGCGGGTCGTTCGCGAAAGCGAGCGGCGTGCCGCGATGGATGTGTCGCGAGAACTGGTCGAGGACGATGACCTCGGCGAGCCTTCCGGCCGGGCTCGTGCGCCATTCGAAGAGTTCGCAGCGCGATGCGCGCGCGAGCACGCCGGCGAAGCGCTCGCCGATCCGTGCGTCGAGCTGCTCGTCCTTTCCCCACCAATGGGACGGGGAAAGCTCGGTGAACCAGAACTTCAGGACGTCTTCGTGCATCGCGCCGCTCCGTGTCCGTCGGGCAGCGGGCCGATCGCATACCGCCTCGGCGCCGTGGTCATCGGAATCGATGACGGACGCGGCATGGTAATCCGGATGATCGACAAGCTGCGGACTTGACCCGTCTTCTCGTAAAGGAACGAATCGCGATGATCGACTGGCTGACCGACACCGAACTGCTCGGCAACCCGATCGAGCTGTGGCTGCTCGCGGCGGCGGGCGCGGTCGCGGGCTTCCTGCTGGTCCACGGCAGCGTGAAGCTGCTCGCCGCCGCGCTGCGGGCGCGCCAGGCGCGCGATCCGCGCCCCGGGCGCGGCGTGCTGGTGGCATTGCTGGCCGCGACGCGCTCGTGGCTGGTGCTGGCGCTGGCGGTGCTGCTGGCCGCCAACCTGCTGGATTTCTCCCCGAGGGTCGAGCGGCTGCTCGGCAACGCGATCGTCATCGTGACCGGCCTGCAGATCGCGTTGTGGGCCAACGGGCTGATCCTGCTGTGGCAGCAGACCTCGACGCGCCCCGGCGAGGCGCGCGTCAACCCGGTGATGGCGACGATCCTCGGCTGGATCGGCCAGACGCTGGTGTGGAGCACGCTGCTGATGTTCGTGCTGGCCAACGTCGGCGTGAACGTCACCGCCTTCGTCGCCAGCCTCGGCGTGGGCGGCGTCGCGGTGGCGCTGGCCGCGCAGTCGGTGCTGAGCGACCTGTTCGCCTCGGCCGCGATCGGGCTCGACAAGCCGTTCGAGGTCGGGCAGTTCATCGCGTTCGGCAGCGACATGGGCACGGTCGACTACGTGGGAATCAAGACCACGCGCATCCGCTCGCTGAGCGGCGAGCAGCTGGTCATCTCCAACACCAACCTGCTCAACCAGCTGATCCGCAACTACGGCCGCATGACCGAGCGCCGCGTCGTGTTCGGGTTCCGCGTGCCGTACGGCACGCCGCGCGAGCGCGTCCAGGCGATTCCGCCGCGCGTGCGCGCGCTCATCGAGAGCGAGCGGCAGGTCCGGTTCGATCGCGGCCACCTGGCCGCCTTCGGCGAGTCCGGCCTGGAGTTCGAGTTCGTCTACTACGTGCTGAATTCCGACTTCACGTTCTATCGCGATGTCCAGCAGCGCATCAACCTCGGCATCATGGCGCTGCTCGAGGAGTACGGCGTCGCCTTCGCGGTGCCGGTGCGCGAAGTGCGGCTCGTGTCCGGTGCGCCGGAAGCCCGCGATGCGGACCGTGCGGCGGGGCCGGCCGATCCGGCTGCGACGTGACGGCATGCGCGGCCGGGAAGGCCTGCACGCCATCGGGCCATGGATCATCGGGCCATGGATCATCGGGCCATGGATCATCGGCCATGGCGGTGCGGTTCCAGGAACTCGCCCAATGCCCGGGCCGTATGCGTCGTTCGCCGGGCCGCCAGTTGCGCCGGCGTGCCGGCGGCGACGATCCTGCCGCCCGCAGCGCCGCCGTCCGGGCCCAGGTCCACGATCCAGTCGGCTTCGGCCCAGATGTCGAGATTGTGCTCGATCACCACCAGCGTGTTGCCGGCGTCGACCAGCCGGTGCAGCACGCGGATCAGCTTCTCGACGTCGGCCATGTGCAGGCCGACCGTGGGCTCGTCGAGCACGTACAGCGTGTGCGGGCCGGGCGGCAGCGTCCTGCCTTCGGCCAGCGCCCGGGCGCGGGCGCGCGCGACGCGCGGGTCGTCGTCGGCGCCGCGCGTGCGTACCTTGGCCAGCTCGGTGACCAGCTTGATGCGCTGCGCTTCGCCGCCGGACAGCGTGGGGCTGGGCTGCCCGAGCGTGAGATAGCCCAGGCCGACGTCCTGCAGCAGCTGCAGCGGATGGGCGATGGCCGGATGCGCGGCGAAGAATCCGACCGCTTCGTCGACGTCCATCGCGAGCACGTCGCCGATGCTGCGTCCGCGCAGCTGTACGTCCAGCGTCTCGCGGTTGAAGCGCCGGCCGCGGCACACGTCGCACAGCACCTTCACGTCGGGCAGGAAGCTCATCTCGATGGTCTGCTGGCCCTGGCCCTCGCAGGCTTCGCAGCGGCCGCCGCCGGTGTTGAAGCTGAAGCGCCCCGGACCCCAGCCGCGCAGGCGCGCCTCGCCGGTATCGGCGAACAGCCGGCGGATCGCGTCCCAGAAGCCGACGTAGGTGGCCGGGCACGAGCGCGGCGTCTTGCCGATCGGCGTCTGGTCGACTTCCAGCACGCGCGTGATGCCCTGCCAGCCTTCGATCGCCTCGACGCCGGACAGCGGCGGGGCGGGCCGGCGGCGGTTGCGCGCATGCACCTGCGCCGCCACGTTGGCGAGCAGGACGTCGCGCGCCAGCGTCGACTTGCCGGAGCCGGAGACGCCGGTGACGACCGTCATCCGGCGCAGCGGGATGCGCGCCTTCACGTGGCGCAGGTTGTGCAGGAAGGCGCCACGCAGCTCGAGCCAATGATCGTCGTCGGGCGGCGGCGACGGGCGCGGCGCGTTCAGCGGATGCGGCAGCGGATCGGCCAGGAAGCGTCCGGTGAGGCTTTCCGGCTGCGCGGCGAGCGCCTCGTGGTGACCGGCGGCGATGATGCGGCCGCCGAGCCGTCCGGCGCCCGGTCCGATGTCGATCACGTGGTCGGCGCGGCGGATGGTGTCCTCGTCGTGCTCGACCACCAGCAGCGTGTTGCCCTTGTCGCGCAGCGCCTCGAGCGTGTCGAGCAGGATGCGGTTGTCGTGCGGGTGCAGGCCGATGGTGGGCTCGTCGAGCACGTAGCACACGCCCTGCAGGTTCGAGCCGAGCTGCGCGGCCAGGCGGATGCGCTGCGCTTCGCCGCCGGACAGCGTGGGTGCGGCGCGATCGAGCGCGAGGTAGCCCAGGCCGACGTCGGACAGGAACGCGAGCCGCGAGCGGATCTCGGCCAGCACGTCGCGGGCGATCTCCTGTTCGCGCCCGGCGAAGCCCACCTGCTGCAGCCAGCGTGCGCAGTCGCCGATCGGCATCGCCGTCACGTCGGCGATCGACAGATCGAGCAGTTTCACGGCGAGCGATGCGCGGTTCAGGCGCCTGCCGGCGCAGGCGGGGCAGGGCTCGCCGGCCGCGGCGGCGTCGCCCGGTTCGGCGGCATCGTCGCCGGCGCGGCCGGCGGCCTGCGCGGCGAGCTGGTCGGCGAGCTTCTCGGCGAGGTGGCCGATCGCCTCGGTGCTGGTGTCCTCGTCGGAGCGGCCTTTCGGCTCGGGCGCGGGCACGTAGGGAAGCTTCACACCGGTGCCGAGGCAGGCCGGGCACCAGCCGATCTTGGAGTTGAACGAGAACATGCGCGGATCGGGCTCGGGAAAGCTGGTGCCGCACGACGAGCAGGCGCGCCGGGTGGAGAACAGCTTCGTCTCGAGCGTGGCCGAGGCTGCGCCGTAGCGCTCGGCATCGCCGCGTTCGACCGCTGCGCGCAGCCCGTCGAGCGGCGCGGCCACCATCACGAGGCCCTTGCCGAGCTCCAGCGCGCGGCGCAGGGCGTCGCGCAACGGCGATTCGCCGGCCGCGTCGACCGGCAGGTCGGCCACCGGCAGCTCGATGTCGTGCTCGACGTAGCGGTCGAGCCGCGGGAACTTCGCGGTCGGCAGGAACTTCCCGTCGACCCGCAGGTACTCGTAGCCGCGCGCCTTGGCCCATTTGGCGAGGTCGGAATAGACGCCCTTGCGGGCGACCACCAGCGGCGCGAGCAGGCCGATGTGCCGGCCGCGGTAATCGCGCAGGATGCGCGCGGCGATCGCGTCGAAGCTCTGCGGCTCGATCCTCACCCGGCAGTCGGGGCAGTACTGCTGGCCGAGCTTCACGTAGAGCAGGCGCAGGAAGTG
>JAHDYE010000172.1 GCA_023383035.1 Burkholderiaceae bacterium | reverse complement strand
CTCCGCGGTGTAGCGCTTGACCCGCTGCGCGCACAGCACGGCGAGATGCTTGCCGACCGGCACCGAGCCGGTGAACGAGACCTTGCGGATCGCCGGATGGTCGATCAGCAGCCCGGACACGCGCGATGGCGTGCCGAACACCAGGTTGAGCACACCGGGCTCCAGCCCGGCGTCCTCGAACGCGCGCGCCAGCGCGACGGCGCTGCCGGGCGTTTCCTCGGACGGCTTGAGCACCGCGCTGCAGCCGGCGGCGAGCGCGGCGCCCACCTTGCGCGCCGGCAGGTTCAGCGGGAAGTTCCACGGCGTGAACAGCGCCGCCGGGCCGACCGGAACCGGCACCACCATCTGCGCGACGATGCCCGGCGTGCGCGGCGGCACCAGCCGCCCGTAGGCACGCTTGCCTTCCTCGGCGAGGAAATCGATGATGTCGGCCGACAGCAGCACTTCGCGGCGCGACTCGGCCAGCGGCTTGCCCTGTTCCATCGTCATCACGGCGGCGATCGCGTCGGCGCGCTCGCGCAGCAGCCGCGTGGCGCGCGTGATCACCTCGAAGCGCGCGAGCGGCGTGCGCGCGGCCCAGGCGGCCTGCGCGCGCTGCGCGGCGTCGGCGGCGGCCAGGATCTGCGCGTCGCCGGCCAGCGGCACGTGGCCCTGCAGTTCGCCGGTGGCGGGGTTCTCGATCGCCAGTGCGCCGGCGGCGCCCGCTTCGTGCCAGCGGCCGTCGATGTACAGCGCCGGAGCGGGGTAGTCGGTCGCGCAGGGCGGCGGATCGGGAACGTCAGGACGCGGCATCGGCGAAGCTCCGGCGGTGCTCCTGGGCGGCATTTCTATCACCTGACCGTTTTATATGCAACTAATCGATCCGGATCGAGAACCGGCCCGCGCACGGCTCCATGCGCCGTGTGAGCGCTCCGGATGCCGCCGCGGCCGCCGGGCGGGGTTCCGCAAGAATCCCATGAAATCGTTTCATTGACAACAAATGCGATCCGGGCCACACTGGCGGCCACCCACGGCGGCCCCGAACCAGGCGATGGACCCCGACCTGCTGCAGCGAATCGTCGACGATCCGGGCTATCCCGGCGCCGCGGACGCGCATCGTCCCGACCTGGTCTGCTACGAGCGGGTCGCGCCGCTGCGGCGCGCCGACCTGGAGCGCTTCTGGCTGCTCGAGTACCGCTTTCCGGACGGCATCACGCCGCTGGGCATGTGCCAGCTCGACGACGGTTACGCGTGGGCGACGCAGCGCGCCGCGCAGTGCGTGCCGCTGCCCACGTCCAACGGCCTGACGGTGCGCTGCGCCGGCACGCACGTGTACTTCACCGAGCTCGAGCAGCCGTCGGCCGACGAGGCGCGCGAGCGGGCGCGCGCGCTCGCCGCCGGGCTGCCGGATTTCCTCGATCGGTTTCCGCAGCTGTGGGAGCAGGCCGCGCGCGAACTCGACGCCGAAGCGCGCAGCCTCGAGCGCCACGACCCGCGCGGCGATGCGGCCGACGCGCAGGCCGCCTGCCTCGAGCGCGCGCGCGCGTTCCAGCGGCGCGCATGGGAAGTGCATTTCGACGTGATGTATCCGCTGCTGCTGAACCAGGCAGGCTTCTATGGGCTGTGCGCCGAACTGGGCATCGCGCGCGCCGAGGTGCCGCGCTTCCTGCAGGGCTACGAGACGCTGATGACGCGCGCCGACCGCGCATTGTGGGCTTTCGCGCGCGAGCTGCGCGGCACGCCGCTCGCCAGGGTGTTCCTCGACAATCCGCCCGAGGCGATCGGGGCTGCGCTGCGCGCGGCCGGCACGACAGGGGCCGGGTGGCTGGCGCGCTTCGATGCGTTCCTCGACGAATGGGGCTGGCGCACCGACGGCATGGCCGACCCGATGCTGCCGAGCTGGCGCGAGAACCCGACCACGCCGCTGGGCAACCTGCGCACCTTCCTGCTCGATGCGAGCGAAGGCCACGACTTCGACGCCGGCATCGGGGCGGCGCGCGCCGAGCGCACGGCGGCGATCGAGGCCGCGCGCGCGCGGCTCACGCGTGCCGAACGCCGCGCCTTCGACGCCGGGCTGGCCAGCTGCGAGCGTGCCAACTTCGTCTGGTGGAACGAAGACCACAACCGCTACATCGACCTGCGCGCCACGATTCCGCTGCGCCGCGCCGCGCTGGCGATCGGCGGGCGTGCCCGCGCGCGCGATGCCGACGACGTCTTCTTCCTGTTCTATCCCGAGCTGGCGCAGGTGGCGCGCGGCGAGCGTCCGATCGCCGCGTTCGATGCGCTGATCGACGCGCGGCGCGCGTATCACGCGTCGTGGCGCGCGTGGCGCAAGGCGATGCCGAAGTACCTCGGCGCCGCCCCCGATTCGATCAGCGACCCGATCCTGATCGAGATCGATGGCGTCACCGACGAGTTCCTCGCCGCGGTGCGCATGGGCGCGAACCCCGGCGAGCAGCTGCGCGGGCTGGGTGCCGCGCCGGGCAGGGCGCAGGGACGCGCGCGCGTGCTGCACGGCCCGCAGGACCTGCACCGCGTCGAGGCGGGCGAGGTGCTGGTGTGCGAAGGCACCTCGCCGAGCTGGACGCCGGCCTTCACCAAGGTCGCGGCCTGCGTGTGCGACCAGGGCGGCACGCTGGCGCACGCGTCGATCATCAGCCGCGAGTACCGCGTACCGTGCGTGGTCGGCACGGCGGTGGCCACGCGCGTGATCGCCGACGGCGATCTGGTCGATGTCGACGGCAACACCGGCACGGTCATCGTGCACAAGGCGGCCTGAGCGATGGCAGGTGTGGGTGCCGATCCGTGGGTAATGGCGATGGCCGAGGTCGGCGCGGCCGACGCCGCGCGCGTCGGCCCGAAGCTGGCGCGGCTGGCCGAGCTGGGACGCGCCGGCTTCCAGGTGCCCACCGGCTTTGCGGTCACCGTCGATGCCTACCGCCACTACGTGCGCGAGACGCGCCTGCAAGGCGCGATCGCCGCCGAGCTCGCGGCGATCGACGACGACGGCGACCTCGACGCGCTGGAGGCGGCCGCGTCGCGGATCCGCGCGCGCTTCGCCGGCGAGCCGCTGCCCGCGGCGATGCACGCGCGGCTCGAACGCGCCTACGACGCGCTGTGCTTCGAAGTGCGCGAAGTCGACAAGCCGGTGGCGGTGCGCAGCTCGGCGGTGGGCGAGGACGCGGCCGACCACAGCTTCGCCGGCCAGTACGAGACCTTCCTCGGCGTGTCGGGGCTCGACGCGGTGAACGAGTGCATCCGGCGCGCCTGGTCGAGCCTGTTCTCGGCGCGCGCGATCGGCTACCGGGTGCAGTCGGGGCTCGGCCACGAGGCGATGCCGATGGCCGTCGGCGTGCTCGAGCTGGTGCGCGCGCGCGCGGCCGGCGTGGCGTTCTCGGTGCATCCGCTCACCGGACGGCGCGATCGCGTCGTCGTCGAAGGCTCGTGGGGCTACGGCGAGGCGGTGGGCGGCGGGCTGGTGGTGCCGGACCACGCCGAGCTCGACAAGGACGGCCTGGCGCCGCTGGAGTACCGCGTCGGCAGCAAGACAGTGGTGTCGGTGATGGATTACCGGCGCGGCGCAGTGGTCGAACGGCCGATGCCGGAGGCGTTCGCGCGCGCGCGCGTGCTCGACGACGACGAACTGGCGTCGATCGCGCGCAGCACCGTCGCCGTCGAGGCGCACTACGGCCATCCGGTGGACATCGAATGGGTGCTGCAGCGCGGCCGCCGCGAGGGCGACACCGTGGTGCTGGTGCAGGCGCGGCCGGTCACCGCGGCCGGCTGCGGGCCGGTCGATCCGCCCAGCTGGGACCCGGTCCGCTACGCGTTGCGCTATGGAGCCAGGATGACATGAACGCCCCCGACGCACGGGTCCATCGCGCCGGCGCGCGCCCGTTCGATGCGCTGCTGCTCGATTTCGGCAGCGTGATCACGATCTCGGCGTTCGAGCGCCATCGCGAGATCGAGGCCCTCCTCGGGCTGGCGCCGGGAACGCTCGACTGGCTGGGGCCGGTCGACCCGGCCACCGACCCGCTGTGGCGGCGCATGATCGGCGGCGAGATCAGCGAGCGCGACTACTGGGCGCGCCGCGCGGCCGAGGTCGGACGACTGCTCGGCCACGACGGCTGGACCCCGCTCGACTTCTTCAAGGCGATCCGCGGCACCGACCCGAACCGCGCGGTGCGCGACTCGGCGCGACGCACCGTCGAGGCGGCGCGCGCCGCCGGGCTGCGCGTGGGTATCGTGTCGAACGAGCTCGAGCTGTTCTGGGGCCGCGCGTTCATGGACCGCCTCGATCTGCTGCGCGAGATCGACGTGCTGGTCGACGCCACGCACACCGGCGTGCTCAAGCCCGACCCGCGCGCCTACCGTGCGGCGCTGGAGGCGCTCGACGTGCGCGCCGAGCGCGCGCTGTTCGTCGACGACCAGCCGAAGAACGTCGACGGTGCGCGCGCCGCCGGCATGAGCGCGCTGTACTTCGACGTGGCCGACCCCGACGGCAGCTTCGCGCGCGTACGCGCCATGCTCGGCATCGATCGCCACGACATCGACGCCGGCGAACCCCGACCTTGCGAAACACCATGACGAACGACGCCGACGCGCTGCGCGCGCACAACGCGCGCTTCATGCTGCACCCGATGGCGCATCCGCGCCAGATGCAGGAGCAGCCGCCCATCATCGTCGCCCGCGGCGACGGCGTGTGGATCACCGACGTGGACGGCCACCGCGTGGTCGACGGCGTCGGCGGTCTGTGGAACATCAACCTCGGCTACGGGCGCGAGGAGATCAAGCGCGCGATCGCCGAACAGCTCGACGAGCTGGCGTTCTATTCGTGCTTCCGCGGCACCACGCATCCGCGCGCGATCGAGCTGTCGGCGCGCCTGGTGGCGATGATGCGGCCCGAGGGCATGGCGCGCGTGGCGTTCTCCAGCGGCGGCTCCGACGCGGTCGAGGGCGCGCTGAAGATCGCGCGCCAGTACTGGAAGCTGAAGGGCCAGGCCGACCGCCACAAGTTCATCGCGCTCAGGCAGGGCTACCACGGCGTGCACTTCGGCGGCATGTCGGTCAACGGCAACACGTCGTTCCGCCGCGCCTACGAGCCGCTGCTGCCGGGGTGCTTCCACGTCGACACGCCGTGGACCTACCGCAACCCGTACACCGACGATCCGCTGCGCCTGGGCGAAATCTGCGCCGAGCTGCTCGAGCGCGAGATCCGCTTCCAGGGGCCCGACACGGTGGCGGCCTTCATCGCCGAGCCGGTGCAGGGCGCGGGCGGAGTCATCGTGCCGCCGCCCAACTTCTGGCCGCTGGTGCGCGAGGTGTGCGACCGCCACGGCGTGCTGCTGATCGCCGACGAGGTGGTGACCGGCTTCGGGCGCACCGGCTCGATGTTCGGCGCGCGCCTGTGGGGCGTGCAGCCCGACATCATGTGCCTAGCCAAGGGCATCAACTCGGGCTACGTGCCGCTGGGCGCGACCGCGGTGGGCGAGCGCGTGGCCGAGGCATTCCTGAGCGACGAGACCGGCACCGGCGCGCTCATGCACGGCTACACCTACAGCGGCCATCCGGTGGCCTGCGCGTCGGCGCTGGCCGCGCTCGACATCGTCGAGCGCGAGAACGTGCCGGAGAACGCGCGCGTGCAGGGCGAGTACCTGATGTCGCGGCTGGCGCCGCTCGAGCACCGGTTCCGCGCGGTGGGCAACGTGCGCGGCATCGGGCTGATGGCCTGCATCGAGCTGGTGGCCGACAAGGACAAGCGCACGCCGCTCGATCGCAAGGCCGCGCTGCCGGCCGCGGTGGCCGGGCAGACGTTCCGCAACGGCGCGATGGTGCGCGTGTCGGGCGGCAACCTGATCCTGTCGCCGCCGCTGGTGATCCAGCGGGCCGAGATCGACATCCTCGTCGACGCGCTGGAGGGCGCGCTGGCGAGTTGCGGCGCGTAGCGGCGCGGCGCCCGGCTCGGGGCGATCGGTCCGCTTCCCCGGTCGGTTCTGTCGCGGGGCCAGGACCGGATCGGGGCCTGCACGCGCGGCTACGACGGCCGATTCGGCCGTACGGCGTAGCTTACCGGGTAAGCGACGTGCTATCATTCCGTGGAACGCGTCGAAGGAGGGCTTCGTGCCTGCGGCCACGCTCACCGAAAAGGGGCAGATCGTCATTCCGGCCGAGATCCGGGCGCGCTACCAGCTGACGCCCGGAACCCAGCTCGAATTCGTCGACGAGGGCGGCGCCATCAGGCTGGTCGTGCGCCGCAGGGTGGCACGCTCGAGCCCCGAGGCGGGATACGGGATGATCCAGGTTCCGCGCAGGCCGCCGGGAAGCGCGCCGCGCCGGTTGTCCGACTTCGACGCGGCCTCGGTGCTGAAGACACGGCGCCGCCAGCCGTGATCGCGATCGATACCAACGTACTGGCCCGGTTCTATTGCGACGATCCTTCCGATCCGCAAGCGGCGCTCCAGCGCCCGCTCGCGCGCCGCACCATGATCGAATCGGCGTCGATCTTCGTGCCCGCGACGGTGATCCTCGAGTTCGAATGGGTGATGCGCGGCTTCTACGAAACCGGGCCCGAATCGTTCTGCGCAGCGGTCGAGCACCTGATGGGCATGCCCCACGTGACCGTGGAACGCTGGGAAGCGGTCAAGGACGCCATCGACCTGCACCGGCGCGGCTTCGACTTTGCCGATGCGCTTCACTGGGCGTGCAGTCGCGGCTGCGAGCGCTTCGTCAGCTTCGACGACCGGCGCTTCGTTCGACGGGCGCGTCGCGCGGCGCTGAAGCCCGAAGTCGTGGCTCCGCGATAGCAGGCTCGCGCGGCGATCGACGGTCGCACGCCGCTGGCCGGATGCTTCTGCGCAGGCGGTCTTGCCCGGTCGCGTACCGGTGGGCGTGGCGAGGGCCGGATCAGGCCCGATGGCTGCCCGGCAGCGGCAACCCGGCCGCCGGTGCCGGCGCCTCGAGCGGATCGGGCAGCGGCGCCTTCAGCGCGCCGGCCCGCGTGACGACGAACCACGCCAGCGGCAGCACGCCGCCCAGCACGAACAGCGCCCCGCCGACGATGCGCGCCCAGGTGAGCGCCTGGAACAGATCCCCCTGCACGAAGGCCTGCGAGCGTGCGTGCCAGAAGCCGTTCTCCAGCACGTCGAGCAGCTGCGCGACGCCGACCGGGAACAGGTCGGCCACCACCATCAGCATCAGTCCGAGGTTGAGCGACCAGAACACGCGACGCAGCAGCGCGGCGTTCCAGCGCGCCGGCACGACCAGGCAGCGCGCGCAGAACACGATGGTCGCGATCGCCAGGTTGCCGTACACGCCCATCAGCGCCGCATGACCGTGGTTCACGGTGAGGTAGGTGCCGTGCTCGTAGTAGTTGACGATCGGCAGGTTGATCATGAAGCCGAACATGCCGGCGCCGAGGAAGTTCCAGAAGTTCACGCCGAGCAGGAACAGGAAGGCCTCGGACTGGCCGAAGGCGCCGGGACCGGCACCGTCCGACGCCTGTCGCGGCGCGTTGCGGAACTGCCAGGCTTCCAGCGTGAGCAGGATCAGCGGCACCACCTGCAGC
>JAHDYE010000171.1 GCA_023383035.1 Burkholderiaceae bacterium | reverse complement strand
GGTATCCCATGCGCCGCATGATGCGGTAGCTCAGCCAGCTCATCCGGTACGCGATCACCATCGGCCTGCGAAACAGCGCCGCCTCCAGCGTGGCCGTGCCGCTGGCCACCAGCGCCGCGTCGGCGGCGGCCAGCGCGTCGTGCGAGCGGCCCGACACCAGCGTGAGCGACAGGTCTGCCGGCAGGCCGGCACCGGCCACGATCGCCTTCAGCCGCTCGAACAGTGCATTGCCGGCCGCCGGCAGCACGAAGCACAGGTCGCGGCGGCGCTCGTGCAGCCACGCGGCGGTGCGCAGGAACGGCAGCGCGAGGTGCTGGACTTCGGACGCCCGGCTGCCGGGCAGCAGCGCCACCACCGCGCCGGCCGCCGGCAGCCCGAGCGCGCGCCGCGCCGCCGCGGCGTCGACCTGCAGCGGGATCGCATCGGCGAGCGGGTGACCGACGTAGGTGGCGGGAATGCCCGCCTCGCGGTAGATCGCCTCCTCGAACGGGAACACCAGCAGCATGCGGTCGACGCTGCGGCGGATCTTCTCGATGCGCTCGCGCCGCCATGCCCAGATCGACGGCCCGATGAAGTGCACGATGCGGATGCCGTGCGCGCGCAGGCGCGCCTCCAGGTCGAGATTGAAGTCGGGCGCGTCCACGCCGACGAACACGCGCGGCCGCCAGGCGATCAGCCGCTCGGCCAGCGCCGCGCGCATGCGCCGCAGGCGCGGGTATTCGCGCAGCACTTCCAGGTAGCCGTTGACCGACAGCGCGTCGATCGTCCACCAGGCATCGAAGCCGTGTCGCGCCATCGCCGGGCCGCCGATGCCGGCGGCCTGCAACCCGTCGGCGCGCGCAGCGAGGCCTTCGAGCAGCGACGCGGCGAGCAGGTCACCCGACGCCTCGCCGGCCACCATGCCGAGCGCGAGGCCGGCGTTCGCGTGCGCGGGCTCGGCCATCAGCGCACGATGCCGCGCGTGACGCCGTCCAGGAAGTCGGCCAGCACGACCAGGTCGGCGCGCGCCACCTCGTCCTGACCGATCGACGCGCGCAGCGCGTCGCGTGCCTGCTGCATCGTCAGCCCGCTCTTGTACAGCGTCCTGTAGGCGCGCCGCAGGGCGTTGATGCGGCCGGCGTCGAAGCCGCGCCGGCGCAGCCCTTCGGAGTTGATGCCGTGCGCGGCCGCGGTGTTGCCCGAGGCCATCACGTACGGCGGCAGGTCGTGCAGCAACACGGTACCGGCGCCGGTCATCGCGTGCGCGCCGATCTTGCAGAACTGGTGGATCTGGGTGGCGCCGCCGAGGATGGCCCAGTCGCCGATCTCGACGTGACCGGCCAGGTTGGTGCTGTTGGCGATGATCACGTGATCGCCGACCATGCAGTCGTGGGCGATGTGCACGTAGGCCATGATCCATACGTCGTTGCCCACGCGCGTGACGGTGCGGTCCTGCACCGTGCCGCGGTTGATCGTGACGAACTCGCGGATCGTGTTGCCGTCGCCGATCTCCAGCGCGGTGGCCTCGCCGCCGTATTTCTTGTCCTGCGGATCGGCGCCGATCGACGCGAACTGGAAGATGCGGTTGCCGCGGCCGATCGTGGTGCGACCCTCGACGACCACGTGCGGCCCGATGCGCGTGGCGGCGCCGATGCGCACGCCGGCGCCGATGACCGACCAGGGACCGACCTCGACCGTGTCGTCCAGCTCGGACGCCGGATCGACGATGGCCGTCGGATGGATGCGCGCCACGCCGCCCGCCCGGTCAGCGTGCGCCCGCCGAGGAGGCGCCCCCCTCGGGCGCGCCGTTGGCCGGCTCGATCTCGCGCAGCGTGCACATCAGCTCGGCTTCCGCGGTGACCTGGCCGTCGACGGTGGCCTTGCCCGCGTACTTCCAGATCGAACGCGCGATGCGCAGGATCTCCACTTCGAGCATCAGCTGGTCGCCCGGCACCACCGGGCGCTTGAAGCGCGCGCTGTCGATGCCCACGAAGTAGTAGACGGCGCTGGAATCCGACACCCGTCCCATGGTCTGGAACGACAGGATGCCGGCGGCCTGCGCGAGCGCCTCCACCTGCAGCACGCCGGGCATCACCGGGAAATACGGGAAGTGACCGGTGAAGAACGGCTCGTTGATCGACACGTTCTTGTACGCCCGGATGCGCTTGCCTTTCTCCAGCTCGAGCACGCGGTCCACGAGCAGCATGGGGTAGCGATGAGGCAGGTGTTCGAGGATGGCGCGTATGTCGAGCACGGTCATTCTTCTTCCCCGTGGGTGTCTTCCAGTCGGCGCAGGCGCGCCCGCCACTGCGGGAGCTTGCGCAGCATCGCTGCGGACTTCTCCCACCCGGCATTGTCCATCAGCGGGAACACGCCGGAGTAGAAGCCCGGCCGGCGGATCGACCGGGTGACCAGGCTCATCGCCGAGATCGTGACGTCGTCGCAGATCTCCAGGTGCCCGAGAATGCCCGCGCCGCCGCCGATGCGGCAGCGCCTGCCGACGATCGCACTGCCGGCGATCCCGACGCAACCGGCGATCGCCGTGTGTTCGCCCAGCCGCACGTTGTGCGCGACCTGGATCAGGTTGTCGAGCTTGCAGCCGTTGCCGATCACGGTGTCCTCGAGCGCGCCGCGGTCGATCGCGCAGTTGGCGCCGATCTCGACCGCATCGCCGATGACCACGCCGCCGAGCTGCGGAATCTTCTCCCAGCCCTGCGGGCCGCTGGCGAAGCCGAAGCCGTCGGCCCCGATCACCGTGCCGGCGAACACCGTGCAATCGCGTCCCAGCACGCAGTCGTGCTCGATGACCACGCGCGCGCGCAACCGGCAGCCGGCACCGACGATGCTGCCGGCGCCCAACGTCACGCCGGCGTCGAGCACCGCGCCGTCGCCGATCACCGCGCCGTCGCCGATGCTGGCGAACGGCCCGATGCTCACGTCGCGGCCCAGCCGCACGCCGTCGCCGATCACCGCGCCGGGGTGCACGCCGGGCGGCGCCGGGCGCGCCAGCAGCGCGGCCACGTCGCGCGCGAGCAGCGCGAACGCGCGCTGCGCATCGTCTGCCACGATCAGCGCGCTGTGCGGTGCGACCTCATCGGCGAGCCCGGGCGCGACGACCACCGCCGCCGCGCGCGTGGCGCGCGCCTGCGCCGCGTGGCGCGCCGAAGCGAGGAAGCTCAGGTCGTGCGGACCGGCAGCCGCGAGGCTGGCCAGCGCATGGATGCGCGTGTCCGGATCACCGCGCCGCAGCGGCGCATCGAGGCGCCGCGCCAGCTCGCCGATCGACAATCCCGTGTCGAGCCGTCGCATCGCCGGCGCCCGTCAGGGTAACGCGGCCCGCGCGGCCCCGGGCGGCACTACTGTTTGCCGTTGGACAGCGCGCGCAACACCTTGTCGGTGATGTCGACGCGCGGACTGGCGAACACCGCTTCCTGCAGGATCACGTCGTATTTCTCCTGCTCGGCGATCTGCTTGATCACGCGATTGGCCTTGTCGATGACCTGCGAAAGCTCCTCGTTGCGACGCTGGTTCAGGTCTTCGCGGAATTCGCGCTGCTTGCGCTGGTAGTCTTTCTCGATCTCGGCGAACTCGCGCTGCCGGCGCTGGCGGTCGGCTTCGGACATCACCGCCGCATCGCGGTCGAGCCGCTCGCCGAGCGAGCGCATGCGCGCCGACATTTCCTGCAGCTCCTTCTCGCGCTTGCTGAACTCCTGCTCGAGCTTCTGCTGTGCGGACTTGGCGGGCACGGCGTCGCGCAGGATACGTTCGGTATTGACGAACCCGATCTTCACCGACTCCTGCGCACCCGCCGCGGTGAAGCCCAGCGCCAGGCACAACGCCGCGAAAGTCTTCACATGCCTCATCCAGCCCATCCTGCTGATCGCATCGATTCGACGCGTGGATTGTCGCACAGTTGCAACGCGTGGCAAGCCGCTCAGAAGCCGGTGCCGATCTGGAACTGAAGACGCTGGGTGCGGTCGCCTTCGCGCTTGCGCAGCGGAACCGCGAGGCTGAGCTTGAGCGGCCCGATCGGCGACAGCCAGCTCAGGCCGATGCCGGTGGAGTAGCGCAGATCGTCGGTGCTGAACGAGTCGCCCTCGCCGATGACGGTACCCGCGTCGGCGAACACGAACGAGCGGATGGTGCGGTCGTTGCCGGTACCGGGCAGCGGAAAGATGAACTCGGCGCTGCCCACCAGCCGCGTCTGGCCGCCCAGCGGCACCAGGCGCGTGCGGCCGTCGGACAGGGTCTCGGTTTCGCGTGGCCCGAGCGAGCTCGGGTAGTAGCCGCGCACCGAGCCGATGCCGCCGGCATAGAAGTTCTTGAAGATCGGGTACGGCACGCCGCCGAAGCCGCGCCCGATGCCGAAATCGCCGTTCAGCGCCAGCGTGAGGTCGCGGTTGATCGGGTAGTACCACTGGTGGTTGTAGGTGGCGCGCCAGTACCGCAGCTCGGCCGCCGGCAGCGTGACCTCCAGCCCGGCGCTCTGCAGCCGTCCACGCGTGGGCACGATCGCGCTGTCGCGACTGTCGCGACTCCAGCCCAGGTTGCCGAGCAGCGCCGTGGTCGAGGAGCCGAAGTCTTCGACGAACTCCACGTAGCGCTGCGGCGGGAAGCTGCCCAGCTTCACGTCGTTGCGCTCGTAGGTCATGCCGAAGCTGATGCGGTCGAACTCGGTGTACGGCACGCCGAAGCGCAGCCCCACGCCGGTGGCGCGCGTGCG
Organism: Burkholderiaceae bacterium; assembly: GCA_023383035.1. Classification (GTDB taxonomy): domain Bacteria; phylum Pseudomonadota; class Gammaproteobacteria; order Burkholderiales; family Burkholderiaceae_E; genus Zeimonas. The sequence goes on along the minus strand of JAHDYE010000171.1, from coordinate 2,852 downwards.
GTAGTCGCCGAGGTCGAGCTCCATCGCGTTGAAGGTGCGGGTGTACAGGTCGAACGAGCGGCTCACCCCGTCGGCGGTGAAGTACGGATCGGTCTGCGACAGCACGACGGTGCGCGCCAGCCTGCTGGTGTTGACCTGCAGCGCGACCGACTTGCCGGTGCCGAGGAAGTTCGGCTGCACGATCGAGCCCGACAGGATCACGTTCTCGGTGCTGGAGAAGCCGATGCCGAGCGAGATGTTGCCGGTGGGGCGTTCGGTGACGACGATGTTCAGGTCGACCTGGTCGGGCGCATCGGGCACCGGACGCGTGTCGATCTTCACCTCGGTGAAGTAGCCGAGGCGGTCGACGCGTTCGCGCGACAGGCGGATCTTCTCGGCGTCGTACCAGGCATCCTCGTACTGGCGCAGCTCGCGGCGGATGACTTCGTCGCGCGTGCGCGCGTTGCCGGCGATGTCGATGCGGCGCACGTACACCCTGCGCCCGGGATCGATCAGGATGTCGAACGCGACCTCGCGCTTGTCGCGGTCGATCTGCGGCACCGCGTTGACGTTGGCGAACGCGTAGCCGAGCGCGCCCAGCTTGTCGGAGATGCGCTTGGTCGAGTCGGTGAGCCTGCTGCCCGAGAACACGTCGCCGGGCTTCAGTTGCACCAGCGGCTCGAACTCCTGCTGGCGGCCGAGCAGCTCGCCGCCGAAGCGGATCGCCGACACGCGGTACTGTTCGCCCTCGTTGACGTCGATCGTGATCTCGACGCCCTCCTTGTCGGGCGAGATCGACACCTGCGTGGACTCGACGTTGAATTCGAGGTAGCCGCGATCGAGATAGAACGAGCGCAGCGCTTCGAGGTCGCCGGCCAGCTTCTCGCGCGCGTACTGGTCGGCCTTGGAGTACCAGGTGAACCACGTGGGCGTGGACAGGCGCATCTCGTCGAGCAGCCGCTTCGAATCGAACGCCTTGTTGCCGACGAAGCGGATCGCCGTGATCCTCGCGTTCTCGCCTTCCTCGATCGCCAGCGTGATGCCGACGCGGTTGCGCTCGAGCGGCGTGATGGTGGAGGTGACGCGCGCGCCGTACTTGCCGCGCGACAGGTACTGGCGCTTCAGTTCCTGCTCGGCGCGCTCGAGCACCGCGCGGTCGAAGATGCGCGACTCGGCCAGCCCCTGGTCGCGCAGCACGCGCCGCAGCGTGTCCTTGTCGAATTCCTTGGAGCCGGTGATGTCCACCGAGGCGATCGCGGGACGTTCCTCGACGTACACCACCAGCACGTCGCCTTCGGCCTCCAGGCGCACGTCGCGGAAGAAGCCGGTGGCGAACAGCGCCTTGACCGCCTCGGCGGCCCGGGCGTCGTCGATGCGCTCGCCCACCCGCACCGGCAGGTAGCTGAACACGGTGCCCGGCTCGGTGCGCTGCACCCCCTCGACGCGGATGTCGCGCACCACGAACGGCTCGAACGCCAGCGCCGTGCCGCCGAACACGGCCGGAAGGATCGCGGCGACGAAGATGGCCAGCGCACGGCGCGCCGATCCCGGTTTGCGCCCCGGTCGGCGTCGGTCGAATGCCATGCGTCAGGAACCGATCAGGCGTGTGATGTCGTTGAACAGGGCCAGTGCCATCATCATCACGATGATCGCGAAACCGGCTTTCTGCGTGATGAGCATGAAGCGCTCGGACAATGGCCTGCCGCGTACCGCTTCGAGCGCGTAATATACCAAATGCCCTCCGTCGAGTACGGGAATCGGCAACAGGTTCAGCACGCCCAGGCTGATGCTGATCAGCGCGAGGAAGCTCGCGTAGGCGAGCCAGCCCACGCGCGCCGACTGCCCGGCCAGGTCGGCGATCGTCACCGGTCCGCTCAGGTTGCGCATCGACAGTTCGCCCATCAGCATCTTGCCGAGCATGCGCAGCGAGAACAGCGACATCTCCCAGGTCTGGCGCGCGCCGTACGCCACCGACTCGAGCGCGCCGTAGCGCACCTCCTCCATCAGGATGCGGTCCTGCAGCGCGGCGCCGATGCGCCCGGTGCTGCCCGCCCGATCGGCGCCGCCGTCGGCGGCCACGGCGTCGGGCGTGACCGGCACGGTGAGCTCGTCGCGCCCGCGCAGCACGACGAACGCGAGCGGCTTGCCGGGGCTGGCCTGCACCTGCTCGATCACGTCGGCCGCGCGACGCACCGGGCGGCCGGCGATGGCGAGGATTTCGTCGCCCGCGCGCAGGCCGTCGCGCTCGGCGGCACCGGCGCCGACGAGGCTGCCGATGACCACCTTGCCGGGCGCCAGCCGCAGCCCGAGCGTGCGCAGGAAATCGCGCTCGGCCTCGTCGGACGGCAGGCCGGCAGCGTCGAGGCGCACCGTGCCCGAGGCGCCCTGCCGCTCGATGCGCAGCACGCTCTCGCGGCGCTCGATCACCGGTTCGAGCAGCTTCAGCCGCACTTCGTTCCACGAGCGCACCGGCGAGCCGTCGACTTCGAGCACGCGGTCGCCGCCCTGCAGCTGCGCGGCCGCCGCCGGCGTTCCGGCCGCCGGCTGGTCGATCACCGGCGCGGGCTCCTGCGTACCGACCCAGCCCATGCCGGCGTACAGCGCGATCGCGAGCAGGAAGTTCGCCAGCGGGCCGGCCACCACGATCGCCGAGCGCTGCGCGAGCGTCTTGCGCGTGAAGGCGCGCGGCAGCTCGGCGGCCGGGATCGGCCCGGCATCGGTGTCGCGCTCGTCGAGCATGCGCACGAAGCCGCCCAGCGGAATCGCCGCCACCGTCCACTCGGTGCGATCGCGGCCCACGTGCCAGCTGAACAGCGGCTTGCCGAAGCCGATCGAGAAGCGCAGCACCTTCACGTCGCACCAGCGCGCGACCA
>JAHDYE010000170.1 GCA_023383035.1 Burkholderiaceae bacterium | reverse complement strand
CTGCGCGCGTCGTCGTCGAGCGAGGAACGCAGGTTCTGCACTTCCTGCTGCAGGCGCAGGATGTGATCGGCCACCGAATCCGGCTCGAAGTACTTCAGGTACTCGGCGGCATCGGGCCATTCGCCGGCGGGGCGCCCCACGATATGGCAATTGCGCGCGCCCGCCGCATGGCACTCGGTTTCCTTGAACAGGATGAAGCGGCCCATGAGCGTCGACGCATAGCCGCTGGCATAGCCCACCTGCATCCAGCAGCACGGCCCCGTCGCCATTCCGTAGAGCTGGTAGTGCACGTCGGCCTCGAACGAGCTCTCCCAGGTGAACTCGCCGTGGAAAGTGCCCTTGGCCACGTTCATCTGCATCGAGTCGGGCCGCGCGCGCACGATGCCTTCCAGCGTGTGCAGCATCGGGCCGATCCCGAGCAGCTCCGTCTCCGAGGCCTCCGGGTAGAGCTCGCGTGCCCACGCCGCGTCGCGTGCGCCCGAGGCGAAGCCCATGCGCAGCAGCACGCCGCGGGCGCGATCGTGGCCGAGCGAATCGAACAGTTCCTTGCGCAGCGCGGCGATCGCCGCGCCGTGCATCAGCAGCATGCGCTGCTCGCCCAGCCAGATGTGTCCGGTCTCGATGGAGAAGCGCAGCCGCGCGGCAAGCGCGTTCAACCTCGTCTGGATGGCAGTGTCCGCACGGGGTCCACTGGGATCCGCCACGAATCGTTCTCCTCCCGGCGCGCAGGCGCGTACCCGCCTGGCGGCGGCAATGCCCGATCTGCCGCCGCCCGCTGCCTTGCCGTCATTCTGCACGCGCACGGCCGGAATGCAGAAGCGCCTGCCGACCCGGATCCTACAGGGAGATGCCGCAGCGCCCCGGCGCGATGATGTTGTTGGGATCGAGCGCCCGTTTCAGGCGTTTCTCGACGTCGCGCTTGACCGGTCCGTAGGTGGCTGCGACCTTCTCGGCGAATGCGGTGTTGGCGCGGTACATCCCGTAGCCCTCCCGCGCGAACGTGTGCAGCAGCTCGTCGTAGCAGGCGTAGGCCTTCTTCGTCTGCTCCTCGTCGGTGCGGTCGTAGAGCAGGTCGATGACGTGGTGCATGTCGCGCCAGCCGACGATGAACTCGCCGACGTAGTCGAAGCCGTATCTGGCCAGGATGCCCTTGGCGATCTGCATCTGCTTCAGGGTCTCGGAGCCCTTCGCTTGCGACACCGGCGCGAACCAGATCGAGCCGCCGCCCCCGCGCCAGTTGTACAGGCCGAACTCGCCCAGGTTGGGCTTGCCCTTCATCAGGTCGAACCGGTACTCCATCGCCTTGCTGCCGCGCGACTCCTCGGCGGTGACGATCCTGCCGCCGGTGGCGGCCGCGACCGCCTCGATGATCTTCCAGTTGGCGTCGTTGGTTTCCTTCGTGCCGTACAGCGCGGCATAGACGTTCCAGGCGCCGATCCGGTGATCCTTCTGGATCCGCTTCACCGCCTCCTCGCCGATCGCGCCCGGTCCGGTGTGGTAGTCGGCGCGTTTCACCGGCGTGCACGGCGCTTCCCACAAGGTGTGCGCGATCACCACCGCGTTGGGAATGACCATCGCGATGCGCAGCGGCCGCAGTGCATCGACGATCTTGGTGATGTCGGCCTCGTCGGGGTACTGGATGCAGAACGGGCGGAAGTCGGGGGGAGCCGGCATCAGCCACATGCCGAGCTTGGTGACGATGCCGTAGTTCGACTGCGTGAAGATGCCGTCCAGCGTCGGTCCGTATCCCCACTTGAACACCTGCCAGGTGTTGGAATTGGGCATCGCGCCCATGCCGGTGCGCAGGACCTCGCCGTTGGCGAGCACCACCTCCATGCCGCACGAGAACAGGAAGTGCTCGCCGTAGGGCGTGTAGCCGACGCCGCGGTCCACCGTATTGCCCAGCGGACCCGCGATCGCCGACGGTGCCGGACACGAGAACCACAGGGGCAGCTTCTTCTCCTGCAGGTAATCGTACAGCTGCTGATAGGTGACGCCGGGCTCGACCAGCGCCGTGCACAGGTCGGGATCGACCGACAGGATGCGGTTCATGCGGCGCAGATCCATGACGATCTGTCCGCGGTGCACCGGTGCCGCCGAACCGTAGCCGAGGTTCTTTCCGGTCGATATCGGATAGACCGGCAGCTTGTGCCGGTTCAGCACTTTCATGACCTGGCGGACCTGCTCGACGTCGGCCGGCGTGATCGCCGCCGAGGGCGCGTGCTGCGCGTCGGGCACCGGCATCATGATCTTGTTGTACGGCGCCAGGTGCTCGGCGTCGACCACGACGTGGTCGCGGCCGAGGAGGGCGCGCAATTCACCGAGCGCCTTGTCGAACGCCGCGGCGGTGACGCCGCGCGGCAGTACGTTGGATTTCGAACTCATGTCTCCCGTCTCCGGTTCTCTTGGGTGTCATCAGGTCAATACGAAGGAAACCAGGCCGGCCCGCGCGGCGCCGACGCTCCGTTCCGGCCGCCGCGCGCCGATCGGCATCGGCGGCCGGCCGCCCAGCACGGCGGCGTGGAGCTGCGCGATCCGTCGTTCCCATCCTTCGACGGAATCGGACCACGTCAGGGCGCCGATGCCGGCGCTCGGCCGGACGTGGTGGTGCACGGCACGAGCATGGAAGCGGTGATGCGCCTGCACCAGGCAGCCGCTGCCGCGTGTCGCGGCGATCGCATGGAGCAGCACCGATTCGGCCTCGCCCATGACGCCGACGATGCGGCCACCGCGCGCGCGATCGAGCACGGTGTCGATGCCGGCGAACGCGGTCAGCGTCTCTTCGCCGCAGTCGAGCAGCGTCGGCGCGATGCCCGCCTCGCGCAAGGTCGCGGCGAGGCACATGCTCAGCGCCACCGCGTCGGGCAGATCGCCGCGAAAGACGAGCGACACCGGGGCGTTGCCCACGGGCGGCGGGATCGAGGCGCGCCCGATCGCCGGTGCGCTCGCCAGCACCATGCCGGCCACGGTGCTTCCGAGGAAGCGGCGCCGGTCCATCATTGCACCTGCTTGCCGGAGACCAGCCGGACCACTTCCGCCAGCGCGTCGTCGCCGATCTCGCTCGGACGAAAACTCGGCATCGCGCGATTGCCGTGCCGTACCACGTAGCGGATGTACTCGGCCGGCAGCTCGCGACCCCTGATCACGGGCCCGACCCCGCTTTCGTGGCAATAGCCGCAGACCTTGTCGTAGACCTCCTTGCCGCTTTGCCACTTGCCGCTGCTGTCGGCCAGTGCAGCCGGCGCTGCGCCGGCCAGCGCGAGCGCCGCGATGCAGCCGCATGCGGCCTTCGGGATCGACCGGTTCGACATGTGCTCCTCCGTGCGTGATGTTTTCGTTGTCATTGCACTAGCAAGGCACATGCCAGCGGCGAGCCGCGTTGTTTTCGCTGGAGATCGGTGGCGCGCGGCGCGGTCTTGCGCCCGCCGGCGATTGATCAATTCATGAAAACACGGCGCGATTGCTCAATTGGCGAAGGCGCAGCGCGCCCGCCTCGCCGGGTTCGCGCCGCCTCCGGCGCGTCAGAACGGATAGTGTCGCGGCGTCGTCTGCACGGTGATCCAGCGCAGGTCGGTGAACTCGTGGATGCCGGCCTTGCCGCCGAAGCGGCCGATGCCGCTGCCCTTGACGCCGCCGAACGGCATCTGCGCCTCGTCGTGCACGGTCGGGCCGTTGACGTGGCAGATGCCCGACTCGATGCGTCGCGCCACCTCCAGCGCGCGGGCGACGTCGCGGCCGAACACCGCGGCGCTCAACCCGTACTCGTTGTCGTTGGCGCAGGCGATCGCTTCCTCGACGCCGTCCACGCGCACGATGCACTTCACCGGCGCGAACGTCTCCTCGCGGTAGATGCGCATCTCGCGAGTGACGCGGTCGAGCACGGTCGCCGGCATCAGCGTGTCGGTGGCCTTGCCGCCGCACAGCAGCTGCGCGCCTTTGGCCAGCGCGTCGTCGATCAGCGCGTTGCAGTGCTCGACCGTGCCCATGCCGATCACCGAGCCGAGCACCACCGGCTCGGGCTTGCGCGGATCGCCCAGCGGCAGCCTGCGCGCCTTGTCGGCAAACTGCGCGACGAAGGCGTCGGCGATGCCGCGATCGACGATCAGCCGCTCGGTGCTCATGCAGATCTGGCCCGAGTTGGCGAAGCAGCCGAAGGCCGCGCCGTCCACCGCGGCGTCGAGATCGGCATCGTCGAGCACCAGCAGCGGCGCCTTGCCGCCGAGTTCGAGCAGCACCGGCTTCAGGTACTTCGCGCAGGTCATCGCGACGATGCGGCCCACCTTGGTGCTGCCGGTGAAGTTCACGCGCCGCACCGCGGGGTGCGCGACCATCGCCTCGACCACCGCAGCGGCATCGGCCGGCGCGTTGGTGAGGTAGTTGACCACACCGGCGGGAAAGCCCGCGTCCTGCAGCGACTGCACGATCAGCTGGTGGGTGCGCGGGCAGTTCTCGCTGCCCTTGAGCACCACCGTGTTGCCGCACGCCAGCGGCGTGGCGATCGCGCGCACGCCGAGGATGATCGGCGCGTTCCACGGCGCGATGCCGAGCACGACGCCGGCCGGCTGGCGCACGCCCATCGACAGCGACCCCGGCACGTCCGACGGGATCACTTCGCCCGCCACCTGCGTGGTCAATGCAGCGGCCTCGCGCAGCATGCCGGCCGCCAGGTGCGCGTTGAAGCCCGCCCACATCGCGGTCGCGCCGGTCTCGGCCGCCATCGCCTGGGCGAACTCCGGCGTGCGGGCCTCGAGCGCGTCGGCAGCCTTCAGCAGCAGCGCGCGGCGCTCGTTCGGACCGGTTCGGCTCCAGGCGCCGAACGCCTGGGCAGCGGCTTCCACGGCGGCCACCGCGTCGGCCGCGCTGGCCGCGGGCGCGCGCGTCGCGACGCTGCCGTCGAGCGGGTTGCGGCGTTCGAACGTGGCGCCCTTCTCGGCGCTGACGGCCAGGCCGTCGATCAGCATGGACAGGTCGGACATGACGTTCTCCTTGGAGGATGGCGAAGGGGCAGCGGCGCTGCGCGCCCCGAGGTAGGCGGAACGGATCACGCTGGAGCGCGCCAGCAGGGCGGCCGGCCCGCCTGCGACCAGGCGGCCGCGCTCGAGGACGTAGCCGCGGTCGGCGACGGCGAGCGCCTTGCGCACGTTCTGCTCGACCATCAGCACCGTCGTGCCCTGGTCGGCGATGCGGCGCGCGATCGCGAGCAGCTCGTCGACCATGCGCGGCGCCAGGCCGAGCGAAGGCTCGTCGAGCATCAACAGGCGCGGGGCGCTCATCATCGCGCGCGCGACCGCCAGCATCTGCTGTTCGCCGCCGCTCATCGTGCCGGCCAGTTGCCCGATGCGCTCGGCGAGCCGCGGAAAGTCGCGCAGCGCCTGCTCGAGCCGCCGCGCCCGTTCGGCGGGCGAGACCAGCCAGCCGCCGAGCTCGAGGTTCTCGCGCACCGTCATCTGCGGGAACAGCTGCCGGCCCTCGGCCACCAGCGCGAGGCCGCGTCCGACGATCTCGCTGGCCTTGGCGCGCGCGGCGATCTCCACGCCGTCGAACAGCACCTGTCCGCTGCGCCGGACCAGCCCGCAGACGGCCTTCAGCAGCGTGGTCTTGCCGGCGCCGTTGGGACCGAGGATCACGGTCATGCCGGGCTCCACGGCGAGGTCCAGATCGCGCAGCACGAGGAACGGGCCGTAGCCCGCGCTCAGCCCGCGCAGCTCGAGTCGCGCCGAGCGTGGCCGGAGCTGGGCGGTGCGCGCGTGGCGGTCCGCCTGCGCCTCGGCCTGCATCGTGCCCACACCCGTCATCACGCGGCCTGCGCCATCTCGTCGCCGAGATAGGCCTCGACGACTTCCGGGTTGCGCACCACGTCGTGCGGCGCGGCATCGGCGAGCTTGCGCCCCTGGTGCAGCACGAGCACGCGCTCGACGTGGCGCAGCAGCGTCGTCACGGCGTGCTCGATCCAGATCACCGCCAGCCCGAGCTCGTCGCGCAGGCGGCGGATCAGTTGCGCGGTGTGCTCGACCTCGCTCTCGGTCAGGCCGGCCGCCACTTCGTCGAGCAGCAGCAGCCTGGGCCGGGTGGCCAGCGCCATGCCGATCTCGAGCAGGCGCTGCTGCGACGGCGTGATCACCGCGGCCGGCAATCCGGCCTGGCCGTCCAGGCCGATCAGCGCCAGGATGGCGGCCGCGTCCTTCAGCGCGGCCGGCGCGTCGCGCCCGCGCCCGGCGAACTGCAGCCCGAAGTCGACGTTGGCGGCCACCGTCAGCTCGGCGAACACGCGCGGCGTCTGGAAGGTGCGCGCGATGCCGCGGCGCGCGTAGCGCTCGGGGCGGGCGCCGGTGAGCCGCTCGCCGGCCACGAACAGGTCGCCCGAAGTGGGCGCGATGACGCCCGACAGCACGTTGAAGAAGGTGGTCTTGCCGGCGCCGTTCGGGCCGATGATGCCGACCAGCTCGCCGGCGCGGAACTGCGCGTCGACCTCGTCGACCGCGACCAGCCCGCCGAAGCGGACGGTGACCGCGCGCGCTTCGAGCAGCACGTCGTCGCTGCGCGGCGGCTGTTCAGGCATCGGATGCCCCCTTCGCAGCGCCTGCGGCGTCCGCACCCTGCGCGCCGCGGGCGCCGCCTGCACGGTTCGCACCGCCGGACAGGCGCCGGACCCACGCGGCGACGCCGTCGCGCCAGGCCGCCGGCACGCCGACGCGCAGCGACGCCAGTCCGCCGGGCAGGTACATCACCGACAGGATCAGCAGCAGGCCCAGCACCATCATGTAGACCTGCGGCAGCTGCAGGCGCAAGGCCTCGGCCAATATGCTGAACACGATCGCGGCGGCGAGCGGGCCCCACAGCGTCGCCGCGCCGCCGACCAGCGCGATCAGCACGGTCTGGAAGCCGATGAACGGGTTGAACACCGTGGCCGGCTCGATGTAGGTCCAGCGCACGCTCATCGCCGCACCCATCGCGCCGGCGAACGCGGCAGTGATCGCGAAGCCGATCACCTTGACGCGGCGCGTGTCCACGCCCAGCGTCTGCGCGCGCTGCTCGTCGCTGCCGATGCCGGCCATCGCCAGGCCCAGCCGGCTGCGCCGCACTGCGATCGAGGTCGCGACCGCGGCCAGCGCGACCGCAAGCACCGTGAAGTAGACGGTGTCGCGCTCCGGCACGACCGTCAGCACGCGCCCCACGGTGCCGGCGAGCTGCTTCTCGGCGAACGTGATCGCATGGCGGATCAGCTCGGTCATGCCGAAGGTCAGCACCGCGAAGTAGGTGCCGCGCAGGTGCAGCACCGCGCTGCCCATCGCCACCGCCAGCGCGGCCGCGACGCCCGCGCCGAGGACGATCGCCGCCAGCCACGGCAGCTGGTCCAGCGTCAGCGCGCCGGCGTAGGCGCCGACGCCGAAGAACGCCGAAGTCGCCAGCGACAGGTAGCGCGTCGTCCCGCAGAACAGGCCCCAGCTCGATGCCAGCGCCACGTACATCAGGCAGGTGAGCGCCATCGAGACGGCGAAGTCGTCCGCCCAGGCGGGCAGGGTCGCGGCGCCGAGCGTCAACGCCAGCAGGATCGGCACGTCCCTGCGCACGGTGCTTCGATCGGTCATCGCCGGAACAGCCCGCTCGGTTTCCACAGCAGCACCGCGATGAAGATGCCGTACGACAGCAGCGACTTCAGCGACG
>JAHDYE010000169.1 GCA_023383035.1 Burkholderiaceae bacterium | reverse complement strand
GCTTGCCGTTCTGGAACGGGATCAGCACGTCGTCCATCAGCGGCATCGTCATGTACGGCGGCACCAGCGTGGCGGCCGTCGATGCCAGCGTCAGCAGGAAACCCGCGAGCAGCTGGCGCCGGTACGGCCGGGCGAAGCGCCACAGCCGAAACAGGGTCCGGGTCGAAGGCGGCGTCCCGGGCTCGCCTGCGTCGACGGCCGCGTCGGCGTCGGCGACTTCGTCGCCGCACTGCGCACAGGGTGCGCCGGCGCTCGCCAGCGGCGCGCGGCAGCGCGGGCACGCGAGGACCGGCGCCTGCCTGACCGGCACGCCCCGACGGTCGCCCAGTTGCACGAAACGATCGGCCAGCCGCTGCGCGGCAGCGTGCTGGCCCAGCGTGAACCGCCATGCCGCGATGCAGCGGCCGTCGGCATCGAACAGCTTCAGCGTCGCCACGCCGGCATGATCGGAAAGCTCGAGCGACTGTGCCGGCCCGATCGGCCAGTCGTGCCAGGCGGCGCGATCGCTTGCGCCCGACAACAGACGGCGCTGCGTCAGCGCCAGCAGCCCCGGCGCGTAGCGCAGGTTCTGGTCGAGGTCGGTTTCCAGCCACGCCAGTACCTGCTCGCCCGGCGCGAGACGAGACGCGAGCTCGCCGCCCCATTGCGGAGGAAGCGATGCATCGGCGATTCGTGTCGACTGGGCGGCGTGGGTCATCGAGGCCTTGCCGCGACGCGTCGGCGCCGCCCGATCGACACCGACCGGAAACGACGCGCGCTCCAGGCGCGACCGGGCTATGCTGCGCGTCACGAGCGCGGCGCAGAAGCTTACCGCATCCGCCCGCCGACCTCCGAGACTGACGTCACGATGACACGAGCCGGGGCCTGCCGGTCGAACCGCCGCCGGTCAACCGAACGCGAAATTCGACGTTGAAGACCGAAACCACTTTCGGATCGCCCATGCCCGCAACCGGCACCCAGGAACTCCATGCCGCCGCTCGCAAGGATATCGATATCGTCGAGGTTCGCTTCATTCGCGGACCCGGTCGCTGGACCTATCGGCCGGTGCTCGAGGCGGTGGTCGACATCGGAGCGCTGGAAGACTTCCCGTCCAACCTGATTCCCGGTTTTCCCGAACGCCTGGCCAGCTGGCTGCCGACGCTGCAGACGCATCACTGCAGTTACGGCGAGCCGGGCGGGTTCCTGCGCCGCCTGCACGAAGGCACCTGGCCGGCGCACATCCTCGAGCATGTTGCACTCGAGTTGCAAGGCCTGGCCGGCATGCCGGGCGGTTTCGGGCGCGCGCGCGAGACTTCCCGCCGCGGCGTCTACCGGGTGGTGATCCGTGCATTCCAGGAGGAAGTCGCGCTGGCTGCGCTGCACGCGGCGCGCGATCTGGTCATGTCGGCGATCGAAGACCGCCCGTACGACGTGGCCACCACCGTCGAACAGCTGCACGCGCTGGCCGACGAGCACTATCTCGGTCCGAGCACCGCGTCGATCGTCGATGCCGCCGACGAGCGATCGATTCCCGCGATCCGCCTGAACGACGGCAACCTGGTGCAGCTCGGCTATGGCGCCCGGCAACGCCGCATCTGGACCGCCGAGACCGATCGCACCAGCGCGATCGCCGAAGGCATTTCGCGCGACAAGGATCTCACCAAGCAGCTGCTGCAGGCCTGCGGCGTGCCGATCCCCGAAGGCCGGCTGGTGAAGGACCCCGAAGACGCCTGGGAAGCCGCGTGCGAGATCGGTGTGCCGGTGGTGGTCAAGCCTTCCGACGGCAACCATGGCCGGGGCGTGTTCACCAACGTGATGACGCGCGAGGAAGTCGAATCGGCCTGGCGCGTGGCGATCGAGGAAGGCAGCGGCGTCATCGTCGAACGTTTCGTGCAGGGCACGGAGCACCGGCTGCTGGTGGTCGGTGGCCGCCTGGTCGCCGCGGCGCGCGGCGAACCGGCGCTGGTGACAGGAAACGGCCGATCCACCGTGACGGAACTGATCGACCTGCAACTGAACAGCGACCCGAGCCGCGGCAGCACCGGGGACCGGCCGCTGAACTTCGTGCGCATCGACTCCTCGGCGCGCATGGAACTGGCGCGCCAGGGCTTCGATGCCGACTCGGTGCCGCCGGCAGGCATACGCCTGCTGATCCAGCGCAACGGCAACGTCGCGATCGACGTCACCGACCAGGTCCATCCGAGCATCGCACGCGCCGTGGAAACCGCCGCCGACGTGGTGGGCCTCGACATCGCCGGCATCGATCTCGTGATCGAGGACATCTCCAGGCCGCTGGCCGAGCAGCGCGGTGCCATCGTCGAGGTCAATGCCGGGCCGGGCCTGCTGATGCACCTGAAACCGTCGGCGGGTACGCCGCAGCCGGTGGGCGCGGCGATCGTCGACCACCTCTTCCCCGACGGCGATTCGGGACGCATCCCGGTCGTCGGCATCGCCGGCACGCGCAGCGGCGCCGCCATCGCGCAACTGGTCGCCGGCCTGCTCCGGCTGGCCGGCAAGCGCACCGGGTTGGCCTGCGGCGACGGCCTGTACGTCGACGCGCGCCGCATCGCCCCGGGCCACTGCGCCAACCGCGAATCGGCGCAGCGCCTGCTGATGAATCGCCACGTCGAAGCCGCCGTGATCGAGAACAGCGGCGAGACGATCGTCTCCGAAGGACTGGCCTACGATCGCTGTCAGGTCGGCGTGGTCACCGGCATCGACGCGCAAGCGGGCATTCCCGATTTCGACATCGCGTCACCCGAGCAGATGTACACGGTACTGCGTTCGCAGGTCGACGTGGTCCTGCCGGACGGCGCAGCCGTGCTGTACGCCGGCGATCCGCTGGTCGCGAAGATGGCAGCACTGTGTGACGGTGACGTCGTCTTCTACGACACCGGCAACGCCGAAGCCTTGATCGACACGCATCTGGCCGCCGGACGCCGGGCGGTGCTGGTCCGCGCAGGGCGCATCGTGCTGGCCAGCGGCGAGCGCAGCCAGCCGCTGGCCGAGATGTCGCGCTTCGACTTCGACCATGCCGGCGAAACGGGCGGCCTGCGGCTCGACGACCTGCTCGCCGCCGTCGCGTGCGCCTGGGCGCTCGGCATCGCGCCCGACCTGATCGGTGCCGGCATCGAAAAGCTGTGTGCGACGCACGGTGCAGCCGCTGCAGCCACCGCCCTCGTCTGATCGCGCCGTCAACCATCCATCCGCCATGAAGATCTCCCGCATCCGCGCGCTGCGCGGTCCGAACCTGTGGAGCCGGCGCACCGCGATCGAGGCAATCGCGACCTGCGAGCAGGCCGAGCGCTGCATCGACGATCTGCCCGGTTTCGAAACCCGCCTGCGCGCGCGTTTCCCCGGGATCGGTCCGCTGCATCCGCTGGGCCATCGCGAAGCCGATTCGCTGGCGCACGTGCTGGCCACCGCGGCGCTGGCGCTGCAGGCGCAGGCTGGCTGCCCGGTCAGCTTCGCGCTCGCCACGCCGACCACCGAATCCGGCGTGTACCAGGTGGTGTTCGAATACACCGAGGAGGCGGTCGGCCGTTTCGCGCTCGAGCTGGCCGAAGCCCTGTGCCGCGCAGCGCTCGATGACACCGGCTTCGACCTGGCCGATGCGCTCGCGCGGCTGCGCGAGCTGGACGAGGACATCCGCATGGGGCCGAGCACGAGCTCGATCGTGCAGGCCGCAGTCGCACGCGGCATTCCCTATCGCCGATTGACCGAAGGCAGCCTGGTGCAGTTCGGCTGGGGCTGCCGGCAGCGCCGCATCCAGGCGGCCGAGATCGACGCCACCAGCGCGATCGCCGAACAGATCGCGCAGGACAAGGAACTGAGCAAGCAGCTGCTGCGCGCGGCCGGCGTGCCGGTGCCGATCGGGCGCGCGGTGAACGATCTCGACGATGCCCTCGCGGCGTTCGAGGCGCTCGGCGGTGCGGTGGTCGTCAAGCCGCGCGACGGCAACCAGGGCAAGGGCGTATCGGTCAACGTCGAGACGCGCGAGCACCTCGAGGCGGCCTGGGCCGCGGCCGCGGAAATCAGCTCCGACATCCTGATCGAGCGCTTCATTCCGGGCCACGACTTCCGTGCGCTGGTGGTCGGCGGCCGGCTGGTCGCTGCCGCGCGCCGCGACCCGGCGCACGTGATCGGCGACGGCCTCCACACGGTGCGCGAGCTGGTCGACGAAGTGAACCTGGACCCGCGCCGCGGCGAGGGCCACGCCACGCCGCTCACGCGCATCCGCCTGGACGAGCTCGCGGCGACGCAGCTCGCCAAGCAGGGCTACACCGCCGAGTCGATCCCGCCGCGCGGTGCGCGCGTGCTGCTGCGTCACAACGCCAACCTGAGCACCGGCGGCACCGCCACCGACGTGACGGACGACGTGCATCCGGAGATCGCCGCACGCGCGATCGAAGCGGCACAGACCGTGGGGCTGGACATCTGCGGCGTGGACGTCGTCTGCGAGAACATCGGGCGGCCGCTCGAGGAACAGGGTGGCGGCATCGTCGAGGTCAACGCAGCGCCGGGCCTGCGCATGCACATCGCGCCGTCGTACGGCAAGGGCCGCCCGGTAGGCGAAGCGATCATCGACACGCTGTTCGCCGAAGGCAACGACGGCCGCATTCCGGTGGTCGCGGTCACCGGCACCAACGGCAAGACCACCACCGTGCGGCTGATCGCGCACCTGATCGCCGGAACCGGCCTGCGCGTCGGCATGACCAACACCGACGGCGTGTTCGTGAACGGCGACTGCATCGATACCGGCGACTGCAGCGGGCCGCGCAGCGCGCGCAACGTGCTGCTCCATCCGCACGTCGATGCCGCGGTGTTCGAGACGGCGCGCGGCGGCCTGCTGCGCGAGGGGCTCGGCTTCGATCGCTGCAAGGTGGCGGTGGTGACCAACATCGGCGTCGGCGACCATCTCGGCCTGAACTTCATCACCAGTGTCGAAGACCTCGCGGTGCTCAAGCGCGTGGTCGTGCAGAACGTCGCGCCCGACGGCGTCGCGGTGCTCAATGCCGCCGACCCGATCGTGGCCGCGATGGCGGCCTCGTGCCCCGGCTCGGTCACGTTCTTCGCGGCCGACGCCACGCTGCCGCTGATGGCCACGCATCGCGCGCAGGGCCATCGCGTCGTGTACGTCGACCGCGACGCGATCGTCGCGGCGCAGGGTGATTCGGAGCGGCGCATCGCCTTCCGCGACATCGCGATCAGCCGCGCCGGCACGATCGCCTTCCAGGTGGAGAACGCAATGGCTGCGGTCGGCGCGGCGTGGGCGCTCGGCCTGGACTGGCACGCGATCCGCGCCGGCATGCGCAGCTTCGTCAGCGATGCACAGACGGTGCCGGGGCGCTTCAACGTCTTCGATCACCGCGGCGCCACCGTGATCGCCGACTATGGCCACAACCCCGACGCGATCGCCGCGCTCACGCGGGCGATCGAGGCGATGCCGGCCAGGCGCCGCAGCGTGGTGATCAGCGGCGCCGGCGACCGGCGCGACGAAGACATCCGGCGCCAGACCGAGATCCTCGGCCAGGCCTTCGACGAGGTGGTCCTGTACGAAGACCAGTGCCAGCGCGGCCGCGGCGACGGCGAAGTGCTGGCGCTGTTGCGTCAGGGCCTGGCGGGCGCACGGCGCGCGCGCGCCGTGCACGAGATCCGCGGCGAGTTCGTGGCCATCGACACCGCGCTGGCCCGGCTGGAACCGGGCGACCTGTGCCTGATCCTGATCGACCAGGTGGACGAGGCGCTGGCGCACATCGCCAGCCGCGTGGCGCTGGCGCGCGCGGCTGCGGTGCCCGTGGTGGCCTGAAACCGCGGCGCCCGGGCCGCGAGGCCCGCTGCGCCGCGTTCGACACGGCCCGCGCGAAGATAAACGGCTTCAAGGGTGGGCGCTGGCGCAAGGCTTCGCGAACTCACGCGGACGACGAATGCGCTGGTGCGCCACCAGCGCCCACGGCTAGGCGAGCTCTGAATCAGAGGACGTCACAAAAAAGCAACAATGTGAAGTCTTTGCTGTTCGAGTTCTCCCCCATGTCCGATGATCCGATCACAAGAAGGATCGTCTATCTATCTTCAATTGGGGGAAAAATGCGGAAGCTCACGTGTCTCGTCGTGTCGGCATCCATGGTCGTGACGGGGTGCGCAACGTCATCTGCAGACGTTTCGTCCGCATACGTGTCTCCGCTGCAGTACCAATCCTACGACTGTGAGCAGATCATTTCGGAGACTCGCCGCCTCGAGCAGCGTGTTCACCAGCTAGGCGGTCGCCTTGACGAAGCGGCGTCGAACGACAAAGCGATCATGGGCGTCGGCCTGATCCTTTTCTGGCCGGCCCTATTCGCGCTTGGCGGCACCAAACAACAGGAAGCCGAGTACGCGCGAATCAAAGGGGAGTATGAGGCGCTGCAGCAGGCGGCCGTACAAAAAAAATGCTCGCGCAACCTGGTCGCTACTTCCAGCACTGCGAACGTTGCATCTCAGGATGGGAGACAAAAGACTGCCGGCGTCGCCATTGATCCGTCGATTCCCAGAGTCCCCGGCAACGATATTTCGATCGGAACACGCACAGTTTCCCTCGGTGACGGAGAGTGGATTCAATTGAGCCGGAAGGACGCACAGATCCTTGCATCCATGTCGCCGAGCACTACTACGGGAACGTATTCGGCGATCAATGTACGAGAAGTGAAAGCTGCGACGACGGTTGCTGCAGAGGCGCGAGGCGACGCATTGGGACGGGTAGTTGTTGTCTCCGCGAGCTCTGGAAGCCATGACGGCCTTCAGTCGTGGGGGGTGGACCCCTGCAAGGTTCCGGAGGCGCGGATCGAAAAACTAGGGAACAATTTTGACCTTCCCGAATGCTTGTACGTTCGCCGAATCAATGCTCTCATACCCCAAGACAGCAATCATCTCGCGGTCGCGCTCGCGTGGGCGCAGTCGCAAAAACTAACGACTTCGCCGATGTACTTCGAAGTCGGCTACGCAAAGTACGGTCACAACGGATTCGTAGCCACGAATGCCTTTCTTCCAAGCACCGAGGTCTCCGATGAAGGCGCAGCGATGACGTGGGGGCGAGATCTTGCGAGGTCCATGAGGCCGCTTGCTCAAGGCATCCTGGCAAGAGCGTACCTTCCTCCGCCGCAGTAGTCCGCTGGTACTTCGACTGCCGAAGGGCGGCGCGAAGCTACCCGCGCCAGCAGATGCCACCAGAACACATCATCGAGTTCACGGCGCGGCCAAGACGGTCGCGGTAGGGACGGCGCGCATCGGTCCGTTGCGCGGACCGGGCGCCGTGCCTTCGCCGCTACGCCTTCGGCGTGGCGCGCGCGATGATGGCGCCGCAGTCCACGCCGCGCGGAAGCGCCCCGTAGTTGTGATGGCCGCTGGCGGCCAGGCGCGACGCGCAGAACGCGTCGGCAACCGGCGCCGGCGCGTGCTGCACCAGCAGCGCGGCCTGCAGCGACAGCGCCATCCGGTCGACCACGTCGCGCGCGCGATACTCCATGTCCTGCAGGTCGCCGAACTCCTTGCGCAGCGTCTCGACGTAGCGGTCGAGCGTCGCGTTGGCGCCGCGCGCCTTCGTAACTTCCGCGAAGTACGCGCCGACCACCGCCGGCGTCTTGTGCATCGCGCGCAGCACGTCGAGGCACTGCACGTTGCCGCTGCCTTCCCAGATCGCGTTGACCGGCGACTCGCGG
>JAHDYE010000168.1:6820-7721 GCA_023383035.1 Burkholderiaceae bacterium | reverse complement strand
CAAGAACATCACCGACTACGGCGCCTTCATCGACCTCGGCGGCATCGATGGCCTGCTGCACATCACCGACATGGCGTGGCGGCGCGTCCGCCATCCGTCCGAAGTGCTGCAGGTGGGCCAGGAGGTCACCGCCAAGGTCCTCAAGTTCGACCAGGAGAAGAACCGCGTCTCGCTCGGCGTCAAGCAGCTCGGCGACGACCCCTGGGTCGGCATCGGCCGGCGCTATCCGCAGGGCACGCGGATGTTCGGCAAGATCACGAACATCACCGACTACGGCGCGTTCGTCGAGATCGAGCCCGGCATCGAGGGGCTGGTGCACGTCTCCGAGATGGACTGGACCAACAAGAACGTCAACCCCGGCAAGATCGTCGCGCTCGGCGACGAGGTCGAGGTGATGGTGCTGGAGATCGACGAGGATCGCCGCCGGATCTCGCTCGGCATGAAGCAGTGCCGGCCGAACCCGTGGGAGGAGTTCGCCGACAACCACCGCAAGGGCGACAAGGTGCGCGGCACGATCAAGTCGATCACCGACTTCGGCGTGTTCATCGGCCTGCCCGGGGGCATCGACGGGCTGGTGCATCTGTCCGACCTGTCGTGGCACGCGGCCGGCGAAGAGGCGGTGCGCAACTTCAAGAAGGGCGACGAGGTCGAGGCCATGGTGCTGGCGATCGACACCGAGCGCGAGCGCATCTCGCTGGGCATCAAGCAGCTGGAAGGTGATCCGTTCAACAACTACGCGGCCACCCACGAGAAGGGGGCGGTGGTCAAGGGCATCGTCCGCAGCGTCGATCCGAAGGGCGCGTTGATCGACCTGGGCAGCGACGTCGAAGGCTACCTGCGTGCGTCGGAGATCTCGCGCGACCGGGTGGAAGACGCGCGCAACCACCTGAAGGAAGGCGAA
>JAHDYE010000168.1:0-6736 GCA_023383035.1 Burkholderiaceae bacterium | reverse complement strand
CCCCCCCCCCCCCCCCCCCCCCCCCCCCCCCCCCCCCCCGCGCCCCCCCCCCCCGCCCCCCCCCCCCGCCGCCGGATCGATCCGTGGTGCGGCCGGGCCCGGTACAGGCGGAAGGAGCAGATGGGCTTCCAGCTGGGGGAAGACGGTTTCGGGGGTGATGCCAACCACCCGACGATGACCAAGTCGGAGCTGATCGCGCGGCTCGCCGAGCGGTATCCGCAACTGGTCGCCAAGGACGCGGAGTTCGCCGTGCGGACGATTCTCGACGCGATGGCCCGGACGCTGGCCCTCGGCCGGCGCATCGAGATCCGCGGGTTCGGCAGTTTCGCGCTGTCGCACCGCCCGCCGCGTGTGGGACGCAATCCCAAGTCCGGCGAGAAGGTGCTGGTTCCCGAGAAGCGGGTGCCGCATTTCAAGCCGGGCAAGGAGCTGCGCGAGCGCGTCGACGCCGGACCGGGCAAGGACGTCCCCTGATCGATCCGGGCCGGCGCCCGGTCGGCTCGTCCTGCGAACCGGAGCCTCGGCCACCCGTTGCGGACACAAGGCCGAAGCGGCGTCGGCGACGGCGCGCCGGCACTCGGTCAGAATAGCGCCGTGTCGCTTGCCCGGCGGAGTTTCCGATGCGTATCCTCACCTGGCTGTTCAACCTGCTGCTGTTCCTGCTGGCCCTGGGATTCGCCCTGTCGAACACGACGACGGTCGAGTTGCGTTTCCTGCCGGGCGACCTCGTCTGGCGGGCTCCGCTGGTGGTGTTCCTGCTGATCTTTCTCGCCGCAGGCGTGGTGCTGGGCCTGCTCGGCGCGGTGCCATCGCTGTTTCGCCAGCGGCGCGAGATCGCCAATCTCACCAAGGAACTGCGCCATGCCACCCGGCCGGCGCCTGCGGCCCCGGCGAGCACGCCGGCAGCCGCCTCGCCGGTGCACGAAGGCACGCCGGGTTCGTCGATCGGGCTGGGCGTCTGACCGCCGTGCCGATGCTCGAGTTCGAGGCCTGGTGGCTGCTGGCGATCCCGCTGTTCTTCGGCCTGGGCTGGTTCGCGGCCCGGCACGAGGCGAGGCTCGGCCGCGACGGTCGCGGCGGCGACGGTGGCGGCCTGCCCGACGCCTATTTCCGCGGGCTCAACTTCCTGCTCAACGAGCAGTCCGACAAGGCCGTCGACGCGTTCATCGAGGTGGTGCGGCTCGATCCCGAAACCATCGATCTGCACTTCGCGCTGGGCAACCTGTTTCGCCGTCGCGGCGAAACCGATCGCGCGATCCGCGTGCACCTGAACCTCGCCGAGCGGCGCGACCTCGACGCATCGGAGCGCGAGCATGCGCTGTTCGAGCTGGGACAGGACTACCTGAAGGCGGGCCTGCTCGACCGCGCCGAGGACGCGTTCAACCGGCTCGAGGCGACGCGGTACGGCGCGGCGGCGCTCCATCACCGGCTGGAGATCGCGCAGATGGTGCGCGACTGGCCGCTGGCGATCGAGCTGGCGGGGCGCCTGCAGCGCGACCAGGGCGAAAACCTGTCGCGCGAGATCGCGCATTTCCGCTGCG
The DNA here is from genome assembly GCA_023383035.1 of Burkholderiaceae bacterium. Lineage (GTDB taxonomy): Bacteria > Pseudomonadota > Gammaproteobacteria > Burkholderiales > Burkholderiaceae_E > Zeimonas. The sequence continues at coordinate 5,195 of JAHDYE010000168.1, read as the reverse complement.
AGTTGGCCGCGCGCGCACTGGCAAGCGGCGGGTCGGCGCGGTTCGAGGTCGCGCGACGCGAGCTCGACCAGGCCGCACAGGCCGATCGGGGTCATCCGCGCCCACGACTGCTGCGCGGCGAGGTGGCGGCCGCCGAGGGCGACCATGCGGCGGCGATCGAGGCCTGGCGCGGCGTCGAACGCGACAGTCCGGCCTGGCTCGGACTGGTGGCGTCGGGCTGGCTGGCGGCGTTCGCCGCGCTGGGGCGGCGCGACGAGGGGATGGATGCGCTCGAAGCCACGTACCGCGACCATCCGTCGATCGACGCGTTCGCGGCGCTCGCGGCCGCGCGCGCCGAGCGCGATGGCCGCGCGTCGGCGGTGGCCTGGGCCGAGCAGGCGCTGAGGGCATCTCCGTCCCTGCTGGGCCTGGAGAAGCTGCTGGAGATGAAGTCGGAGCTGCTGCAGGACAGCGCGCGCTCCGAGATCGAACTCGCGCAGCGGCTGATCCGTGAACAGGCACGCAGGCTGTCGCGCTACGTCTGCGGGCACTGCGGCTTCAAGGCGCGGCAGTTCTACTGGCAATGCCCGGGCTGCAACCGCTGGGATACCTATGCGCCGAAACGCAGCGAGGAGCTCGAACGTGGCTGAATCCGGTTCCCGCGCTGCCGCGCAGGACACACGCATCGATTTCTCCCGCGCCCGCATCCTGGTGGTCGGCGACCTGATGCTCGATCGCTACTGGTTCGGCGACGTGCAGCGCATTTCGCCCGAAGCGCCGGTGCCCGTGGTGCACGTCACCCGCAGCGACGAGCGGCTGGGCGGTGCGGCCAACGTCGCCTACAACGCCGCGGCGCTGGGCGTGCGCACCACGCTGGTGGGAGTCCTCGGCGACGACGAGCCCGGCCAGCGCGTCGAGGCGCTGGCGCGCCAGCACGGCATCGAGCTGAGGGCCGCGCACGATCCGCAGTTCGCCACGACGATCAAGCTGCGCGTGATCGGCCGCCAGCAGCAGCTGCTGCGGGTGGACTTCGAGCAGGCACCGGCTGCCGCGATGCTGGCACGTACGCTCGAGGCGACGCGCGGCGCGATCGGGAAGGCCGATGTAGTGGTGCTCTCCGATTACGGCAAGGGCGTGCTCGCGCAGATCGAGCGCATCGTCGCGCTGGCGCGCAAAGCCGGGCGCGTCGTCATCGCCGACCCCAAGGGCGACGATTACGCGCGCTACGCCGGCGTCACGCTGCTGACGCCGAACCGGGCCGAGCTGCGCCAGGTGGTGGGCAGCTGGCGCGACGAGGACGATCTCGCTTCGCGGGCGCAGGCGCTGCGGCGCTCGCTCGACGTGCGGCAGCTGCTGCTCACCCGCTCGGAGGAAGGCATGACGCTGTTCTCCGACGATGGCGTGCTGCACGTGCCCGCTCAGGCGCGCGAGGTCTACGACGTGTCCGGCGCCGGCGACACGGTGGTGGCGGTGCTGGCCTCGATGATCGCCGCCGGCAGGTCGATCATCGAGGCGGTCGAGCTGGCCAATCGCGCGGCCGGCATCGTGGTCGGCAAGCTCGGCACAGCCGCGGTCACGCCGCAGGAGCTGTTCGCATGAGAGGCGCCGGCGCGCTGCGCGGCATCGCGGCGTTCGCGCTGGCCTGGGCGCTTGCCGCGCCGGCGCTGGCGCTCGATGCCAATCGCGCCACCGCGGCCGAGCTCGAGACAATGCGCGGGATCGGCCCGGCGCTCGCCGCGCGCATCGTCGAAGCGCGCCGCGAGCGGCCGTTCTCCGATCTGGATGACCTCGGCCGGCGCGTGCGCGGCATCGGCGAGGCAAAGCTGCGGCGGCTGCGCGAGGCCGGGCTGGTCGTCGGCAGCGCCGGCCATGTGCAGCGCTTCGTCGGCCAACCCGTCGCCACGCAGCCGAAGCGGTCGAGATCGGCAAAGTCCGCACAGCCGGACGTCGCGGCTGCGGCCCGGAGCCGGTGATGCGGGATCGCACGCGCCGGATCGCCGCGCCGGGCCGATCGTGATGACGGCGCGCGCCGAGGCCCCGCGGCTGGCCGGCCTGCGGCACAGGGCGGCGCTGTACTGGCGGCTGGTGCGCATGCACCGCCCGATCGGAACGCTGCTGCTGCTGTGGCCCACGCTGGCCGCGCTGTTCATTGCCGCGCGCGGCTGGCCCGAACCGTACCTGCTGTTCGCCTTCGCGCTGGGCACGCTGCTGATGCGCTCGGCGGGTTGCGCGATCAACGACTGGGCCGATCGCGATTTCGACCGGCACGTCGAGCGCACGCGCGAACGCCCGCTGACTGCCGGGGCGATCGAGCCGTGGGAGGCGGTCGCGCTGTTCGTCGTGCTGTCGTTGCTCGCGCTGCTGCTGGTCCTGCCGATGAACCGCATGGTCTGGGCGCTGGCGGTGGTGGCCGCGTTCCTGGCGGCGAGCTATCCGTTCACCAAGCGTTTTCTGGCGTTGCCGCAGGCTTACCTGGGCATCGCGTTCGGCTTCGGCATTCCGATGGCGTTCGCGGCGGTGCGCCACGAGCTGCCCCCGGCGGCATGGACGATGCTCGCGGCGAACGTGTTCTGGGCGCTGGCCTACGACACCGAGTACGCGATGGTCGATCGCGACGACGATCTGAGGATCGGCATCCGTACGGCGGCGATCACCTTCGGTCGCCATGACGTGGCCGCGGTGATGATCTGCTATGCGATCACGCTCGCGCTGCTGGCGCTCGTCGGGCACATCGAGGGCCTGGGCTGGCCGTACTACACAGGGCTCGCCGGCGCCGCGGCGATCGCGCTCTACCACTTCGGGCTGATCCGGGAGCGCAGCCGCGCCGGGTGCTTTCGCGCGTTCAACCACAACAACTGGTTCGGCGCCGCGGTGTTCGCGGGCGTCGCCGTCGACCTGCTGGCGCGCGGTTGAAGGGCGCGGCGCGCGCCGCGCGCACCACGTCAGTCGTCGCGCCCGAACTCGTCGCCCATCTCTACGCTGCGGCGTTGCGCGGCCGCGAGCGCGCGGGCCATCAGATCGCGCAGGCCGCCGGCTTCCAGCACCGCGAGCGCCGCGGCGGTAGTGCCGCCCTTCGATGTCACCCGCTCGCGCAGCGTGGCCGGCGGCTCGTCCGAACGCAGCGCCAGCTGGGCGGCGCCGGCCACGGTGTTCAGCGTCAGCGTGCGGGCCTGCGCGGCATCGAGGCCGAGCGCGAGCGCGGCCTCCTGCATCGCCTCCATGAGCAGGAAGACATAGGCGGGGCCGCTGCCGCTCACCGCGGTCACCGCGTCGAGCAGCGACTCGTCGTCGACCCACACGGTGGGGCCGACCGCGCCGAGCGCGTGCTCGGCCGTCGCACGATCGGCCTCGTCCACGCCGGCCAGCGCTGCCAGGCCGGTGACGCCCATGCCGATCAGCGCCGGCGTGTTGGGCATGGCGCGCACGATGCGGCGATGCCCGCCGAGCCAGCGCGACATGTCGCGCGCCCGGATGCCTGCCGCGACGCTCACCACCAGCGCGTCGCGCACCAGCGTCGCGAGCGGCATCAGCGCTTCGCGCATCTGCTGCGGCTTGACCGCGACGACCACCAGATCGGCGCCGCCGAGCGCTTCGCGGTGCGCCTGCGCGAAGGTGCTCACGCCGAAGCGCCGGTGCAGCGCGTCACGCTGGGCTTGCACCGGCTCGATCACGCGCACCGACGCAGCAGGGGTGCCGCGGGCGATCATGCCGCCAATGAGGGCGGCGGCCATGTTGCCGCCGCCGATGAACGTGATCTGCATGGTGAGGCGCTCCAGACGGGAATTCCAAGGATCGGCGCTTTCGCGCCGGCCGCGCAAGTCATCGATCGGGTTGCCGTGGCCGGCTGGTGAATTGCCGCGGGCGCACCCCGAAGACCAGCAGCGCGACGAAGTAGACCAGCGCGCCCGCCGCCACCAGCCCGAGCGTCAGGCCGATGCGGGTGAATGGCGTCGCCTGCATCGCCGTCCAGTCGAAGCGCGGCACGCTCGCCGCCAGGCCGGCTGCCATCAGGATCGCGGCTGCCATCGTCTGGCCGAGAAACTTCGGCCAGCCGGGAGTGGGCTGCCAGGCGCGACGCTGCCACAGGCCGCGCAGCAGCAGACCGGCGTTGACCAGCGCGCCGACCGAGATCGATACCGCCAGACCGGCATGGGCGAGCCACGGCACGGTGACCAGGTTCAGCAACTGCGTGCTGACGAGCACGAAGAGGGCGATCTTCACCGGCGTGCGTACGTCCTGCTGCGCGTAGAACCCGGGTGCCAGCACCTTGATCGCGATCAGGCCGATCAGACCGAGCGAATAGCCGGCCACTGCCACGCGCGTCATGGCGACGTCGTGCGCGGTGAAGCGGCCGTAGTGGAACAGCAGCGCGGTGAGCGGCTCGGCCATCAGTGCGAGCCCCACCATGCAGGGCAGCGCCAGCAGCACGCACAGCCGCAGGCCCCAGTCGAGCAACGCGCTGTATTCGTGATCGTTGCCGCTGCTGCGCGCCCGTGCCAGCGTCGGCAGCAGCACGGTGCCCAGCGCCACGCCGAGCAGGGCGGTGGGGAACTCCATCAGGCGATCGCCATACGAGATCCACGACACGCTGCCCGGCGCGAGCCGGGACGCGATGTGCGTGTTGATCACCAGGCTGATCTGCGCGACCGACACCGCCAGCACCGCCGGCGCCATCAGCTCGAGCACGCGGCGCGTGTGCGGATCGGCGAACGCCGCGCGCAGGTTCAGCCCGATGCGCGGCAGCATGCCGATGCGGTGCAGCGCCGGGATCTGGATCGCCAGCTGCGCGATGCCGCCCAGCACGACGCCGGCGGCCAGCGCGTACACCGGCGGGTCGAAGTACTTCGACAGCCCGAGCGCCGCGCCGATGAAGCACAGGTTCAGCAGCACCGGCGTGAATGCCGGAACGGCGAAGCGCCGCCAGGTGTTCAGGATGCCCGCTGCCAGCGCGACCAGCGACACGAACAGGATGTACGGGAACATCCAGCGCGTCATGACCACTGCCGCGGCGAATGCCTCGGGCTGCGCGCGCAGGCCCGAGGCGATCGCCCATACCAGCGCCGGCGAAGCGAGCACGCCCAGCAGCGACACGCCCACCAGGGTCCAGAACAGCGCCGTGGCAATGCGGTCGACCAGCTCGCGCGCGGCGCCGCGCGCGCCCGGCGCGCCGCCCCCGGCCGGCGCGGGGCGGGGGGGCGGCCCGCGCCCGGGGGGGG
>JAHDYE010000167.1 GCA_023383035.1 Burkholderiaceae bacterium | reverse complement strand
ATGTCAAGCACCGGGCACCGGATCGGCAACGACGCCGGGAACATCAGGCGAGCATGACGATGCGTCGCCGCTGCGGATCGAGACGCACGCGTGCGCCGTCGACGAGGCGGGCGGCCTGCTCCGGCGCGTAGCCGGCGAGCAGCGCAATGCCGGCCAGCGCCGCGCCCTGCACCAGAACCGGGTTGACCTGTTGGCAGATCAAACCGAGCGGTGCCAGCTTGCGTTGCGCGAGCGCATCGAGCGCCCACGACGTGGCGATGCCTCCCTTGGGGCCGGCAAACACGAAGATGCGACCGGCCAGACTGCGGCCATACAGATCGTGCCCGGGCCGGCTGAAGGTGCCCGAGCCCAGATCCAGATCGTAGCGGGCGTTGAAACCGTGCCGCGACACGAGCAGCCGCCCTTCGCAGGGCTGGCCGAGTGCGGCCGCGCATTCGATGGCGGCCCCGGTGCCGCCGATATCGTGGTCGATCGTTGGCATGTCGCGGCGCAGCTCAGGGCAGGACACCGGTCACGGCGGCATCGACGCATTCGTCGACCGACCGCAATGCCGGCCGATAGCCGGCGCCGCCGAGAATATTGGCCAGCTTGCAGGACGGCGTCACCAGATGACGAAAGCCGAACTGCTCGCGCACCAGCGCCGGCGCCATGACGTAGAAGCAGGTGCCTGCCAGCAACTCGCCGCCGCTTTCGGCGAGCCGCCGTGCGTAGCCCAGGCGTTCGAACTCGGCCTGCACCTGATGGTTCACCGTGACGATCAGACGGGTGTCTGCGGCGACGTGCCGTCCTCGCAGCCGCTCGACGATGTCGGCCGCCTCCTGCAGCGATAGCTGCGGGGCGCTGAATACGACCAGATCGACCTTGCCGCCCTCGCCCGCGAAGCCCTGGTAGACCCCATCGATCGCCGCGCGGTCGATGCGGCGCGGCACCGGAACCGGCGTGTCGCCGAAGGCGGCTTCGGGCGTGGGCGCCTCGGGCGTGGCGCCGATCAGGTGCATCATCGCCAGCGAGCCGAAGCTGGCCGCGGCCGCGAGACAGTGCTTCAACTCGTCGATCGATGGCGCCGAGTCATGCAGGAGCACGGCCGGCACCGTCCGGTAGTCCATCACATCGGCGCCGATCCATGCTCCCAGCGCGCTCCAGTCGCTGGTGCCACGCAGCGGTGTCGAGACTTCGTAGAGACGGCTGGCGAAGCGGTGGCGCCGCAGATGGAAGCCGTATTCGGGGACCAGCCCGGTCAATGCGGCGGCAATCGAGGCGGGCCCCCCTTCGTAGTTCGAACGCGCGCCCGCAGTCGAATTGGCGAACGCGACCGCGCCGGTGTCGCCCCAGGCCAGATGCTCGCGAAAGCGCGGCGGCGTCACCGATTGATAGTTGATGCAGGTGGACGTGTCGATGAAGCCCATGCGCCGCAGCGCATCGTGCAGCCGGCGCTCGGCCGCGTACTGGGCGATCGGCAGGCGGAACTCCGACCAGCGATCGAAGTCGAGACTGCATGCGCCCGTCAGCGAGGGCACGCGCACGCGCGCGCCGTCTCCGGCGAGCTTCTCGAGCAACGCCAGGCCCGAAAGCCCGGTGATGCCGATCTCGGCGCCCGCCAGCACGGAGCCGACCGGTATCAGCCGTTCGGCACCGAAGAAGCGCCCGACTTCGATCTGCTGCCCGATCGCCCATTGCGCCGCAGGGCCGGCCGCGCCGCGCTGCATCGCGAGCTGCTCGTCGTCGAGCTTCACTTCGGCACTCCGGCGTCCGATTGCGCTTCCATCGCATCGGCACGAGCCTGCAGCTTCTCGAGTGCCGCATACAGCGTGTCCAGCTCGTCTTTCGACAAGGCCGATTCGAGTCGCTTCTGCCGCAGGATCGACACGGTCGAACCCTTCAGATGCAGCTCGGCACCCGCGCGCGTCAGCGTCAGGGAAAACAGCCGTTCGTCTTCGGGATCGGGGGCGCGCGACACCAGCTTGCGAGCTTCCAGCCGGGCCACCACGCGGCTGATCCAGCCCTTGTCGACCGCCAGCACACGCGTGAGCCCGGCCAGCGACATCTCGCCGCGGCTGCCCAGCGTGGCGAGCACCCGCCACTCGGGCACGGTCAGGTCGACGTCGGCAGCGAAATCGCGCGCCGCCGAACGGCTCAGCGAATTGGTCAGCGCGAACAGCTTGTAGGTCAGGTGCCGCGTGACGTCGACCCCCCCGGTCGGCTTCTTCACGGACCGGCTGCCGGAAGGCGCGGCACGTTTGCGTTCAGCAGCCATCGCCGTCTCCGCAGTTCCTGGCCTGGGAGGCCGTTTCGGCCTCGCGCGGCGGAGGGGACACCGCGCGATCGCCGTGACCGCCGCGTTCGACCAGCAGGCGCGCCACGTCGGGCCGCGCCGAATGCCCGACGCCATCGTAGCCGCGCTTGGCCGCCGCCAGCTCGGCCACGTCGATGTCGCAGTAGAGCAGCCCCTCCTCGTCGGGGGCCAGCGCTTCGCACAAGGCATTGCCATGCGGGCCGAAAGCCATCGCATGGCCGCCGCCGAGCGCCAGCAACCGCGCCTTGTCGTCGTGATCGCAAACCCTGGCACGCATCGCCGGCGTCACCGGCGAGCTGGGCGCCAGCACGTAGCAGCCTCCCTCCGCGGCATGGACGCGGCTGATCGCCAGGTTGACCTCGGCACTCTGCCCCGGCGAGAACGGTTGGTAGATCGAGAAGCTGGGCCAGGCCGCGACATGGATCTGTTCGTGCTGCGCGTGCAATGCATGCTTGAACAGCGGCGCACGATGCTCGGCACAGCACAGCGCTCCAATGCGGCCGATCGACGTGGCGTCGACGCGCAGGTCGCGGCCATCGCCTTCACCGAACATCGACCGCTCGGCGGCGCCGGGCTTGAGCTTGCGGCGCCGCGCGATCGAGCCGCCGTCGTCGCCGATCAGCCACTGCGCGATGTACAGACTACCGTGCTCCCGTTCCGACAGGCCCATCGAGACGAAAATGCGATGGCTACGCGCGGCCTCGACCAGCCTGGCGGCCAGCGGCGAGTCGTAGCTCAGTGATTGGCGGGCATACTCCGCGCCCGTCCCGGTGACGGCCGCCCACACCGGCGGCGCCAGCCACAGCCACCACGGGTAGCCGGGCAGCCACAGCTCCGGAAACGCCACCAGGCGCGCGCCGTTGCGCGCCGCCGCTTCGATCAGGGCGATCGCCTTGTCGACCGAGCGGGGCAAATCGAGGTATTCGGGTGCGGCCTGTACGACGGCGGCCCGATACGGCTCGAATGCGGGCAGCGAAGGGGATATCGATCCGGACACTGATCTCTCCTGGAACACGGCGGGACGCGCGGTTCACGACGACCACGAACACGGCGCCGCGAGCCGCATCGGCCCGCATCCTGGACAAGGCGACGCGGATGCCCGCTTGATCGTTGTGTTCACAACATCATATACTGAACTCCGCCACGATCTCAACCCGCCGCGACACGGTTCGACACCCGGCGCGCCGTGGCGCGACACGCCGCCTCGGTGAACGGAGCAGCCCATGACGAGAGACGACGAAGGTTTGCTGCGCGAACTGCGCGACGCCCTGGACGGCAACGGCCTGCTGGTCGGCAACGACATCGATGCGCGTTATCTGCACGACTGGATGCTGGCGGCGGCGCCGGGCAGCATCCTCGCGGTGACGCGGCCGGCGAGCACCGAGCAGGTGTCGCGCGTGCTGGCGATCTGTCATGCGCACGCCACGCCGGTAGTGCCGCAAGGCGGCCGCACCGGGCTGGCCGGCGGCGCCACACCGGTGGCCGGCTGCGTGGTGCTGTCGCTGGAACGCATGACGGGCATCATCGAAGTCGATACCGCGTCGGCGAGCGTGACCGCCTGGGCCGGCACGACGCTGGCGGCGATCCAGGACGCTGCGCGCGATACCGGGTTGTTCTTCGCACTGGACATCGGTGGCCGCGGTTCCTGCCAGATCGGCGGCAACGTGTCGACCAACGCGGGCGGCAATCGCGTGCTGCGCTGGGGCATGGCGCGCGAACAGGTGCTGGGCATCGAAGTCGTGCTGCCCGACGGCACCGTGATCAGCCAGTTGAACAAGATGCTGAAGAACAACGCGGGCTACGACCTGAAGCAGTTGTTCATCGGCAGCGAAGGGACGCTCGGCGTCATCACCAGGCTCGTGCTGCGCCTGTACCCGCAGCCCACCAGCGTGGCCACCGCGCTGTGCGCGGTGGGCAGCTACGAACAGGCGCTGGGCCTGCTGCTTGCGGCGCGCAACGGCCTGGGCGATTCCCTGTCGGCCTTCGAAGTCATGTGGCCCGACTTCTACGAGCTGGTGACCAGCCGTGTGGCCGGCCTCGACCGGCCCCTGCCGCCGGGCGCCGCCGCCTACGTGCTGATCGAGTCGATGGGCTTCGATCCGCAGCGCGACGCCGAAGTCTTCGAGGCGCTGCTGGCGCAGGCGATCGAACAGGGGATCGTCGCCGACGCGATCGTGGCCCAATCGATGGCACAGCGCGAGGCATTGTGGCGTGTGCGCGATGCGTCGGGCGAATTGCGCCAGCTGCTGCCGGGGCACGTGGGCTTCGACGTCAGCGTCGCCACCGGGCAGCTCGGCGAATTCGTCGCCGAGCTCCGCGCCGGCATCCGCGAACGCTGGCCGGGCGCCCAGACCGTGCATTTCGGTCACGCTGCCGACGCCAATGTCCACATCGGCGTCATGACCGGCCTGATCTCCGAGCCCGAAGCCGAGATCGAGGACTTCGTCTACGCGATGGTGGGTCGCTGGCAGGGTTCGATTTCGGCCGAGCACGGCATCGGCGCGATCAAGCGCCGTCACCTCGACGCCAGTCGCAGCGCGGCCGAAATCGCGCTGATGCGGACGCTCAAGCAGGCGCTCGATCCGCGCGGCATTCTGAACCCGGGCAAGGTGTTGCCTGATCGCCATGCCCTGCCCGATCGAGGCGCGAACACGCCCTAGCCCCAGGCCGCCTGCAGCGCCTGATCGATGCGGTCGAGCGCGACCGTCTCCACGCCCTCGCTCGCGCGCTTCGGCGCGTTGGCACGCGGGATCAGCAGGCGCGAGAAACCCAGCTTGCCGGCTTCGCGCAAGCGCTCCTGGCCGCGCGGCGCCGGCCGGATCTCGCCGGCCAGCCCGACTTCGCCGAACACCGCCAGGCCGCGCGGCAGCGCCCGGTTCTTCAACGACGAGACGATCGACAGCAGCACCGCCAGGTCGGCGGCCGGTTCGCCGATGCGCACGCCGCCTACCGCGTTGATGAACACGTCCTGGTCGTAGCACGCGATGCCCGCGTGCCGGTGCAGCACCGCCAGCAGCATCGCCAGCCGGTTGTGCTCCAGCCCCACCGACAGCCGGCGCGGATTGGGCACGTGCGCGGTATCGACCAGCGCCTGGATCTCCACCAGCAGCGGACGCGAGCCTTCCTGCGTGACCAGCACGCACGAGCCGGGCACGCTGCCGGTGTGCTGCGACAGGAACAGCGCCGAGGGGTTGGCGACGCCGCGCAGGCCGCGATCGGTCATCGCGAACACGCCCAGCTCGTTGACCGCGCCGAAGCGGTTCTTGAACGCGCGCACCAGCCGGTACGACGAATGCGTGTCGCCTTCGAAGTAGAGCACCGTGTCGACCATGTGCTCGAGCACGCGCGGACCGGCCAGCGTGCCCTCCTTCGTCACGTGGCCGATCATCACCACCGTCACGCCGAGCTGCTTGGAAAGCCGCGTGAGCTGCGCCGCGCATTCGCGCACCTGCGCGACCGATCCCGGCGCCGACTGCAGCTGCGCCGAATAGAGCGTCTGGATCGAGTCGATCACCACCACCGCCGGGCGTCGCGTCTGCACCGTGGCGACGATGCGCTCGAGCTCGATCTCGGCCAGCAGCGGCAGGGGTGCGTCGCCTGCGCCCAGGCGGCGCGCACGCAGCGCGACCTGCGAGGCCGATTCCTCGCCGGTGACGTACAGCACCGGATGCGCGGCCGACAGCTTCGCCAGGGTCTGCAGCAGCAGCGTCGACTTGCCGATGCCCGGATCGCCGCCGATCAGCACCACCGAGCCTTCGACCAGTCCGCCGCCGAGCACGCGATCGAACTCGTCGATGCCGGTGGCGATGCGTCCGGCCTCCTCGGCCGGTACCGCATCGAGCAGCACCACGTCGTGGGTCGGCGCCAGCGACTGGTAGCGATGCGATTCGCCGCGGCCCTCCACCGGCACCTCGCCGAGCGTGTTCCAGGCACCGCAGTGCGGGCAGCGGCCCTGCCACTTCGCCGTCGTGCCGCCGCACTCGCTGCAGACGTGCTGGGTCCGGTCCCGGGCCACGGTCGCGCGCCGTTCAGGGCGCCGGGGCGTCGTCGAGGACGCGCACCGGCACGCGCGGCGCCAGCGCGCACATCAGCTCGTAGCCGATGGTGCCGCTCGCGCGCGCCACCGCGTCGATCGGCACCGTCTCGCCCCACAGCTCGACCGCGGCGCCCGGCCCGGCGTGCGGCACCGGCCCGAGATCGACCATCAGCATGTCCATCGCGACCCGCCCGACCGTAGCGGTGAGCATGCCGTCGACCGCCACCGGCGTGCCGCTGGGCGCGTGGCGCGGATAGCCGTCGGCGTAGCCGCAGGCCACCACGCCGATGCGCATCGGACGCTCGGCGCGGAAGGTCGAGCCGTAGCCGACCGCGTCGCCGGCCCCGAGCGTCTGCACCGCGATCAGGCGCGAGCGCAGCGTCATCGCCGCGCGCAGCCCGAACGAGCGCGCCTCGCGGTCGTCGCAGGGCGTGGCGCCATACAGCATGATGCCGGGGCGGATCGCATCGCCATGCGCGGACGGCAGCAGCAGCGTGGCGGCCGAGTTCGCCAGCGAACGCGCTCCCGGCAGGCCGGCCGCGGCCGCCTCGAAGCGCTCGAGCGCCTCGACCGCGCCGCCGGGCAGGTCGGCATTGGCGAAATGCGTCATCAGCGCGACCCGGCGGACCGCGCCGATGCGCGACAACCGCTCGCAGGCGTCGCGAAACGCCCGCTGCACGAAGCCGAGGCGGTTCATGCCGCTGTTGAACTTCAGGTACACGTCGATCGCCGCCGGCGCGCGCAGCGCTTCGAGCCACTCGATCTGCCGGGGTTCGTGGACCACCAGCGCGAGCCGCTCACGCACGGCCTGCGCGACGTCCTCGGCGTCGAAGGCCCCCTCGAGCATCAGCAGCGGCCCGCGCCAGCCTTCGCGGCGCAGCCGCGCGGCTGCGTCGAACTCGACCAGCGCCAGCCCGTCGGCCGCGGCGAAGCCGCGCAGCGCGTTGGCCAGGCCGTGCCCGTAACCGTCGGCCTTGACCACCGCCCAGACCGAACGCCCAGGCGCGTTGCGTCGCGCCAGCGCGAGGTTGTGGCGCAGCGCGGGGATCGAGACGGTGGCGAGAATCGGGCGCGGCATCGGACTTGCGGACGAACGCGTGAACTATACACAGGGGCGCGCCGCCCCGGTCATGGTATAAACCGACCGCGCTCGGCAGCGGGATCCTGGATCGCACGGCACGGCGTGGTGACAGACCGGCCTCGGCGCGCCTGCGCGTGGAAGACCGGCACTCGAACGGAGACGCGAGCCCTTCCTCGATGAAGCGCGGGTTCTACACGATCATGGCGGCGCAGTTCTTCTCGTCGCTCGCCGACAATGCGCTGCTGATCGCCGCGATCGCGCTGCTGATCGAGATGCACGCGCCCGAATGGATGAAGCCGCTGCTCAAGCTGTTCTTCACC
>JAHDYE010000166.1:2055-7922 GCA_023383035.1 Burkholderiaceae bacterium | reverse complement strand
ACACCTTGTCGATGCGGATGTCGCCGATCGGCGTGTTCGGCTTCAGGCCCATGTATTGCAGCGCGCGCTCCATGCCCTCGCGTCGAACCGGATCCTTCTCCCTGTCGGGGTCGGGCACCCGGTTGCTGACCGGCGCCACCATCTCGGGCGACGTGCCCCAGCTCACCTGCGGCTCGAGCTGCGAGGCGTCGACCTCGATCACCAGGTCGAAGCGGGCGCCGGGATCGGAATGCAGCGTGCGCCAGTGCTCGACCGCCTTGGGCCAGTCGGCGCCGGCCGGCGCCATCGGGCGACCGCGCAGGTAGTTCAGCGTGGTGTCGTCGACCGCCACCATGCCCGAGCGCGCGCCGGCCTCGATCGCCATGTTGCAGATCGTCATGCGGCCTTCCATCGACAGCGCGCGCACGGCCGAGCCGCCGAACTCGATCGCGTAGCCGGTGCCGCCGGCGGTGCCGATACGGCCGATCACCGCGAGAATCATGTCCTTGGCGGTGACGCCGCGGGCGAGCGCGCCATCGACCTTCACCAGCATGTTCCTTGCCTTCCTGGCCACCAGCGTCTGCGTGGCCAGCACGTGCTCGACTTCCGACGTGCCGATGCCGAAGGCCAGACACGCGAAGGCGCCGTGGGTGCTGGTATGCGAGTCGCCACAGACCACCGTCATGCCCGGCAGCGTCGCGCCCTGTTCAGGCCCGATCACGTGCACGATGCCCTGCCGGCGATCGTTGATGTCGAAGTACGGAATGCCGAAGTCGCGCGCATTGGCGTCGAGCGTCTCGACCTGCAGTCGCGCAATCGGGTCGGCGATGCCCTGCGAGCGGTCGGTCGTGGGCACGTTGTGATCGACCACCGCGAGGTTGGCCGCGACGCGCCACGGCTTGCGCCCGGACAGCTTCAAGCCCTCGAACGCCTGCGGACTGGTCACTTCGTGCACCAGGTGGCGGTCGATGTAGATCAGTGCCGTGCCGTCGTCTTCCTGACGAACGACGTGATCGTCCCAGAGCTTGTCGTAGAGGGTGCGGGGCGCGAGCGACATCCGCAAATTATGCCATGGGCCCTGCTCCGCCCCTCGGCACGCGACGGGCCGAACGAGACCTGCGATCGTGGCGCGCCGGGATTTCCTGTCTAGCGGCGCCGCGCCTGCTCGTACAGCGGCATCACCCGCTGCGCGTAGACCTGCAGGTCGCGCGTGCGCGTCTCCGCCGACGGGTGCGTGCTGAGGAACTCGGGCCCGGCGCCGCCGCCGGAAGCGCTCGCCATCTTCTGCCACAGCGTGATCGAGGCGCGCGGATCGTAGCCGGCGCGTGCGGCCAGCTCGACGCCGATCCGGTCGGCCTCGGTTTCGTGCAGGCGGCTGTTCGGCAGCCCGAAGAACGCCTTGTAGAAGGCCGATCCGAGGTCCATCGAAGCCTGTCCGCCGCCGAGCAGGATCGCCGCGCCGCCGATCAGCACCTGGGCGCCCATCTGCTCGGAGGCGCGCTCCCGGGCGTGCTCACGCAGCGCATGCGCGATCTCGTGACCGACCACCGCCGCGATCTCGTCGTCGGTGAGCTGCAGCTTGCTGATCAGCCCCGTGTAGACCGCGATCTTGCCGCCCGGCATGCACCACGCGTTGATCTGATCGGAGCGGATCACGTTCACTTCCCAGGTCCAGCGCGCGGCCTCGGGCCGGAACGCCGCCGTGGCCGGGATCAGCCGGTTGGCGATGCCGCGCACCCGGCCGGTGAGCGCCGCATCGGCGTTCAGTGCGCCTTTCTTCTGTTCCGCCGCCAGGGTCTCGCGATACGCGAGCTCGGCCTGCTGGCGCATGTCGGCTTCGGAGACCATCGTCGACATGCGCTGCGTGCGCTCGACGCCCACCGCGCCGGCGCTGGTGGTCTTGACGCTCTGGCAGCCGCCCAGCAGCAGGGTCGACACGGCGAGCGCGATCGCGAAGGTGCGGATCCGGTTCATGGTTCGATCTCCGTGCAAGCAGCAATTTTCGCCCAGCCGGCCGGTCAGGGACAAACCGCGGCCGGCGCCCGGCAGCGACGGAATGCCGCGCCCGCCAGCACCGCCGCCCCTGACGAAACGAGGAACACCGCGGCCGGCGACACCGCGGTCCATACCTGGCTCGCCACCAGCACGCCCAGCGCACCGCCCAGCCCGTAGCCGATCATCATGTAGAGCGCCTGCGCCCGTGCCTGCTGGCCGGGCTCGAACCAGCGCTGCAGCATCGCCACCGTGGCGCTGTGGTGGATACCGAAGGTGACCGCGTGCAGCAGTTGCGCCAGCACCAACGCCGGCAGCCAGTGCGCCGACAGCCCGATCAGCGCGAAGCGCAGCACCGCTACCCACAGGCTCGCATCGAGCAGCCGGATCGCGCCGAAACGCTCGAACAGCCCGCGCTGCGCCCAGAAGATCCCGATCTCGGCCACCACGCCGAGCGCCCACAGCAGACCGATCGCGGTCTTGCTGTAACCGAGCTGCGCCAGGTACAGCGACAGGAACGCGTACAGCCCGGCGTGCGCGAAGATCATCAGGAACGCCGACGCGAAGAATGCCTGCACGCGCGGCTCGCGCAGGCGTTCGCGCACGCGCAGCGTGGGCGGTGCACCCGCCGGCAGCGGGATCACGCGCATCATCCAGGCGCTCGCCGCCAGCGCGGCGAGGATCGCTGCCATCCACCAGGGCAGCGAGTGCATGCCCCACGCATCGAGCACCGGCCCCATGGCCACGACGCCGGCGATGAAGCCCACCGAACCCCACACGCGCAGCCGTCCGTAGCGGCCCGCATCGCCGCCGGCCAGTTGCATCGCCATCGCCTCGCCGATCGGCATCTGCGCCGCCGTCATGAAGAACAGCAGCGCCAGCACCGGCAGCAGTGCCGCGAAATGCCCGCCGGCCAGCGGCAGCAGCAGCGTCGACAGGCACGCCCCCACCGAGCTGACGCGCAGCAGCAGCACGCGGCTGCCGCCGCGGTCGGCCAGCCAGCCCCAGAACGGCGGCCCGACGATGCGCAGCACCTGCGGCACCGCCATCAGCACGCCGATCTGCGCGATCGTCAGGCCCAACGCGGCCAGGTAGAGGCTCAGGTACGGGGAGAACAGCCCGACGTAGGTGAAGTAGGCGAAATAGAGCGCCCTGATGCCGCCGGCGTTCAACGCGCGCCGCGCGGCGCCGGCCCCGCGATGCGCGGTGCGGTCGCCGGCACGTCGGCGTTCTGCGCACGATCGCGCAGCGCGTGGTCCATCAGCACCAGCGCCAGCATCGCCTCGGCGATCGGCGCGGCGCGGATGCCCACGCAGGGGTCGTGCCGGCCAAGCGTTTCCACGGTGGTCGGCGCACCCGTGAGGTCGATCGAGCGTCGCGGCACGCGGATGCTCGATGTGGGCTTGATCGCGAGTTCCACGACGATCGGCTGGCCGGTGGAGATGCCGCCCAGCACGCCGCCGGCATTGTTGCTCGCGAAGCCCTGCGGCTCGAGCTCGTCGCCGTGCTCGCTGCCCTTCTGCGTCACGCAGGCGAAGCCGGCGCCGATCTCCACCCCCTTGACGGCGTTGATGCCCATCATCGCGTAGGCGATGTCGGCGTCGAGCTTGTCGTACAGCGGCTCGCCCAGGCCCACCGGCACGTTCTCGGCGATTACCCGCACGCGCGCGCCGCAGGAGTCGCCCATGCGGCGCAGCTCGTCCATGTATTCCTCGAGCCGCGGCACCACCGCGACATCGGCCGCGAAGAACGGGTTGTTCGGTACCTGCGTCCAGTCGGTGACCGGAATCGCGATCTCGCCCAGCTGCGTCATGCAGGCGCGGATCATCGTGCCGTAACGCTCGTGCAGCCACTTCTTCGCGATCGCCGCCGCCGCCACTGCCGGTGCTGTCAGCCGCGCCGACGAACGCCCGCCGCCGCGCGGATCGCGCCGGCCGTACTTGTGCCAGTAGGTGTAGTCGGCGTGACCGGGCCGGAACGTCTGCGCGATGGTCGAATAGTCCTTGCTGCGCGCGTCCTCGTTGCGGATCAGCAGCGCGATCGGCGTGCCGGTGGTGTGGCCTTCGAACACGCCCGACAGGATCTCCACCCGGTCGGACTCCTGGCGCTGCGTCACGTGGCGCGACGTGCCGGGGCGGCGCCGGTCGAGATCCGGCTGGATGTCGGCCTCGGACAGCGCCAGCCCCGGCGGGCAGCCGTCGACCACGCAGCCGATCGCCGGGCCGTGCGATTCGCCGAAGGTGGTGACGCAGAAGAGGCGACCGAACGTGCTGCCGGACATCGCGGGACCTTTGGGGTGACAGGCGGATTCTAGCGGACCCAGTTCTCCAGCTTCAGGCGCCGGACACGCCGGAACTCGCGCACGTTGTTCGTCACGAGCGTTGCGTCCAGCGCGCGCGCATGCGCCGCGATCAGCAGGTCGTTGGCGCCGATCATCTCGCCGCGACGCCTGAGGTCGGCGCGGATGTCGGCATAGTGATCGGCAGCGTCTCCCTCCCAGTCCAGGACCGCGAGATGACGCACGAACGCGTCGAAGGCCGCCGCAGCCTGGTCCGGACGCGACGACAGACGCACGCCGTACTTCAGTTCCGCAACGCTGATGACCGAGATCGCCTGTTCGGCGATGGGGACTGCGCACAGGCGCTCCAGAAGCGCCGCGTTCGAGCGCTTCATCACGTACGAGCAGGTGTCGGTGTCGAGGATGTACACGCCCGTCCCTCTCCGGGAGATCAGGGAACGCGTTCCTGCAGCGGAAGATCCTCGATGCCTTCCATGAAGTCGTCCGGCGCCACCGGCCCCTCGGCCAGGTACGCGTGCCAGCTACCGGGGCGTGGCGACAGCACGATCTTCTCGCCTTCGCGATGCACGTAGACCTCGCTCACCGAGAACTCGAACTCCTTCGGGAGCCGGACCGCCTGACTGCGGTTGTTCATGAAGAGCCGGGCAATGCGTTCTCGTTCCACGGGTCGGGCCTCCCTCATCCCGTCTGACATATACAAATGCATATGTCATCACGAATCCGGGCCCAGGTCAATCGACCGAAAGGCCGATCCGGCGCAAGACCGATAGTCGAACGGACGAGCACCCCAGAAAACCGCTCCTGCGCTCAGCCGCGCAGCCGCGCGAGCACGACCTCGCGCGGCATCACGGCCAGCACCGCGTCGACCGACGGCGTCTGCGTCGTGCCGAACACCTTGAGGCGCACCGGCATCGCCAGTTGCGGCATCTTCAGTCCGTGCTCGGCGAGCACCGACTTCAGCGCCGCCGCGATCGCCTCCTTCGTCCAGTCGGCGCGGGCCAGCGCGTCGGCGAACGCGGCGAGCGCCGGCCCCAGCGCGGCCGGCGCCGCATCGAGATGCTTCGCGCGATCGGCCTGCGCGATCGCCGGCTCGACGTAGAACCTGTGCGCCATGTCGGCCAGCTCGTTCAGCGTCTGCGCGCGCTCCTTCAGCAGCCCGCACACTGCGGCGAGATCGGCTGCGTCCGACGCAGGCTCGACGCCCGCTGCGCGCAGCCGCGGCAGCACGCGCGCGGCGAGTTCGTCGTCGCCGGCCGCCTTCAGATAGTGATGATTCAGCCAGCGCAGCTTGTCGAAATCGAAGCGCGACGGCGAACGGCTGATGTGCGAGCCGTCGAACCAGCGCACCAGCTGCTCGCGCGAGAAAACCTCCTCGTCGCCGTGGCTCCAGCCGAGCCGCGCCAGGTAGTTGACCACTGCCTCGGGCAGGTAGCCGTCCTCGTCGTACTGCATCACCGACACCGCGCCGTGCCGCTTGGACAGCTTCTGGCCGTCGGGACCGTGGATCATCGGCAGGTGGCCGTACTCGGGCACCGGCGCACCGAGCGCGCGCAGGATGTTGATCTGCCGCGGCGTGTTGTTCACGTGGTCGTCGCCG
>JAHDYE010000166.1:0-1967 GCA_023383035.1 Burkholderiaceae bacterium | reverse complement strand
GTCGTTCCAGCTGGTCGCGCCGTCCACCGGGTTGCGAAAGCGCACCACCGGCTCGACGCCGGGCGGCGGCGCCGGCAGCTTGCGCCCCGGCTCGGGCCGCCAGCGCCCGTCGTAACGCGGCTTCAGCCCGTGCGACTCCTGCGCGGCGCGCATCGCCTCGAGCTCTTCCTTCGTGCACCAGCAATGGTAGGCGGTGCCTTCGTCGAGCATCTTCGCGATCACCTCGCGATAGCGCGCCATGCGCTGCATCTGGTAGAACGGCCCCTCGTCGGCATCCAGCCCCAGCCAGCGCATGCCGTCCAGGATCGCCTGCACCGCCTCGGGCGTCGAGCGCTCGAGGTCGGTGTCCTCGATGCGCAGGATGAAGGTACCCTTGTGATGGCGCGCATACGCCCACGCGAACAGCGCGGTGCGGGCGCCGCCGATGTGCAGGAAGCCGGTCGGACTGGGAGCGAAACGGGTGCGAACCATGTCGCGTGATTCCGGGAACGAGAATGACCGTTCGATTCTACGCGAGCGCTCCGGCGCGCCGCCGGGCTGCGCGGCCGTCTCGTCACAGGGGATCCGCCATGGCCTCGCCTGAACCGTTCTCCGACGCACGCGAACCCGGCATGTCGCCGGCGCACGCGGATACCGCCGGCGAACACCTGGTGCAGGAAGTGCTGCGCGCATCGCCCGAAGACACGGTAGGGACGGTGCGCCAGCGGCTTGCGGCCGGCGCGCAGGTCGACTGCGCAGAAGCGCTCTACCTGCTGGATGTCCAGCATCATCTGCTGGGCATCGTGCCGTTGAGCCGGCTGCTGCGCGCGAACGCCGACCAGATCCTGGCCGACATCGCGATCGCCCCGGTACCCGCCGTACGCCCGGGCACCGACCAGGAGCACGTCGCGTCGCTTGCGATCCAGCACGGCCTGAACGCGATGCCCGTGGTCGACCGGCGCGGCCGCTTCGTCGGCGTCGTGCCGCCGCGGGCCCTGCTCGAAGTGCTGCGGCGCGAACACATCGAAGACCTGCACCGGCTAGCCGGCATCGGCCTGGAAGACAGCGCGCGTGCCCGCGAAGCGATCGAAGCGCCCCCGATCCGGCGCGTGCGCGACCGGCTTCCCTGGCTCCTGGTCGGCCTGGCCGGCAGCATGCTCGCCACCTTCGTCGTCGCCGGCTTCGAAGCCACGCTCGAAGCGCGCGTCGCGGTCGCCTTCTTCGTGCCGGGCATCGTCTACCTGGCCGATGCCGTGGGCACGCAGAGCGAAGCCATCGCCGTACGCGGACTGTCGCTCAGCCGCCTGCCGCTCGGCCGCCTGCTCGCCGGCGAGCTGCGCACCGGCCTGCTGATCGGCATCACGCTGGCGCTGTTGGTGCTCGGCCCGATCTGGTGGTGGTTCGGCGACGCCGAGCTCGCGCTGGCGGTCTCCATCGCGCTGCTCGCGGCCAGCGCCTGCGCCACGACGATCGGTTTTGCGCTACCGTGGCTGCTTGCGCGAAGCGGCCGCGACCCCGCCTTCGGCAGCGGCCCGATCGCCACGATCATCCAGGACGTGCTGAGCCTGCCGATCGACTTCCGGACCGTCAAGGCGCTACTGTTCTAGCCATGGAGAAGCCCTTCTCTGCCGCCAGCGAGCGCAACCGCGAGCCGATCCTGGCCGTGCTGCGCGAGTGGTTCGTCGACCGCAAGCACGTGCTCGAGATCGGCAGCGGCACCGGCCAGCACGCGGTGCACTTCGCCGCCGCGCTGCCGAAGCTGCGCTGGCAAACCTCGGACGTGGCCGACAACCTGCCCGGCATCCGGCTGTGGCTGAAGGAGGCGGCACTGCCCAACACCCCGGCGCCGATCGCCTTCGACGTGAACGGCCCCGCTCCCGACGGCGAGTACGACGCGGTGTTCAGCGCCAACACGCTGCACATCATGGGCTGGAAGGAGGTCGAGCGCCTGTTCGCCGCGCTGCCGAAGCTGACGAAGCTCGGCGCGC
>JAHDYE010000165.1 GCA_023383035.1 Burkholderiaceae bacterium | reverse complement strand
TGCGGGACCCCCCGCCGGGGGGGGACCGGCGGGGCGCTGCTTTGGGCCTGGGCACGTGGGCCCGCGGGTCACATATTGGGGGCGGCGGACCGCTGCTTTTCGGCTCATCCACCGCATCGGTCGGCCGGCACACTGCCGCCGATCAACCCGTCACAGGATTCGCACCGTGGAGCCGATCGTCAATACCGGGGCGACGCCGCCGGCCGCGCCGCGCCAGCCCGAAACGAGCGGCGCACACGGCGCTCGCCACGGCGACCGCCAGGCGCGCGGCCAGGCGGGCGCGGCCACCCGTGCGCCCGCCGACGCCGTGAGCGTCGCTGCGCCTGCCGAGCGGACGCCTCCCGTCGCCGCCGCGACGGCGCCGATCGCGAGCGCAGAGGCTGCCGCGGCGCTCGTCGCACAGGTGCGCGAGCAGTTCCTGCTGCATCCCGACCGCGCGCTGCTGGCGCATGCGCCACCCGGCGCGGAGGCCGCGCTGCGGCTGCTCGACGGCTGAGGCACGCGACGCGGCACCACGCGCCACGCCCGATTCAAGAAGCGGCGCGCGGCGCCGAAGAGTACTGGCACGGGGGCCGGAAGGCGGCTCCCGCCGTGGGTCGACCCCCACCGGAGACCGTGAATGACCACCATCGGCAGCAGCAGCATCGACGTCAACGGCATCGTGTCGCAGCTGATGCAGATCGAACAGCGGCCGCTGGAGACGCTGAAGAAGACCATCACCGGCATCGAGACGAAGTTGTCGGCGTTCGGCAAGCTGCAGTCCGCGCTGGCCTCGCTGCAGGACGCGGCGCGCGCACTCACGCGCACCGACACCTGGGGTGCCACGAAGGCGACCAGCAGCGACGAGACCGCGGTCAAGGCCACCGCCGGCAACGGGTCGATCCCCGGCGGCTATTCGATCGAGGTGAGCCGGCTCGCGCAGCGCCAGACCGTGGCCAGCGGCGCGTTCGCCGACAGCACGACGGTGATCGGCGGCGGCACGCTGCGCATCCGCATGGGCACGCTGGACGCCGACGGCACCGCCTTCGCGCCCGACGCCGAGCGGCCCGAGGTGGCGGTCACGATCGCCGCCGGCGCCACGCTCGCCGATGTGCGCAACGCGATCAACGCGGCCGGCGCGGGCATCACCGCGTCGCTGGTGGCCGACGGCACCGGACAGCGGCTGATGCTGCGCAGCGCCGACAGCGGCGCCGCGCAGGCCTTCGCCATTGCGGTGGACGACGCCGACGGCGGCAACGCCGATGCGGCAGGCCTGTCGGCATTCGCGTTCGATCCCGCCGCGGCGAGCGGCGGCGGGCGCAACCTGCTGCTCACGCAGGCGGCGCAGGACGCGCGCGTCACGATCAACGGCCTGGAAGTGTCGGCGACGACGAATCGCCTGACCGGCGTGATCGAGAACCTGACGCTCGACCTCCGGCGCACCACCACCGCACCGGTGGACGTGAGCGTGGACAGCGATACCGAAGCGCTGCGCGGATCGCTCGACGCGTTCGTCGAAGCCTACAACGCCGCGAACCGGCTGCTCGCCGAGCAGACGCGCTACGACGCCGCCACGAAGACGGCCGGAGTGCTGCAGGGCAACCAGACCGTGGTGCGCATCCAGCAGCAGTTGCGCGAGATCCTGCGCTCGACCGTGGGCACCGACTCGCCCGGCAGCCTGAGCGCGCTCGGCGTGGAGCTGCAGCGCGACGGCTCGCTGAAGGTCGATGCCACGCGCGTCGACGCCGCGCTCGCCGACCCGGCGAAGGTGCAGGCGTTCTTCGCTGCCCAGGGCGCCACGCCCGACGAGCCGGGCGGACTGGCCAGACGGCTGCTCGCGCGGCTGGACGCGCTGCTGGCCAGCGACGGCGTGATCTCGGGCGCCACCGAGTCGCTGCGCGCGCGCGAGCGCACGGTCGAGCAACAGGAAGAGCGGCTCAACGCACGCCTGAACGAGATCGAGAAACGCCTGCTGCGCCAGTACAGCGCGCTCGACGCCAACCTGACGAGCATGGCGGGGTCACTGGCGAGCGTGCAGAGCCTGCTCGCCGGTCTCGACAGCGAAAACTAGGACCCAGAGACCCGAACCGGAGCCGATCCGCATGTTCTCCTCGTACCGCCCCGCCGCCAGCGCCTACCGCAGGCTCGATCTCGAGACTTCGGTCGCCCAGGCCGATCCGCACGCACTGGTCGGGCTGCTCTACGACGGGGCGCTCTCCGCGATCGCGCAGGCGCGCCGCGCGCGGCGCGGCAGCGATGTCGCGGCGCGCGGACAGGCGACCACGCGGGCGCTCAGGATCCTCGAGGAAGGACTGAAGGCTTCGCTCGACCGGCGCGGCGGCGAGATCGCGTCGAACCTCGAGGCCCTCTACGATTACATGATCCGGCAGTTGCTCGGGGCGAACGCCGCCGGCGACGACGCGCGCTACGCCGAAGTGGCGGCCATGCTGGAACAGCTTCGCGATGCCTGGAACGACATTCCGCGGCAGGCGCGCGCAACGAAGGTCATCGCCTGAACGATCCGCCGGGAACATCCATGCAAGTGCTTCACGAGTTCACCAATCCGGGCTCGATCGTTCTCGATCATTATCGCGAGATCGAGAGCGCGGCGCTGGTCATGCTGCAGGCCGCGCATGACGACGACTGGCACCGCGTGGCCCGCATCGAGCGGGCCATCCGCGAGCTGGCGGCGCGCCTGGACGATCTGGTTCCGCACGACCGGCTCGACGCCGGCCAGCGCCACGAGCGGCGCCTGATCGTCGGGCGGCTGCTGTCGATCGATGCCGACGTGCGGCGGCTCGCCCATCCGTCCAATCGCACGCTCGACACGATGTTCGCGCCGCGCCCGGCCGGCGGCGGGCGGCGCGGAGCCGTCTGAGCGCACCGTATCCGCGAGCGCAACCGTCCGTTTCTCCCGCGCCGACCCATGTCGACCGCACGACCCGACACGATCCATCCCGATCCGGTGTCGGCCCTTCCGGCCGACTTCCGCATCGGCGGTCGCCTCGCGGTGCGCGCCATCCTGCGCGAGCTGGCCTGCCGCCACGTGCTCGTCACGCTGTACGCCGATGGCCGTCGGGATGCGTTCGCGATCACCCGGCTCACGCACGTCGGCGATGCCGAGATCGAGTTCGATCTGACCGGCCAAGAACCGTTCGTGCGCACGGTCGCGACAGCTCGCGACGTGGCCGGCGTCGCGTTTCCCGGACAGGTGAAGACGCAGTTCCGGCTGGACGGATTCGCCGTGGCCGCGGTGCCCGAGGGGACCGTGCTGCGCGCGTGCATGCCGGTCGAGCTGTACCGGATCCAGCGTCGCGACGCGTTTCGCGTGCAGCCACCCGGCTTCGACGAGGCCGTCTGCGTGCGCCGCCTGCCGCCGGACGGCGAGGTGCGCTACCCGCTGCTCGACCTGAGCGCCGGCGGCGCCTCGATCCTCCTGCCGGCGGGCGAGGTCGTGCCCGAAATCGGCGCGATCTGGCCCCATTGCCGGCTCGAGGCGGCGGGCGGTCGGGTGATTCCCTGCGATCTCGCGGTGCGCCACATCGACGAACAGGGACCGGGAAGCGGCAACCACCGCATCGGCGTCGCGTTCCACGCGATGCCCGGCGAGGTGCTGCGCCGGATCCAGGTCTACGTGATCGACATCGAGAAGCGGCTGGACCGGCGCGCCTGAGCCGGCCCCGACGGATTCGCTGGCACGACCTGCTCCGCGCGCGGTCGTGCGCGCGGCTTTCAGACCGGCATGTTCATGATGTCGGTGTAGGCAGCCACGAGCCGGTTGCGCACCGTGAGCGCCGCCTGGAAGGCGATCTGCGAACTCTGCATCGCCACCATCGTCTGCTCCAGGCTGACCTGCCCGACGCCGAGCTGGAACTGCCGCTGCAGCGTCGCGCTGTCCTCCTGCAACGTGCTGACGGTCTGCAACGCGTCCTGCAGCACACCCGCGAAGCCGGCCCGGCCGGCCTGGGGCGCTGCGGCACCGGTCGTGCCGGTGCCGGCGCTCGCGGCCGCGGCCGCCGCCGCCGACGCGATCGAGGGAAACCGTACGTCCATCGTGACCTCCTGCCGTATGGCGCGAAGCGGCGCAGCGCAACGCCGCCGCGCCGACATCGTCGCGCGCCGGACGCGTGCGGCAAGCGCGAAATAGCGGCATTCGCACCCGCTATTTGAGCGATCCGCGGACGGGCGGCGTGCCGATAATCGGCCGCATGAACGCTACTGCCCACCCTCTTCCGGCATCGGCGGCTCCGGCAGCCGGCCTCGCGGCGCTGCCGCTCAAACGCAAGCTGACGGCGATCGCCGGCCTGGCCGCACTGATCGCGATCGTTGCCGCGTCGGTGATGTGGTCGCGCCAGCCCGAGTACCGGGTGCTGTTCGCCAACCTGTCGGACAAGGACGGCGGCGCGGTGATCGCGTCGCTGACCCAGCTGAACGTTCCGTACCGCTTCTCATCCGGTGGCGCGGCCATCATGGTTCCCGAGGACCGGGTGCACGACGCGCGCCTGAAGCTGGCCTCGCAGGGCCTGCCGCGCGGCGGCACCGTCGGCTTCGAACTGCTGGAGAAGCAGAAGTTCGGCATCACGCAGTTCCAGGAGCGGCTGAACTTCCAGCGCGGCCTCGAGGGCGAGCTGTCGCGCTCGATCCAGTCGCTGGCCGCGGTGCACAACGCGCGCGTGCACCTGGCGCTGCCGGCGCAGAACGGCTTCCTGCGCGAGCAGCACAAGCCCTCGGCGTCGGTGCTGCTCGAGCTGCACCCGGGACGCACCCTGGACCGCGCCCAGGTGGCCGGCATCGTGCACCTGGTGGCGGCCTCGGTGCCCGAGCTGAGCCCGAAGCAGGTGAGCGTCATCGACCAGACCGGTGCGCTGCTGTCGGCCAACGGCGAAAGCCTGGCCAACGGGCTGGACGCGTCGCAGCTCAACCACGTGCGGCGCATGGAGTCGGAGTTCAGCCAGCGCGTGCTCGACATCCTCGAACCGATCGTCGGTGCCGGCAACGTGCGCGCGCAGGTGACCGCCGACATCGACTTCACGCAGAGCGAATCCACCGCCGAGCAGTACCGGCCGAACCAGGGCGCCGAACCGGCCGCGGTCAGGAGCCAGCAGGTGCTCGAATCGACCGACTCGTCGGCTGCGACGGCGCAGGGCGTGCCGGGCGCTCTCTCGAACCAGCCGCCGGCACCCGCGACCGCTCCCGTCAATGGCCCCGCGCAGCCAACCGAAGCGGCGGCCGCGAGCCGCGGCGGCGGCGGCGCCGCAGCGCGCCGCGAAGCCGTGACCAACTACGAAGTCGACAAGACGGTACGGGTCACGCGCAATGCCACCGGCACGATCCGGCGGCTGAGCGCGGCGATCGTCGTGAATCACCGCCGCTCGGTCGACGAGGCCGGCAAGGCCACGCTGGCGCCGCTGGCTGCCGCCGAGCTGGAGAACATCGACGCGCTGGTGCGCGAGGCGATCGGCTTCAGCAAGGAGCGCGGCGACTCGCTGAACATCGTCAATGCGCCGTTCACCGAGATCGAGCTGCCCAAGGAAACGCCGCTGCAGCTGTGGGAGAAGCCGGAGAACATCGCGCTGGCGCGCGACCTCGGCAAGCAGCTGGGGCTGGTGCTGCTGGCGCTGATCGTGATCTTCGCGCTGATCCGTCCCGCGCTGAAGGCCATCAGCCGTCCGCCGGCACCGGCAGGCAAGCTGGCCGCGCGCGTCGACGACCCGGTGTCGCTGCCGGTTCCCGCGGGCGCGCAGGCCGCCGCGTCGGTACCGCTGCGCCAGGAGGACATCCTGAAGATCGCCCGCGACAACCCGGCCGCCGTGGCCACCGTCGTGCGCACCTGGGTCGGAACCGAATCGAAGGGAGCCTGAGCCGTGAACGACGAGGGACTGGTCGACAGCGCGATCCTGCTGATGGCGCTGGGCGAGAACGCCGCCGCCGAAGTGTTCCGCCACCTCGCGCCGAAGGAGGTCCGCCGGCTGGGCGAGACCATGGCCAGGCTGCATACCACCAGCCGCGAGAAGGTCGACGCAGTGCTCGGCCGCTTTCACAGCGCCTCCGCAGGGCTGAGCACGCTGGTCGGCAATACCGACGAATACGTGAGGTCCGTGCTGCGTCGCGCGCTCGGCGAGGAGCGCGCCGGGCTGCTGATCGGCCGGATCATGCAGGGCGACGGCGTCTCGGGCATCGAGAGCCTGAAGTGGATGGATCCGCGCTCGATCGCCGACCTGATCCGCAACGAGCATCCGCAGATCATCGCGTCGATCCTGGTGCACCTCGAACGCGAGCAGGCCTCGGCCACGCTGATGCAGTTCGACGAAGCGCTGCGCAACGACGTGGTGCTGCGCATCGCCACGCTCGACGTGCTGCAGCCGGCCGCCCTGCGCGAGCTCGACGAAGTGCTCGAGCGGGTGTTGGCCGGCGGCGATGCGCTCGGGCGCACGCGCCTGGACGGCAGCAAGACGGCCGCCGAGATCATCGCCGGCTTCGGCGGCGCCGCCGAGGCGGTCACGCTCGATGCGCTCAGGGAGCACGACGCCGATCTGGCGCAGAAGATCTCCGACCTGATGTTCACCTTCGAGGACATCGACCGGCTCGACGATCGCGCCATCCAGCTGCTGCTGCGCGAAGTGCAGAGCGAGTCGCTGATCGTCGCGCTGAAGGGTGCCGACGCGGCGCTGCGCGAGCGCATCTTCCGCAACATGAGCCAGCGGGCCGCGGAGACGCTGCGCGAGGATCTCGAATCGAAGGGACCGGTGCGCATTTCCGAGGTCGAAGCCGAGCAGAAGGAAATCCTGAAGACGCTGCGCCGTCTCGCCGACGAGGGACAGATCGCCATCGGCGGCGGAGGAGACGATGCTCTCGTCTGAAGCGCGACGCGATCCTTCCGGCAGCGACGACCGCGCTGCGCAGGCCGGCGGCGCGACGCGCGGCGGCAAGCGCATCATCGCCGCCGAACGACTCGAGGGCTTCGCGCCGTTCACGCTGGCCGAGCTGTCGCGCGAGAGCGCCGCGCCCGCCCGGCACGCGTTCGAACCCGGCGAAGCCGGCGCACGCGAGCCGGCCGCCGACCCCTTCGAACGCTTCGAAGCCGATGCGGGCACCGACCCGTTCGGCCGCGAGCGCTTCGAAGCCGGCTACCGTGCCGGTCGCGAAGCCGGCTACGCCGAGGGGCTGGAACGCGGGTATGCGGCCGGCATCGAAAAGGCCGACCGTCAGCACCGCGAGGCCGAACGGCAGGCCGGCGCGACGCTGTCGGCGCGCATCGCGTCGCTGGACACGGCGCTCGAAGCGGCCTTCGCGCTCGCCGAGCGCGAAGCCGCCGACCAGGTGGTGGCGCTGGCGCTCGACGTCGCCCGGCACGCGCTGCGCGCCACGCTGGCGGTGCGGCCGGAAACGATCGTGCCGGTGGTCCAGGAGGCGCTGTCGAGCCTGTTCGACGAGCGCGTGCGCGTGCATCTGCACCTGAATCCGCGCGACGTGGAGCTGGTGCGCAGCGAGCTCGGCGAACGGCTCGATGCGCGCAACTGCGAGATCGTCGGCGACGCGTCGATCGAGTCGGGCGGCTGCCGCGCGGAGACGCCGCGCGCCGAGATCGACGCGACCGTGGCGACGCGCTGGCGGCGCGCGCTGGCCGCGATCGGCCGCGGCGAAGATGGTACGCTCGCCGGACAGGGGGAGCCGGATCGATGACCATGCCGGCTTCCTGGCACGCGCTGTTCGACGACCACCGCCGCATGCTCGAGGCGTCCTCGCCGATCGAGGCGCACGGCCGGCTGGTGCGCGCCGCCGGTCTGGTGCTCGAGTCCTCCGGACTGCGTCTGCCGGTCGGCAGCCTGTGCAACGTCTCGCAGGGCGACGGCAGCCCCGACGGGCTGCGGGTCGAAGCCGAGGTGGTCGGGTTCGCCGAAGGGCGCCTGTTCCTGATGCCCACCGGCGAGACCCTGGGCCTGTCACCCGGCGCGCGCGTCA
>JAHDYE010000164.1 GCA_023383035.1 Burkholderiaceae bacterium | reverse complement strand
CGGTCACATCGCGCCGGTCACATCGCGCCGGTCACATCGCGCCGGTCACATCGCGTCGGTCACGCCACGTCGGTCACGCCGCGGCGGTCCGCGCGTGGCCACCGGCAGCCGGCGCGTGGCCCGCTTCGAGACGACGCGCCAGCGCCGGCGACACCCACACGCCGCCGTCCTCGCGCACGAACAGCGCCCGCTCGACGCCGCAGCGCGCGAGCAGCGCCGCGGCGCCCGACGGCCCCGCGACCATCGCGGCCGTGCCGAGCCCGTTCACGTCGGCGGCGCGCGCGCCCACCAGCGTGACGCCGCGCACGCCGTGCGTCGGCCTGCCGGTGGCGGGGTCGATCACGTGGTGGTAGCGCCTGCCCTCGTGCATCACGAAGCGCTCGTAATCGCCCGACGAAGCCACCACGCCGTCGCGCAGCGGCACTACGGCCAGCAGGCGGTCGGGCGCGCGCGGATCGCGCACGCCGATGCGCCAGGCGCGACCGTCGGCGCGCGCCGAAACGAGCACGTCGCCCCCGCCGTTGACCATCGCGCCGCGCACGCCGTTGGCGCCCAGCGCCTGCAACCCGGCCTCGAGGATCGGCAGCTTGGCGATGCCGCCGAGGTCGAGCTGCGTCATCGGATCGTCCAGCCACGCGGTGTGCCGGCGGGCATCGAGCCGCAGGTGCCGCGTGCCCACGTGCGTCAGCGCGATGCGCAGCGCGGCATCGTCCGGCACCACGATGCCCGCCGGCGCAACCGGCGCCACGCCCCCCACGGTGGCATCGAAGGCCCCGGACGTACGCAGGTGCACCGAGCGTGCCTGCTGCAGCACCGCCATCATCTCGGGCGGCACCGGCACCGCGTGCCGGCCGGCGGCCCGGTTGAGCATGCCGAGCCGGCTGTCCGGATCGAAGCGGCTCATCAACCGTGCCAGCCGCTGCATCTCGGTGAATGCATCCGCCACGGCGCGTCGGGCGCCCGGCTGCGCGCCATCGGCGATCGTGATGTCGATCCACGTGCCCATCAGCGGACGGCGAACGTTCAGCGGCGCGGCGGTCGCGGCGAGAACGGGCAGCGGCAGCAACGGCGCCACGGCCAGCGCGCGCGCCACGTTGCGGCGGGAAATTCGGACGGATTGCATGCTCATCGATGGCGGATCGCGGTGTTGCGCGCGGCGGCGTTGCGATCACCATTGTGGATCGACGCGCGCGGATCGCGCAGTGTCATTCGGGCCACACTCGCGGCCTGTCCGGTCGCGAGTTGATATGCGTCATTAAAACGCATGCGCTGGCGCTCATACGTTGACGCGCCTCAAAAAGTCGATCCCGGAGGGCGCGCATCGTTCGTCTCGTCACAATCCGAAGTCAGTCGATTGCGTCCAGAGCTGTTCTCCCTCTTCACCCACGAGGAAAGTGTCCTGTCATGAGCGAGAAGTCGTCTTGCCCGCCCGAACCGGTCGAAGGTCTGGGACGGCGCCGTTTCCTGGGTTCCGCCGCCGTTGCCGGTCTCGCCGGCGTCGGCCTGGCGGCCTGCAACGACAACCGGCAACAGGCGGGTTCGCCTGCACCGGCCGCCGGACCGGCTCCGGCTGATCCGCCTGCCGGGCACGCCAACGTGCATCTGAAGCCGGGCGAGCTCGATACCTATTACGGCCTGTGGAGCGGCGGCCACACCGGCGACATCCGGGTGCTGGGCATGCCGTCGGGCCGCGAGATCCTGCGCATCCCGTGCTTCGTTCCCGATGCGCTGGTCGGCTGGGGCATCACCAACGAGAGCAAGGCGGTGATGGGCACCAAGGCCGACGGAAGCCTGCGCTACACCGTCGGCGACACCCACCACGTGCACGCCTCCTACAAGGACGGCGACTACGACGGTCGCTACGCCTGGGTCAACGACAAGATCAACGCGCGGCTCGCGCGCGTGCGGCTCGACCACTTCGTCTGCGACAAGATCACCGAGATCCCGAACATCCAGGGCTTCCACGGGATCTTCCCCGACAAGCGCGACCCGGTCGATCCGGCCATCAACTACACCACCCGGGTGTTCTGCGGCGCCGAGTTCCACATCCCGCTGCCCAACACGGGTGGCGGCCTCGAAGACGCCGGCAAGTACCGCGCGCTGTTCACCTGCGTCGACGCCGAGTCGATGGCGGTGCGCTGGCAGGTGCTGATCGACGGCAACTGCGACCTGGTCGCCACGTCGTTCGACGGCAAGCTGGCCGCGTCGAACCAGTACAACACCGAGAACGGCGCCAACTTCGGCGACATGATGGCGGCCGAGCGCGACGCCTGCGTGTTCTTCAACGTGGCGCGCATCGAGCAGGCGGTCAAGGACGGCAAGTTCAAGACCTACGGCGACAGCAAGGTGCCGGTGGTCGACGGCACGCGCGACGCGAACAAGGATCCGAAGACCGCGCTGACCGCCTACGTGAGCGTTCCGAAGAACCCGCACGGCGTGAACGCCAGCCCCGACGGCAAGTACTTCGTCTGCGCGGGCAAGCTCTCGCCCACGGTCACGGTGATCGAGCTCGCGAAGGTGCTCGACTGGTTCGACGGCAAGCTCGAGAAGCTCGACGCGTCCATCGCCGCCGAAGTCGAGGTCGGGCTCGGGCCGCTGCACACCGCGTTCGACGGTCGCGGCAACGCGTACACCACGCTGTTCCTCGACAGCCAGGTGGTCAAGTGGAACGTCGACCTGGCGATCAAGTTCCACGGCGGCGACAAGAACGCCAAGTACGTGGTCGATCGCGCCGACGTGCACTTCCAGCCCGGCCACATCAACGCGTCGCAGTCCGAGACGATGAAGGCCGACGGCAAGTGGCTCGCGGTGGGCTGCAAGTTCTCCAAGGACCGCTTCCTGCCGTGCGGCCCGCTGCACCCCGAGAACGAGCAGCTGCTCGACATCTCCGGCGAGAAGATGACGCTGGTGGCCGACCACTCGGTGCGCGGCGAACCGCACGACTTCATCATCTTCAAGCGCGAGCTGCTGCGGCCCAAGCAGGTCTACGATCTCGACGACTTCCCGAACGCGATCAAGGACGCCAAGGACACCGGCGTGTTCCGCAACGGGAAGAAGGTGCAGGTGAAGGTCACGTCGCAGGCGCCCACCTTCAGCCTCACCGAGATCAAGGTGAAGAAAGGCGACGAGGTCACGCTGACGCTGACGAACCTGGACAAGATCGAAGACCTGACGCACGGCTTCGCGATTCCGAAGTACAACGTCAACTTCATCGTCAATCCCCAGGAGACCAAGTCGGTCACCTTCATCGCCGACCAGCCGGGCGTGTTCTGGTGCTATTGCACCCACTTCTGCCACGCGCTGCACCTCGAGATGCGATCGCGCCTGATCGTCGACGCGTGAGTCCGCCCGTGCGGCGGCGCCGCCGCCCGTGCCGCGGCCGCCGCAACACCACGCATGTACCTGTTCTCCAGATGTCTGGCGGCGCTTCTCGCCGCCGTGCTCCTGCTCGCGCACGCGCAGGATGCCCGCGCCGACGCCTACGAGGCGAAGCTTCCCGAGGATCTCGCCACCGCGCCCGACCTGTGCGCGCGCGTGCCGTGCCGCGACGTGCTGCCGGGCGCCACCGCCTTCTCCGAGCGCAAGGGCCAGCCGCCTTACGTCGAGGGCCATGCCGTGGAAGGCGCGGCGCGCAAGCTGGTCGGCTACGTGATGCTGTCCACCGACATCACCGACACGCCGGCGTATTCCGGCAAGCCGGTGGTCACGCTGATCGGCATGGACGCGGCCGGCCGCTACACCGGCGTGCGCGTGCTCAAGCACAGCGAACCGATCCTGCTGCTGGGCATTCCGGAAGCGGCGCTCACGCGCTTCAACGACCAGTACGTCGGCAAGACGGTCCACGACAAGATCGAGGTGGGCCCGTCGCGTCCCGACGAGAACGTGCTGGGCGTGGACGCGATCTCCGGCGCCACGGTCACCGTGATCGCGCAGAACCAGGTGATCACCACCAGCGGCACGTCGGTGGCGCGCCAGGTGGGCCTGCTGCCGCCCGTGGTGCGCGAACCGGCGAAGTGGGCGCCCCTGCCGCCCCGCCAGGACTGGGCGACGCTGGTGGCCAGCGGCGCGGTGCAGCGGCTCGCGGTGCAGCCCGAGCAGGTCGGGCTGCAGCGCAGCGGCCAGCCGTTCATCGAGCTATGGTTCGGCAGCCTCGACCACCCGGACATCGGCCGCAGCCTGCTGGGCGACGCCGCCTGGGAGGGGCTGCGCGCGCGGCTCAAGCCGCACGAGCATGCGCTGTTCATCATTCGCACCGCCGGTCAGGAGTCCTTCAAGGGCTCGGGCTACGTACGCGGCGGCCTGTACGACCGCGTGCAGGTCAGGCAGGACGACGATGCGTTCACTTTCCGCGACCTCGACTACCTGAACCTCTACGGGCTGGCTGCCGCCGGTGCGCCGGCGTACACCGAGTCGGCGATCTTCATCATCCGCTCGAAGGCGTTCTCGGCCGCGTACCCGTGGCGGCTCAGCTTCCTGGGCAGCCGGGTCGACCGCGCCACCGGCGCGCGCAGCTTCGCGAACTTCGACGCGCGCTACTGGCTGCCGGCCGCGGCGCTGGAAGGCGGCCGGCCCAAGGTAGAGATGCCGCAGGCGCCCTGGGTGCGGGTGTGGAAGACGCGCGCGGTGGAGATCGCGCTGTTCGCCGCCCTGCTGGCGGCGGTCACGGCGGTCTACGCGCTGCGCGAGCGGCTCACGCGCCGCTCCACGCATCGCAACAAGTGGCCGGTCAATGCCTTCAAGTACACCGCCTGGGTGCTCAGCGTGGTGTTCGTGGGCTTCGGCGCGATGGCCCAGCCGTCGGTCACGCAGGTGCTCACCTGGTTCCACTCGCTGCTGTTCTCGTGGCACTGGACGCTGTTCCTCAGCGACCCGTTCATCTTCCTGTTCTGGATCTTCATCATCGTCACGGTGTTCCTGTTCGGCCGCGGCCTGTTCTGCGGATGGATGTGCCCGTTCGGCTCGCTGCAGGAGATCATCCACAAGGTGGCCGGCAGCGTGGGCCTGAAGCGCTGGCAGTTCAAGCTGCCGCAGCGCTGGCACGACCGGCTCAAGTGGATCAAGTACGCGCTGTTCTTCGGTCTGCTGGTGGTCTCGATGTTCTCGATGGGGCTGGCCGAGGTGCTGGCCGAAGTCGAGCCGTTCAAGACCACCTTCCTGGTGGGCATCGGCAACCGCGCGTGGCCGTACGCGCTGTTCGTGGCGGTGCTGCTGGGCCTGTCGATCCTCATCGAGCGCCCCTACTGCAAGTACCTGTGCCCGCTCGGCGGCGCGCTGGCGATGCCGAGCACCTTCCGCTGGTTCGGCCTGCGCCGCAAGCCCGACTGCAACAGCTGCAAGGCCTGCGCGCGCGGCTGCGGTTCGCAGGCGATCGACGAACACGGCCGCATCGACCACCGCGAGTGCCTGCACTGCCTCGACTGCATGGTGCTGTACACGGATCCGACGGGCTGCCCGCCACTGGGGCAGGAGCGCAAGCGGCGTGAACGCGCCGGCCTGCCGCTCACCGCGATCGGCCGCGACGGCTACTACATTCCGATCATGCCGGTGAGCGCCGGGGTTGCGGCCGCGACGCCCGCCGTGCAAGGCGTCGATCCGCGCCTGCCGACCGCATCGGTCACGCCGCCGTACGCGGCCGGCGGCGGCCTGCTGGCCTGGCTGGCCGGCGAATTCCGC
The DNA here is from genome assembly GCA_023383035.1 of Burkholderiaceae bacterium. GTDB lineage: Bacteria > Pseudomonadota > Gammaproteobacteria > Burkholderiales > Burkholderiaceae_E > Zeimonas. The sequence goes on along the minus strand of JAHDYE010000164.1, from coordinate 2,466 downwards.
GACCATCTGTGGCCGTGGAGCCGGGCGGGCTGGGCGAACAACCGCGCGCTGCAGGCGGCCGGCGTCGCGGTCGCGGCGGCGGCCACCGTCGCCTGGCTGCTGGCTGCCGACGGCCGGATGTCGACGGCCGCGGTGATCGGCTGGTGGTTCGGCTGGAGCGTCTACGAAGTGCTGATCCGCATGCAGGGCAAGCGTCACGTCAAGGACGGGCCCTGGTGGGGCCGCACCTGGCGCGAGGCCACGCTGATGGACATGCTGAGCTACGTCGGTTTCAAGAACCTGCTGATCGGCGCGACCCTGTTCCTCGGGCTCGAGGCGCTGGGCCTGATGCCGCTCTGAGCCCGATGGACGGATCGCGGCACCCGTCGCGTTGCAGGCACCTGCTGGCCGCCGCTGCGCTGGCGATGGCCTGTGCCGGCGCGACGGCAGCCACCTGGACCGTGCGGCCCGGCCAGGCGCTGCAGCCGGTGATCGACGCGGCTGCGCCCGGCGACACGATCGAGGTGCAGCGCGGCTTCTACACCGGCAACCTGCTGATCGCCAGGCCGCTCACGCTGAAAGGCATCGACCGGCCGACCATCAGCGGCGCTCTGCAGGGAGACACGATCCGCGTCACCGCGCCGGATGTCACGATCGAGGGACTGATCGTGCGCGACTCCGGCGACAGCCTGACGGACCAGAACGCCGGCATCTACGTGCAACCGGGCGCGCACCGCGCCATCGTGCGCCACTGCGACCTCACCTACAACCTGTTCGGGCTGTGGATCGAGAAGGCCGACGACGTGCGCATCGAGCACAACCTGATCACCGGCAAGCGCGACTACGCCAGCCCGCAGCGCGGCAACGGCGTGCAGCTGTACAACACCAAGGGCGCGCACATCGTCGGCAACGACATCAGCTTCGTGCGCGACGCGCTGTACATCGACGTGTCGCACCACGCGGTGTTCCGCGGCAACCGCCTGCACCACAGCCGGTACGGCACGCACTACATGAACTCGTACTACAACGTGTGGGAAGACAACGACAGCTGGTCGAACCGCGGCGGCATCGCGCTGATGGAAGTGCGCGACAACGTGGTGCGCAACAACCGGGCGTGGGGCAATCTCGACCACGGTATCATGCTGCGCACCATCCAGGACGCCGTGGTCGAGGGCAACGTGGTGGCGGGCAACCCGCGCGGCTTCTTCATCTACGACGTCGAATACACCACGCTGCGAGGCAACCTGGTGCTCGACAACGACGTGGGCGTGCACCTGTCGGCGGGTTCCACCCGCAACGTGGTCGACGGCAACGACTTCATCGGCAACCGCGAGCAGGTTCGCTACGTGGGCGCGCGCGACGAGCGCTGGGGCGGCGAGCAGGGCAACCACTGGAGCAACTACCGGGGTTGGGACCGCGACGGCGACGCGCGCGGCGACGTGCCCTACGAGGCCAACGACATCGTCGACCGGCTGAGCTGGCGCCACCCGACGATGCGGCTGCTGCTGGCCAGTCCGGCGGTGCAGGCGCTGCGCGTGGTCGGCCAGCAGTTTCCGGTGCTGCGCGTACCCAGCGTGGTCGAGCCGCGCCCGCGCATGCATCCGGTGGCGCCCGACTGGCCGCAGTGGCGCACCCGGTTGCAGGGGTTGCTCGATGCGCGCTGACGCCTCGATGCTGGGCGCGGCGATCTCGCTGCGCGGCGTCAGCAAGCGCTTCGGCGCCGTGCTGGCCGTCGACGACGTCGATCTCGACATCCGCCGCGGCGAAGTGTTCGGCCTGATCGGCCACAACGGCGCCGGCAAGAGCACGCTGTTCAAGATGATGCTGGGGCTGCTGCCGCCGAGCGCCGGCACGATCCACCTGGCCGGCGTACCGGTGTCGGGCAGCGGTGCGCGTGCGGTGCGGCGCGCCGTCGGCTACCTGCCCGAGAACGTCGCGCTGTGGGACAACCTCACCGGCCTGGAGACGCTGCGCTTCTTCGCGCGCCTGAAGGCGGTGCCGGCTTCCGAGTGCGCGCCGGCGCTGACCCGCGTCGGTCTGGAGGCCGCGGCGCAGCGTCCGGTGCGCGAATATTCCAAGGGCATGCGCCAGCGCCTGGGCTTCGCGCAGGCCCTGCTGGGCCGGCCGCAGGTGCTGTTTCTCGACGAACCCACCACGGGGCTCGATCCGCACGCGATCCGTGCCTTCTGGGACACCCTGTCGGCGCTGCGCGACCAGGGCGTCACGATGGTGCTCAGCTCGCACATCCTGGCCGAGCTGCAGCACCGCGTCGACCGGCTCGCCGTGCTGGTCAGCGGCCGCGTGCACGCGCTGGGCAGCGTGCAGCAGTTGCGCGAGCAGCGCGACCTGCCGCTGACGGTAACGCTGCAGCTGGCCCCGCACGACGTGCCCGAGGCCGAGCGCGCGCTGGCCGCGCTGCGCGCCGTCGCGGCGGTGCCCGACGGGCGCGGCGACAGCGCGGCCGCGGCGGGCGCCGCAGACACCACC
>JAHDYE010000163.1 GCA_023383035.1 Burkholderiaceae bacterium | reverse complement strand
TCTGCGACTCGATGCCGTTGGCCGCGTCGATCACCATCAGCGCCGCGTCGACCGCGGTGAGCACCCGGTAGGTGTCCTCGGAGAAGTCCTGGTGGCCGGGCGTGTCGAGCAGGTTGATCACGCAGTCGCGATGGCCGAACTGCATCACCGAACTGGCCACCGAGATGCCGCGCTGCTTCTCGATCTCCATCCAGTCGGAGGTGGCGTGCCGGCTCGCCTTGCGCGCCTTCACGCTGCCGGCGATCTGGATCGCGCCCGAGAACAGCAGCAGCTTCTCGGTCAGGGTCGTCTTGCCGGCATCGGGGTGGGAGATGATGGCGAAGGTTCTTCGCCGCGTGTATTCGGGAGCTGCTTGCATCGGCGGATCGCTCGGGGCCCCGAAGTATATGCGAGGCGCGTGCCCCCTTCCTTCAGAACCGTGGCCGCAGCGCCTCGCCCCAGCTCTGCAGCGGCCCGAGCGGATTGCGGGTGACCTGCATCTCGTGCAGGTTCGGCTGTCCGCCGAAAGTCCGGTACACCGCCACTTCGTCCACGAACAGGATCAGCGCGTTGAAGGTCCAGCCGGTGATGTTGACTTCGCGCCGGAAGGCAAAGGCGTCGGCCCAGAAGTTGCCGATCCGGTCGCGCCGGATCCGCCGCGCGGCGACCGCGTAGCCGATGCACGACTTGCCGGCCGCCAGGCAGCGGCGGATACCGGGCTCGTATTCGTCGGGTTGCAGCGCGGTGCCGGCCGCGAAGCGCTGGACGATCTCCGGGTAGGTCAGGATGGTCACCGCGGGGTTGCGCAGCGGATCGAAACCGTCGTCGTGCAGTTCGGCCCGCGACGTCACGAACGGCTCGATCGCCTCGACCGCGGCGCGCGCCTCGTCGAAGCTGCGCCAGCCCACCTGGGTCGCATCGCGCGCCACCGGCAGCAGCGACTGGCAGCCTCCGAACAGGGCCGCCGCGACGGCCGCGACGGCGAGCGTGCGCGCGAAGCCGCGGCACGGCCTTCCGGCTGCTGCGGGGTGCTGCGAAGGACGATCGACGGCCATCGGCAAGTCCGTTCCGTGAACCCGGTCGCGACCCGAGGGGACTCTCGGTCCCCGAAGTTGCATCTGCGTCCGAAAGGCGGACAATAACGGTTTTTTACCGCCCCGATGGGGCGGCTCATGCAATCCGCACGGGGCCATTTGAGCACGACCTTCGATTCCTTCGGCCTTGCCGAACCCATCCTGCGAGCAGTCACCGAACTCGGCTACAGGGAACCCACCCCGATCCAGGCGCAGGCCATTCCCGTCGTGATGCAGGGACGCGACGTGATGGGCGCCGCACAGACCGGCACCGGCAAGACCGCCGGGTTCGCGCTGCCGATCCTGCAACGGCTGATGCCGTACGCCAACGCCAGCGCCTCGCCGGCGCGGCACCCGGTGCGCGCGCTGATCCTCGCGCCCACCCGCGAGCTGGCCGACCAGATCTACGAGAACGTGCGCGAATACGCGAAGTACACCGGCCTGAAGTCCGCGGTGGTGTTCGGCGGCGTCGACATCCGGCCGCAGATCGCCGCGATGCGGCAGGGCTGCGAAGTGCTGATCGCCACGCCGGGACGGCTGCTCGACCACATGGGCCAGAAGACGGTGTCGCTGGCGCAGGCCGAGGTGCTGGTGCTCGACGAAGCCGACCGGATGCTCGACATGGGCTTTCTGCCCGACATCCAGCGCATCATGCACGCGCTGCCCGCGCGCCGCCAGAACCTGATGTTCTCGGCCACGTTCTCGGGCGAGATCCGCAAGCTGGCCGAGGCCTTCCTGAACGATCCGGTGTCCATCGAGGTGGCGCGACGCAACGCCACCGCCGAGAACGTCGAGCAGCTGGTCTTTCGCGTTCCCGACCTCGAATCCAAGCGTGCCGCGGTGGCCAAGCTGGTGCGCGAACGCGAGCTGACGCAGGTCATCGTGTTCACCAACACCAAGATCGGTGCCGGCCGGCTGGCGCGCCAACTCGAGCGCGACGGGCTGAACGCCGCGGCGATCCACGGCGACAGGACGCAGCAGGAACGCCTGGCCACGCTCGAGAGCTTCAAGAAGGGCGAGATCGGGGTGTTGGTGGCCACCGACGTGGCCGCGCGCGGCCTCGATATCGTCGAGCTGCCGGCGGTCATCAACTATGATCTGCCGTACAACGCCGAAGATTACATCCACCGCATCGGCCGCACCGGTCGCGCCGGAGCGAGCGGCGTGGCGCTGTCGCTGATGACCGGTGGTGACGAACGCCTGCTGGTCGAGATCGAGAAGCTGATCAAGCGCAAGCTGCCGGCCGAGCCGCTCGATGTTGCGCCTGCCGAAGCGAGGCCGCGCCGCGAGCGGCGCGAAGCGGGCGCCGAGCCGGCCGCGCCGCGCCGCCGCCGCACCGAGACCGAGGCGCGCGGCGCGCCGCGCGCCGCCACCGGTTATTCGTCCGATCCGTTCTTCTACCAGCCTTACGAAGCCAAGGCGCCCGAGTCCGCGCAAGCGGCCGAGACTGCCGAAGGCACCGCGGCGAACTCGCCGGCAGGCGGCGCCCGCAAGCCGCGCCGGCCGGTCGCGGCGCTGCTCGGCGGCGGCAGGAAGAGCTAGCGGCGGCCCGCGTCGAAAGCCGGCACCGAAGCCGACTGCCCCGGCGTCACGCCGGTCGGGGGCTCGTCGGCGCGGCAGCGTGGCGGCCCATCCACGGCGAGCGCGCCCAGCGGGCGATCGCTTCCGGCCAGAAACGCCGCGGCGAGTCGGCGTCGATCCGCTCCCCCAGCTCCAAGGACGCCAGCGCGGCGTTCAGCGCCTCGACGCCGCGCCGCGTATCGATCGGTGTCGCGCCGGTCTGCTTCGAGAGCTTGTTTCCGCTCGCGTCCGTCAGCACCGGAACGTGCAGGTAGCGCGGCGTCGGCAGCCCGAGCAGTTGCTGCAGGTGGATCTGGCGCGCGGTCGAGTCGCGCAGGTCGGCCCCGCGCACCACGTCGGTGACGCGCTGGAAGGCGTCGTCGACCACCACCGCGAGCTGGTAGGCCCACAGGCCGTCGGCGCGCCGCAGCACGAAATCGCCCACCGACCGGTCGAGCCGTTCGGTGGCCGCGCCCGCGCGGCGGTCGTGCCAGGCGATCGGCGCATCGTCCACCCGCACGCGCCAGGCGCGTGCCGCGCGACCGGCGGGCATGCCCGCGCGGCAGGTTCCCGGATAGACCAGCTCGGCATGGCGTTGCCGGTCCCGGCTGGCCTGCAGCGCCGAGTCGGCCACTTCCCGGCGCGTGCAGGCGCACGGGTAGACATGCCCGGCGGCCCGCAGCCGCTCGAAGGCGTCGCGATACGCCGCATCGCGCGTGGACTGGTACAGGATCGGGCCGTCGTGCCCGAAGCCCAGCCGCGCCAGCGCATCGATGATCGCCGCGCTCGCGCCGGGCACCTCGCGCGGCGGATCGAGGTCTTCGATGCGCAGCAGCCAGCGGCCGCCGTGCGCGCGCGCATCGAGATAGCTCGCCATCGCAGCCACCAGCGACCCGGCGTGCAGCGGGCCGGTCGGCGACGGCGCGAAGCGGCCGATGTAGTTCGCGGAAGCGTTCACCGTCGTGGCCCGTCGTGATCCGGAGCGCGGCTCGGCCGGACATTTCCGGTTCGACCCGATTCTAGCGGGGCGGTCGCGGCGCCTCTAAACTTGCGCAGACCGTCTTTTCTCCTTTCCCTCGCTCATGTCCCTGGTCACCATCGCCTGGCACTCCGGCTACGGCCACACCCGCAAGCTCGTCGACGCGCTGGCCGAGGGCGTCGAATCGGTGCCCGGCGTGCGGGCGCGCCCGATCGACGTGAGCACGATCGACGCCGCCGGCTGGCAGGCGCTGGCCGAGGCCGACGCGATCGTCTTCGGCGCGCCCACCTACATGGGCGGCCCGTCGGCGCCGTTCAAGGCCTTCGCCGATGCGACCGCCAAGATCTGGCTCACGCAGGGCTGGAAGGACAAGATCGCCGGCGGCTTCACCTGTTCGCTGGCGATGAGCGGCGACAAGGCGTCGACGCTGGGCTACTTCGTGACGCTGGCGATGCAGCACGGCATGATCTGGGTGGGACTGGGCATGCTGCAGGCAGCACGGGCCGGCGCGCCCGACGCGGTCAACCGCATCGGCAGCTATACCGGCGTGATGGCCCAGGCCGACAACGCGCCGCCCGACGAGAGTCCGCCGCAGGGCGACCTCGATACCGCGCATGCGTACGGACAGCGCATCGCGACGATCGCGAAGCGCCTGCGCGGTTGAGCGGGTGCGACCGGACCGGGGCCGTCAGCGCGCATCGAGCCAGGCGCCGAGATCGTCGAGCACCGCGCCGCGCTGCGCAGGCGTCTCGTTGAAGATCTCGTGCCACAGCCCGGCGTACTCGCGCGCAACGACGAGCGAGCGCGGCGCGCGCCGCGTGAACTCGCGGCTGCCCTCGGGATCGACCAGCCGGTCGTCGCCGGCGTAGAGCAGCAGCGTGGGCAGCGACAGCGCGGGCGCCCGGTCGAGCGCATCGCGCCCGCCGTCGACGAGAAAGCGTGCCAGCCGCGCGGCGATCCGGTCGTGCACCAGCGGATCGTCGACATAGGCGCGCACCACCTCCGGGTCGTGCGAGATCTTCGTCGGGTCGAGCCCGTTGCTCACCGCCACGTCGGGCGCGAGCCGCGACATCACCGCCACCAGCAGCTTGCGCAACGGGCCGAGTCCGAGCGCGAGCGCCGGCGACGACAGCACCAGGCCGGCGATGCGGTCGGGATGGCGCAGCGCGTAGGTGAGCGCGACCAGGCCGCCGAGGCTGTGACCCATCAGCAGCGGCGGCGCGCCGTCGGCCGCGACGGCGTCGATGCCGGCGGCGAGGTCGTCGACCAGGTCGTGCGACGTGCGCAGCGTTCCGCGCGCGCCCTGCGAGCGGCCGTGGCCGCGGTGATCGTGGCCGCGCAGCGTCCAGCCGCGCTGCGCCAGCCAGTCGCCCAGCGCCGCGTAGCGCCCCACGTGTTCGCCCAGACCGTGCACCAGCACGATGGTGCGCGACGCGTTGGCGTCGCTGCCTGCCGTGCTTGCGCTGCTGCCCACCCCGCTCGCGTCGCCGCCTGCCGCGCTCACGCCGCTGCCCACCGCGCCTGCGTTGCCGCCTGCCACGCTCGCGTGGCTGCCGCCCGCGGCACGCCAGCACAGACCGTGCAGGCGGATGCCGTCGGGTCGATCCAGCGTGAAGGATTCGGGCGCGGGCATGGCAACGTGTCCGGAAACCTGCTCGCCGCCGACCGGCGGCTGCCGTTCAGTGTAGCCCGGTCGGCTCGTTCGCGGGCGGCGCGACCGACGGCGGATGCGGCGTCAGCAGCGTGTTGCCGATCAGCGCGGCGAGCACGATCAGGCCGCCCTCGATCGTGGCCGCGGGCATCGCCTCGCCGGCGCCGAGCCAGGCCCAGATGGGCCCCAGCACCACTTCGAGCAGCGCGATCAGCGCCACCTCGTGCGGAGCCAGGTGACGCACCGCGCGAATCATCAGGAAGCAGGGGATCGCGAGCTGGAGCGAGCCGAGCAATCCCAGCAGCGCGAGGTCGCGCGCCCCCGCCTGGAACGGCCAGGCCAGCGGCGCGGTCGCCAGGCAGCACAGCACGGCGCCGACCAGCACCGCGGGCGCCAGGTCGATGTCGGCGTGGATGCGCTTGAGCGTGACGATGTTGATCGCCGCCGCTACCGGCACCGCCAGCGCGATCGACATGCCCACCAGGCCGTCGCCGCTCACGCCTTCGTGCACCATCCACCAGATGCCGATGCCGGCCATCACGATCGCGATCCACGTGGCCGGCGACACGCGCGTGCCGAGCACGATGCGCCCGAGCAGCGCCGACAGCAGGGGTGCCACGCTCATCACCAGCAGCGTGTTGGCGACGCTGGTGCGCGTAAGCGCGAGCATGAAGGCGGTGAACATCACGCCCCACATCGCGCCGGAGAACAGGCCGGGCCAGCCCATCTCGAGCAGCGGCGCGAGCACGTTGCCGCGCCGCTGCCACGCGAGGATGAGCAGCACGGTGAGCGCGCAGAACAGGCCGCGCCAGAACGTCACCTCGAAGCCGTCGGCGCGCTCGAGATGGCGCGTGACCACGCCGGCGATGCTCCAGCACAGCGCGCAGAAGGCAAGCAGCAGGGCGGCGCGACGGTGCGCGGATCGGGCGTCGGGGAACATGGGTAGAATCTGGCCGCTGAGATTCTACCCATGAGTGCACCCCGCTTCGTCCACCTGCGCACTCACTCCGAGTATTCGGTGAGCGATTCGATCGTGCGCCTGGATGCGCTGATCGGCGCGGCGCTCGCCGACGGGCAGCCGGCGGTCGCGCTCACCGATCTCGCGAACCTGTTCGGCTGGGTCAAGTTCTACCAGGCCGCGCGCGGCCGCGGGCTCAAGCCGATCTGCGGCGTCGATGCATGGCTCACCAACGATACCGAGCGCGATCGTCCCTCGCGGATCCTGCTGCTCGCGCGCAACCGCACCGGCTACCTGCGCCTGTGCGAGCTGATCAGCCGTGCCTGGATCGAGAACGAATATCGCGGCCGCGGCGAGCTGCGCGCCGAGTGGTTCGACGCGGCCGGCGCCGATGGTGCGCCGATGGGCGAGGGCCTGATCGCGCTGTCGGGTGCGCAGACGGGCGACGTCGGGCAGGCGCTGCTGGCCGACAACGTCGATGCGGCGGCGACGCTGGCAACGGCGTGGGCGCGCCGCTTTCCCGGCGCCTACTATCTCGAGGTGCAGCGCACCGGGCAGCACGAGGCCGAGGCCCATACGCGCGCGGCCGCGCGGCTGGCCGCGCGCCTCGACCTCCCGCTGGTGGCCACGCACCCGGTGCAGTTCATCGGCCGCGACGACTACCGCGCGCACGAGGCGCGCGTGTGCATCGCCGAGGGAGAGATCCTCGCCAACCCGCGCCGCGTGCGCCGCTTCACCGAGCAGCAGTATTTCCGCTCGCAGGACGAGATGTGCGAGGCGTTCGCCGACCTGCCCGAGGCGCTCGCCAACAGCGTCGAGATCGCGCGCCGCTGCAACGTCTCGATGGTGCTCGGCAAGCCGCAGCTGCCGCAGTTCCCCACGCCGCCCGGGGTCACGCTCGACGACTACATGCGTCAGCTCGCGCACGAAGGGCTGGCGCAACGCATGGCGATGCTGTTCCCCGAGGCGATCACGCCGCCCGGAGAGCTCGCCGAGCGCCGCGAACAGTACCGCAGCCGCCTCGACTACGAGTGCGACACGATCGTGCAGATGGGGTTCTCCGGCTACTTCCTGATCGTGGCCGACTTCATCAACTGGGCCAAGGACAACGGCGTGCCGGTCGGCCCCGGGCGCGGCTCGGGCGCCGGTTCGCTGGTGGCGTTCGCGCTCGGCATCACCGACCTCGACCCGATCCCGTACGCGCTGCTGTTCGAGCGCTTCCTGAATCCCGAACGCGTATCGATGCCCGACTTCGACATCGACTTCTGCCAGGACAAGCGCTACAAGGTCATCGAATACGTGCGCAGCCGCTATGGCGAGCAGGCGGTGTCGCAGATCGCCACGTTCGGCACGATGGCCTCCAAGGCGGTGATCCGCGACGTCGGCCGCGTGCTCGACATGGGCTACAACTTCTGCGACCAGCTCTCCAAGCTGGTGCCGGTGGTGCAGAACAAGCCGCTGTCGCTCGCGAAGGCGCGCGAGGCCGAGCCGCTGCTGGCCGAGCGCGAGCGCAAGGAAGACGAGGTGCGCGAGCTGCTCGCGCTGGCCGAGCCGCTCGAGGACCTGACCCGCAACGTCGGCATGCACGCCGGCGGCGTGCTGATCGCGCCGGGCCGGCTCACCGACTTCTGCCCGCTCTACAAGCAGCCCGGGGCGGAGGCCGGCGTGGTCAGCCAGTTCGACAAGGACGACGTCGAGGCGGTGGGCCTGGTGAAGTTCGACTTCCTCGGCCTGCGCAACCTCACCATCATCGAGCTCGCGGTCGCCTACATCAACCGGCGCCACCCGGCCCTGCAGCTGGACCTGCAGAAGCTCGACTTCGACGACCCCAAGGCCTACCAGGTGCTGAAGGACGCGAACACCACCGCGATCTTCCAGCTGGAAAGCGAAGGCATGAAGAAGCTGCTGAAGAAGCTGCAGCCCGACCGCTTCGAGGACATCATC
>JAHDYE010000162.1 GCA_023383035.1 Burkholderiaceae bacterium | reverse complement strand
GCCGCCACGCTGACCCAGTGCAGGTTGCCCTTGACCTTGTATGCGTCCGAGCCCGGCGTGCCCGACTTCGAGTCTTCGAGGACTTCGGCGTGCACCGCCACCACCTGTCCGTCGTCGTCCTTCTCGAAGCCGGTGCATTCGACCACGTAGCCGTAGCGCAGCCGCACGCGGTTGCCGGGGAACATGCGGAAGAAGCCTTTCGGCGGCTGTTCGGCGAAGTCTTCGCGTTCGATCCACAGCTCGCGCCCGAACGGGAAGCGGCGCCGGCCGAGTTCGGGCCGCTGCGGATGCACCGGCGCCTCGCAGAGCTCGGTGCGTTCGGCCGGCCAGTTGTCGATCACCAGCTTCAACGGGTCGAGTACCGCGATGGCGCGCGACGCCTTGCCTTCGAGATCGTCGCGCAGCGCCTGCTCGAGCGCGCCCATGTCGATCCACGAGTTCGCCTTCGAGACGCCCGAGCGCTCGCAGAACAGCCGGATCGCCTCGGGCGTGTAGCCGCGCCGGCGCAAGCCGGCCAGCGTCGGCATGCGCGGATCGTCCCAGCCGTCGACCAGACCCTGCTCGACCAGCTGCTTGAGCTTGCGCTTGCTGGTGACGGTGTAGGTGGGGTTGAGCCGCGCGAACTCGATCTGCTGCGGCAGCGGCCGCGCGAAGAACCCTCCCTCGGCGAGCCGCTCGAGCAGCCAGTCGTACAGCGGGCGGTGATCCTCGAATTCCAGCGTGCAGATCGAGTGGGTGATGTTCTCGAGCGCGTCCTCGAGCGGATGCGCGTAGTCGTACATCGGGTAGATGCACCACTTCTCGCCGGTGCGATGGTGCGCGGCGAAGCGGATCCGGTACAGCGCCGGATCGCGCAGGTTCATGTTGGGCGAGGCCATGTCGATCTTCGCGCGCAGCACGTGCGTGCCTTCGGCGTGCCCGCCGTCGCGCATCTCGCGCAACAGACGCAGGCTTTCCTGCGGAGCGCGTTCGCGAAACGGCGAATCGCGCCCCGGCTCGGTCAGCGTGCCGCGCGCGTCACGCATCGCATCGGCGCTCTGCGAATCGACGTAGGCGTGGCCGGCCTCGATCAGCCACTCGGCCATCCGGTAGAACTCGTCGAAGTAGTCGCTGGCGAAGTACAGGTTGTCTTCCTGCTCGTCGCGCCATTCGTAGCCGAGCCAGCGCACCGCCTCGATGATCGAGTCGACGTACTCCTGTTCTTCCTTCTCGGGGTTGGTGTCGTCGAAGCGCAGGTGACAGCGCCCGGCGTAATCGAGCGCCAGGCCGAAGTTCAGGCAGATCGACTTCGCGTGGCCGATGTGCAGGTAGCCGTTGGGCTCGGGCGGAAAGCGCGTGCGCACCGGCACCGGATCGGGTGCGGCTGCGCGATGCCGTTCGAGCGGGCCGGGGCTGCCGCTCCAGCGCCGCAGCGCGTACTTGCCGGTGCGCAGGTCTTCGTCGATCGTCGCGCGGATGAAGTTGCCCTGTGCGGCGGGGCGTGGCGAATCGGGCTCTCGATCGGTCATGGGCCTGCGGTCGGGCGAAAGGGAAGGCAGCGGCCATTGTATCGGGCCGCCCGGCCGCACCGGCCGGCGTGCCACGCCGGCCGGCAGCAGCGGCGCGTCAGACGTCGAGCAGGTCGACTTCGAACAGCAGCGTCGCGTTCGGGGGGATCACGCCGCCGGCGCCGCGCGCACCGTACCCCAGGTGCGGCGGGATCAGCAGCCGGCGCGTTCCGCCCACTTTCATGCCTGCCACGCCCTCGTCCCAGCCGCGGATCACGTTGCCCGCGCCGAGCGGAAACGAGAAGGGATCGCCGCGGTCCTTGCTCGAATCGAACTTGCGGCCCGCCTGTCCGTTCTCGTAGAGCCAGCCGGTGTAGTGCACGCGCACGTGCTGGCCGGCGCGCGCTTCCTCGCCGCTTCCGGGCGTGACGTCTTCGTACTGCAGGCCGGAGGCCGTGGTCTGGTAGGTCATCGGAAGGATTCCATCGGTAAAGGAGTGATCGTTTCGGGAAGGCCGACTCGGGTGGTCGGCCCGGTGCTCGGTGCCGGTGACCGGGGTGGCCCCGGCTCAGGCCGGCTTGCGCAACCGCCTGATCAGGCTCGAGGTGTCCCAGCGCGCGCCGCCCATGCGCTGCACGTCGCCGTAGAACTGGTCGACCAGCGCGGTGACCGGCAGCGGCGCGCCGTTGCGTCGTGCCTCGTCCAGGCACAGGCCGAGATCCTTGCGCATCCAGTCGACCGCGAAGCCGAAGTCGAAGCGGTCTTCGACCATCGTGGTGCCGCGATTGTCCATCTGCCACGACTGTGCGGCGCCCTTGCCGATCACTTCGAGCACCAGCTTCATGTCGAGGCCGGCGGCCAGGCCGAAGTTGATGCCCTCGGACAGACCCTGTACCAGGCCGGCGATGCAGATCTGGTTGACCATCTTCGCGAGCTGGCCCGCGCCGGGGCCGCCCACCAGCGTGCAGGCGCGCGCGAACGCCATCGCCACCGGCCGGATGCGCTCGAACGCCGCCTGTTCGCCACCGCACATCACGGTGAGCGCGCCGTTGACCGCGCCGGCCTGGCCGCCCGAGACCGGCGCGTCGACGAAGTGCAGCTCGCGGTGCCGGGCCGCCGCGTGCAGCTCGCGCGCGACCGCCGCCGACGCGGTGGTGTGGTCGACGAACACCGCGCCCGGCTTCATGCCGGCGAACGCGCCGTGCTCGCCCAGCACGACCGAGCGCAGATCGTCGTCGTTGCCCACGCAGGCGAACACGATGTCGGCGCCGTGCGCGGCCTGGCGCGGCGTGGGCGCCGTGACGCCCGTGCCCGTCGCCGCGTATTCGCCGGCCCACTGGTCGGCCCTGGCGGCGGTGCGGTTGTAGACCGTCACCGCATGGCCGGCGCGCTTCAGATGGCCGGCCATCGGATAGCCCATCACGCCGAGGCCGAGGAAGGCCACCTTGTGCGGCGCGATCGGGTCGTAGCTCCTGTTCGTCATGGTCAGGCTCCTCGCTCGAAAGGGCGCGCCGGCGCAGACACGGGATGGGCCGCTACGGCGCGCCCGTCAGGCCTCCTCCTCGGCGGCGAAGGCTTCGTCGCGTTTCTTCGCGATGGCCGGCATGAAGACGATCACCAGCAGCACCGCGGCGATCGCCAGCAGCGTGGCCGACAGCGGGCGCGTGACGAATACCGACCAGTCGCCGCGCGAGATCGTCATCGCGCGGCGCAGGTATTCCTCCATCAGCTTGCCCAGCACGAGGCCCAGCAGCAACGGCGCGGGTTCGCAGTCGAGCTTGCGGAACACGTAGCCGAGGATCGCGAACGGGATGGTCACGAACACGTCGAACACGTTGTTGTTGATCGAGTACGCGCCCACGCAGCAGAACAGCAGGATGGCCGGGTACAGGATGCGGTAGGGCACGGTGAGCAGCCGGATCCACAGCCCGATCAGCGGCAGGTTCAGGATCACCAGCATCAGGTTGCCCACCCACATCGACGCGATCAGACCCCAGAACAGGTCGGGGTTGCTGGTCATCACCTGCGGGCCCGGCTGGATGTTGTGGATCATCATGCCGGCGACCATCAGCGCCATCACCGCGTTGGTGGGAATGCCCAGCGTGAGCATCGGGATGAACGAGGTCTGCGAACCGGCGTTGTTGGCCGACTCGGGGCCGGCCACGCCCTCGATCGCGCCCTTGCCGAAGCGCTCCGGGGTCTTCGAGATCTTCTTCTCGATCGCGTACGACGTGAACGACGACAGCACCGCGCCGCCGCCCGGCAGGATGCCCAGGAACGAACCCAGCACCGTGCCGCGCATCATCGGGCCGATCGACGCCTTGAACTCGGCCATGCTCGGCAGCAGCCGCCCGACCCGCTTGGTGAACACCTCGCGGTTCTCGCGCATCTCCAGGTTGGCGATGATCTCGCCGAAGCCGAAGATGCCCATCGCCACCGCCGCGAACTCGATGCCGTCGGTGAGCTCGGGGATGTCGAACGAGAAACGCGCCACGCCCGAATTGACGTCGGTGCCCACCATGCCGATCAGCAGCCCGAACACCACCATCCCCAGCGCCTTGAGGATCGAGCCGTGCGCCAGCACCACCGCCGCGATCAGGCCCAGCACCATCAGCGAGAAATACTCGGCGGGCCCGAACTTGAACGCCACTTCCGCCAGCGGCGGCGCGAAGCCCGCGATCAGCATCGTCGCCACCGTGCCCGCGAAGAACGAGCCGATCGCCGCGATCGCCAGCGCCGGGCCGGCGCGCCCCTTGCGCGCCATCTGGTAGCCGTCGAGCGTGGTGATCACCGACGACGTTTCCCCCGGCAGGTTGACCAGGATGGCCGAAGTCGAGCCTCCGTACTGCGCGCCGTAGTAGATGCCGGCCAGCATGATCAGCGCCGTGGTCGGATCGCTCAGCTTGTAGGTGATCGGCAGCAGCATCGCGATCGTCGCCAGCGGCCCGATGCCCGGCAGCACGCCGATCAGCGTGCCCAGCAGCACGCCGATGAAGCAGTAGAAGATATTGTCCAGCGACAGCGCGGTGGCGAAGCCCAGCGCCAGGTTCGTCATCAGTTCCATGGTTTCGGCGCTCCGCGGCTACTGGACCAGGAACTTCGGCCAGACCGGGAACTGCAGCTCCAGGCCCTTGACGAAGACCAGCTCCGACATCACCAGCAGCACCACGATCGAGATCAGCGTCTCCTTCCAGCTGAATTCGTGGCTGGCCATTGCCGAGACGCCGATCAGCAGCGTGATCGAGATCACCATGCCCAGGTACGGCAGGCCGAGCGCGAACAGCGCCACCGCGCCCAGCACCAGGAACATCTCGCGCCAGCCCACGCCGCCCACGCGTGCCTCGGGAGTGCTGCGAGCCATCGCGCGCCACGCGATCAGCAGCCCCAGGAATGCCATCAGCGCGCCCAGCATCGTCGGGAAGAACCCGGGACCCATGCGCGCCGCCGTACCCAGCTGGTAGGCCTGGGAGAAGATCACGAACAGCACTCCCATGACCAGGAACATGATCCCGGACCAGAAGTCCGGGTAGTTGCGTATGCGCATCGACACTGTCTCCGTCGTTCGTCGGGCGAGGCCGCGCCTCCGGTGTTTCCCCGGGTGAGCGCGAAAGCCCGTCATCTTAGTGCGGTTGCTGCGGCCGGACCATGCGTGAATTCCACAATCCGGGCGCCCCGGCGGCGGCTCGCCTACTCGATACGGGCCCCGGACGCCTTGACGACGCGCTGGTATTTGGCCTGCTCGGCGCGTACGAACCGGCCGAAGGCGTCCGGGCTCATCGGTGCGGGTTCGGCGCCCATCCTGGCCAGCCGGTCGCGGATTTCGGCGCTTGCCAGCGCCTTGGTGAACTCCGCGTTCAGCCGCTCGACGATCGGCGCGGGCGTGCCCGCCGGTGCGAACACGCCGAACCAGGTGCTGATGTCGAAGTCCTTCAGCCCGCTTTCGGCGATCGTCGGCAGCTCGGGAAAGAAGCTGCTGCGTTGCGCGGTGGTGACCGCGAACGCCTTCAGCTTGCCGGCCCGGATCTGCGGCGTGGCCGACGCGAGGTTGTCGAACATCAGGTCGGTCTGCCCGGACAGCAGGCCGAGCTGCGCCGGCGCCGCACCGCCATACGGAATGTGCACCATGCTGACGCCCGCCTGCGCCTCGAGCAGCTCGCCGGCCAGATGGCCGGCGCTGCCGTTGCCGCCGGAGGCATAGTTCAGCTTGCCCGGGTTGCGGCGCGCGTAGGCGATCAGGTCGCCCACGCTGCGGATGCCGAGGTTCTCCGCCGCCGCGGGATTGAGCACCAGCACGTTGGGAACGATGGCGATGCGCGTGATCGGCGCGAAGTCGCGATTCGCGTCGTAGGGCATCTTCGCGTACAGGTACGGGTTGATCGCGTGCGTAGCCACCGCGCCCATCACGATGGCGTAGCCGTCGGGCGCGGCCTTGGCCACCAGGTCGGCGCCGATGTTGCCGCCGGCGCCGGGCCGGTTCTCCACCGTGAGCGGCTGCCCGAGCGGCCCGCGCAGCTGCTCGGCGAGCGCGCGCGCCACCTGGTCGAGCGGCCCGCCGGGCGGATACGGCACCACGAAGCGGATCGGCCGCGCGGGCCAGGTCTGCGCGAGGGCCGGTGCTGCGGGCGCCGCCAGCGCACCGGCCAGCAGCAGGGCGCCGAGCGCGGCGAAGCGGCGGCGCGTCGCGCAGGGCGGGAGAGGCGGGATCATGCGGAGTCTCCGTCGGAAGGGGGCGGCGAGGATGATACCCGCAGCTCCGTGGCCGGAGATCCCGGCAGCAGCGCCAGTTCCACTGCGCTGCGCACGCCCATCTTGGCGAACATGCTGGCGCGATGGACTTCGACGGTGCGCATGCTGATGCCCAGCTCGTCGGCGATCGCCTTGTTGCGCCGGCCGGCCAGCACCAGCGCCATCACGTCGCGCTCGCGTGCGCTCAGGCGCGCGCGGCGCGCCTCGACGTCGGCGGCGTCGTGCGCGGCCGCGACGCGCGCGCGCGACTCGACGAGCGCCTCGATGATGCGGTCGGCCAGCCGGTTGTCGCTGAACGGCTTCTCGAAGAAATCGAACGCGCCGCGCTTGAGCGCCTCGACTGCCATGCCGATGTCGCCGTGCCCGGTCAGGAAGACCACCGGCATGGTCTGCGCCGGCGTGCATTCACACAGCCGGTCGAACAGCTCGATGCCTGACATCGACGGCATGCGCACGTCGAGCAGCACGCAGGCCGGCCCGTCCGGGCGCGCGCCGTCGCGCGTCGCGAAGTCGAGGAACGACTCGGCATCGGCGAAGCGCCGGCTGCGCAGGCCGCGCGAGTCGAACAGGAACTGCAGCGCGTCGGCGAGCACGTCGTCGTCCTCGACGACGTAGACGGTGCCCTGTCGCAGCGGGGTCGCCGCAGCGCGATTCATGCCGCAGCGACCGGTTCGTCGGCGGCGCTCGCCGGCGTCGCGGGCGCGCGATGGCGAGGCAGCACGAAGGCGAACACCGAGCCGCGCCCGGCGCGCCGTTCGTGGCGCAGCTTGCCGCCGTGCGCCTCGATGACCGAACGGCTCAGGCTCAGCCCGATGCCCAGCCCGTCGGGCTTGGTGGTGAAGAACGGCGCGAACAGCTGCGACTCGACATCGGCCGCGATGCCGCAGCCGCAGTCCTTCACCGCGACGCGGATCCAGTCGCGCCCCGCCTCGTGGTACGGACCGGCCTCGATCTCGAGCCGGCGCGACGCGCGCGGCAGCCCGTCCATCGCTTCGGCGGCGTTGCGCGTCAGGTTCAGCACCGCCTGCTCGAGCATCGTGCGATCGCCGAACACGATGGCCGACTGGCACAGATCCAGCACCAGCTGTGCTTCCCATTTGCGCGCCTGCAGCCGGATCAGCGGTTCGATGCCGTGCACCAGCTGGTCGATCGCGATCGGCTCGCGCTCGATGCGCCGGCGCCGCACGAAGGCCTGCACGCCGCGGATCACCTGTCCGGCGCGCTCGGACTGCGAGCGGATCCGTTCGAGCGCCGCGCGCAGCGCCGCGGGCGCGGCGTGCGCGCGGCGCCCGGCCGCATCGCGCTCGCGCCGCGCGTCACCCGGTTCGCGCAGCATGTTCTCGCAGGCGGTGGCATAGCTGGTGATCGCCGCCAGCGGCTGGTTGAGCTCGTGCGACAGCGCCGAGGCCACCTCGCCGAGCATCGCCATGCGCGCGTGCCCCTGCAGCTTCTCCTGCTGGCGCCGGTTGATCTCCTCCACGCGCCGGCGCTCGGCGATGTCGAGGATGGAATCCATCCAGCCGGTCTGGCGCCCGTGCTCGTCGATCAGCGGCGCTTCGAAGATCAGCACCGGGAAACACTCGCCGTCGCGGCGCCGGAACTCGGTTTCGTAGCCGTGGCGCGCGCTGCCCGCGCCGGCAATCTGCTCCGGACGCTGCGCTTCGTCGCGCTGGCCGGGAACGCGGTACGGCAGCGGCGGGCTGGCGCCCACCAGCTCGTCGGCGCGGAACCCGGTCATTTCGCAGAACGCGGGATTGACGTAGGTGATGCGCCCGCGCAGGTCACGCGCGCACAGGCCGGTCATCAGCGAGTCTTCCATCGCCTTGCGGAACGCGTGCTGCTCGCGCAGCGCCTGCTCGGCGGCGAGCCGCCGGCGCGTGTCGCGCCACAGCAGCAGCCCGCTCGACGCGAGCGCGAGGGTGAGCGTGATCAGCAGCGCGGCGAGCGCGTTGGGCACCAGCTTCGGCGACGTCTGCAGGCTGTTGGCCCGCAGCA
>JAHDYE010000161.1 GCA_023383035.1 Burkholderiaceae bacterium | reverse complement strand
CCGGCGATGCGCAACGCGCTGGTGCCCGACCTGCTGCTCGACCTGTGCGTGGCGCTCGAGGAAACTGCGCGGCGCGGCGAGACGCGCGCGGTGATCCTGGCCGCCGAGGGCGAGGCGTTCTCGATCGGCGGCGACATGCGCCGTTTCGCGCGCGAGATGCAGGGCGATGCGCTGGAGACTTATTCGGCCGAGCTGGTCGGGCTGCTGAACCAGGCCATCGTGTCGCTGCTGAAGCTGCCGCAGCCGGTGGTGGCGGCGGTGCACGGACTGGTGACCGGCGGTTCGATCGGCCTGGTGCTGGCCTGCGACGTGGTGATGGCGGCCGACGACGCCGCGTTCAAGGCGCATTATGCGAGCGCCGGCTTCACGCCCGACGGCGGCTGGACCGCGCTGATGCCGGCGCTGGTCGGGCGCCGTCGGGCGGCGGACTGCGTGCTGCTGAACCGCACCGTGCGGGCCGCCGAGGCGCTCGCCTGGGGCATGGTGACGCAGCTCGTGCCGCGCGCGCAGGTGGCCGCGGCGGCGGGCGAAGCCGCGCGGCGCATCGCGGCCGCGCCCGTGACCACGATGCGCGAGGGCAAGCGGCTGCTGGCCGGCGATCTCGAAGCCATCGAACGCGCGCTGGAGGCCGAGCGGCAGCGCTTCGTCGCGACGATCGGAGCGGCCGAGGCGCGCGAAGGCGTGGCGCGCTTCCTGCACGCGTTTACCGGTTATCCGGACGAGAGTCCAACGCAGCGCGTCTGATGCCGATCGGCGATCGGTGACACGGGCAGCGGCGCGAACGATATTTCCGGCCGACCTCAGGAGCGCAGTTCCATGTACGTCGTCGACTGGCTGCACAAGCAGGCCCTTCACCATCCGCACAAGGCGGCGCTGATCGACAGCGCTAGCGGCGAGGCGCGCAGCTACCGGCAGGTAGACGAGCGCGCCAGCCGCTTCGCCGAACTGGTGCGCGAGCGCTGGCGGCTCGCGCCAGGCGCCCGGGTGGCGGTGCTGGCCGCCAATTCGCCCGACTACCTCGAGATGCTGTACGGCTGCGCCAAGGCCGGCGTCGTGATGGTGTGCCTGAACTGGCGCCT
Organism: Burkholderiaceae bacterium; assembly: GCA_023383035.1. GTDB lineage: Bacteria > Pseudomonadota > Gammaproteobacteria > Burkholderiales > Burkholderiaceae_E > Zeimonas. Next base: position 7,159 of record JAHDYE010000161.1, on the reverse strand, counting down.
GCCGGCCGGCGAGCTGGCGCCGATCTTGGACGATGCGCAGCCGTCGGCGTTCGTGTGCGGCGAGGAGTTCCTGTCGGTGGCCGACGCGCTGCTTTCGGGGCACGCGCCGCTACCCGGCGCGGTGGTGCGCGCTCCGGCGACTTGCGGACCGGCGGAGCGTGGGCCGGCGGTGCGCGGCAGCGCAGGGGCGGGCGATGTCCGACCGGCCCCCGGCACGCCGGCCGGTCGGCATGCCGGGTTGCCGCCCTGGCCGGACTACGAGGCGGCGCTGGAGGCGTCGAGCGGACGCATCGTCGAGATGCCGTGCCGGCCGATGGACGAGCCCTGGTACCTGCTCTACACGTCGGGCACGACCGGCAGGCCGAAGGGCGTGATCCAGACCTACGGCATGACGTTCTTCAACGCGGTGCACGCGATGCTGGCGACCAAGCTCTCCGGCGACGACGTGCTGCTCGCGGCGCTGCCGTTCTTCCATACCGGCGGACTGAACCTGTACGCCAACCCGATCCTGTTCGCCGGCGGAACGGTGGTCGTGATGCGCCAGTTCGATGCCGGCGAAGCGCTGCGCTGGCTCGACTCGGAGATCACGCAGTTCCTCGGCGTGCCCGTGGTGTACCTGTTCATCGCGCAGCATCCGCGCTTCGCCGCGGCGCGCTTTCCGAAGATGCGTCACTGGTCGGCCGGCGGCTCGCCGATGCCGCTCGCGCTGATCGGGACCTGGGCGGCGCGCGGTGTGACGATCTGCTTCGGCTTCGGGATGACCGAGACCGGCCCCAGCGTGTTCATTCCCGACGAAGCCACCGCGCGCGCCAAGCCGGGCAGCGTCGGCAAGCCGGTGGGCACGATGCTCACGCGCGTGGTCGACCGCGCGGGCAACGACTGCGCGCCGAACCGGCGCGGCGAGCTGCTGATCAAGGGCCCCGGCGTCACCCCCGGCTACTGGAACAACGCGCAGGCCACTCAGGCGGCGATCCGCGACGGCTGGCTGCATACCGGCGACGTCGCGTACTTCGACGACGACGGCGACTACTGGATCGTCGACCGGCTCAAGGACATGTTCATCTCGGGCGGCGAGAACGTCTACCCGGCCGAGATCGAGAACCTGCTGTACCAGATGCCCGGCGTGGCCGAGGCGGCGGTGATCGGTGTGCCCGATCCGAAGTGGGTCGAGGTGGGGCTCGCCGTCATCGTGCTCGAACCGGGTGCGTGGCTCGACGAGGCGTCGGTGCAGGCATGGTGCCGCGAACGGCTGGCCGGCTACAAGGTGCCGCGCCACGTGCGCTTCGTCGACGTGCTGCCGCGCACGCCGGCGGGCAAGGTCGAGAAGCCGGCGCTGCGGCAGCGCTTCGGAGAGCCGTCGTGCAACGTACGCTGACGCAGCGCGACTTCGACCGTTTCGCGGCGCTGTCGCACGACGACAACCCGATCCACTGCGATCCCGCGTTCGCGCGCGGCACGCACTTCGGCGCGACGGTCGCGCACGGGATGTTCCTCTACGGGCTGATCTGCGCCGCGCTCAGCCGCCGCCTCGCGCGCCCGTGGCTGCCGGCGTCGCAGACGCTGATGTTCCCGGCGCCCACCTGGGCCGGCGACCGGGTGTCGGTGCGTGCGCAGCCGCACCCCTCGTGTCGCGTTTTCGATGTCGGCGTCAGCGTGATGCGCGACGGGCACAACGTGGATACCGCGATCGGCGAGAGCGGTGTGAGCTTCACCACGACGCCGGTGCCGGTCGGCCGGTCGGAGGGGGCGCCGCTTGCCGGGGAAACCGCCTTGGCGCACGACGCGGAGGCAGCCATGTCGACCGACCGCTCGTACGTCGCGGCGCTCGAAACGTCACCGGTCGCGACCCTGCCGTTCGGCCTGCGGCCGGGCCAGTGCGCTGCCGCGACGCGCCGCTTCCTGCCGCGCGACCTCGACGAGTACGCAGAACTGTGCGGCGACATGAACCCGCTGGTCGTCGACGATGCGGCAGCGTGGCGCGCCGGCCTGTCGGGACGTCTCGTGCCCGGTCCGCTGCTGTCGGGCATGTTCTCCGACCTGCTCGGCACGCGGCTGCCGGGGCGCGGCACCGGCTGGATGAAGCAGTCGCTGCGCTTCGTGCGCCCGGTGCATCCGGGCCAGCTGCTGCAGGCCGCCGTGGAGATCGTGCGCGTACGTCCCGACAAGCAGCTGGTGGACCTGCGCAGCACCGTGCGCGACGGCGACGGCGCGCTGGTCGTCGACGGTGTCTCGCTGGTACTGGTGCGCAACCTCGAGCGCGCTCCCGGCTGAGCGATCCGCGCGCCGCAGCGCTGCACCCGCCGGGCGACCCTCGCGACGCGTCATGGACCGGCCGCGAGCCGCGCGCGGATCGCTGCGGAGCACGCCATCCGCCGGTTTGCGCGACAATCTGCGGTACCTCTGCGGACTGCCGGAGCGCATCATGCGGGAATTCGGACGATTCGCCAGTGCGTTGCTGATCGTCGCCGCGCCGGGTGTCGCGGCGGCGCAGGCGCCGGACATCGATGCGCTGGGCGCGCGCGAGGCGGTACGCGCGATCTGCACCGGCCGGTTCTCCAGCGCGGCGCTGGTGCAGGCCTACCTCGACCGGATCCGGGCGCGCCCCGAGCTCAATGCATTCATCACGCTCGACGAAGCGCAGGTCCTGCGCGCGGCGCGCTCGTCCGACGCCGAGCGCAAGGAGCGCGGGACCTGCCTGCCGCTGAACGGCGTGCCGATCGTCGTCAAGGACAACATCCACGTGGCCGGGCTGCCGAGCACCGCGGGCACGCCGGCGCTGAAGGACTTCAGGCCGTCGCGCGATGCGCCGGTGGTGGCCAGGCTGCGCGCGGCCGGCGCGATCGTGCTCGGCAAGACCAACATGCACGAGCTCGCATTCGGGATCAGCGGCTACAACACCGCGTTCAAGACCGGACCGGAGTTCGGCGTGCGCAACGCCTACGATGCCACGCGCATGGCCGGCGGCTCGTCGTCGGGCACCGGCGCGGCGATCGGCGCGCGCATGGCGCCGGCAGGGCTGGGCACCGATACCGGCGGCTCGGTGCGTATTCCCTGCGCGCTCAACGGCTGCGTCGGGCTGCGGCCCACGGCCGGCCGCTACCCGCAGGCCGGCATCGCGCCGATCTCGCATACGCGCGACACCGCCGGCCCGATGGCGCGCGCGATGACCGACATCGAGCTGATCGACCGCGTGATCGCGGGCGGCGCACCCGTGCGGGCGGCCGACCTGAAGAAAGTCAGGCTGGGCGTGGTCAAGGCGTTCCACGAGAACCTCGACGACGACACGAAGGCAGCGCTGGAGGCGGCCACGCAGAAGATGCTCGCCGCCGGCATCACGATGGTGGAGGTGGAGATGCCGACGCTCGCGGAGCTGAACCGCTCGGTGGGCTTTCCGGTGGCGCTCTACGAAGCCTACGACGACATGGTCGCGTACCTGAAGCGATACGGCACCGGCGTCGACATCGAGCAACTCGCGGCGGCCATCGCGACCCCCGACGTGAAGGGTACCTACCAGGGGCTGGTGTTGCCGCGCAAGCTGCCCGGGCCCAACGATACCGTGGTCGATGCCAGGCCGGCGTACGATGCGGCGATTGCCACGGCGAGGCCGGCGCTGCGCCAGCTCTACGCCGACACGTTCGCGAACCACAAGCTCGATGCGCTCGTGTTTCCGACGGTGCCGCGCGTGGCGGCGGCAGCGAATCCCGATTCGAGCAGCCTGGCCAATTTCGTCACCTTCATCCAGAACACCGATCCGGGCAGCAACGCCGGCATTCCGGGCCTGACGCTGCCGATCGGGCTTGGTGCGACCAGCCGGCTGCCGATCGGCATCGAGCTGGACGGGCCGGTGGGCAGCGACCGGCAGTTGATCGCGATCGGCCTGGCGCTCGAGCGGCTGTTCGGTCCGCTGCCGCCGCCGGCGCGCTGAGCAACCGCATCGGCCATTGAGCGACGGCGCGTCGCCGGGGAGAAAGGCAGCCGTGATGCCGGCAGCGTCCGCGGGTATCCAGCCCGCGATCTTCTACGGGCACGGCAGCCCGATGAACACGCTCGAGCCGAACCGCTACACCGCGGCGTGGCGGCGCAGCGGCGAAATCGGTCCGCGCCCGCGCGCGATCCTGGCGATCTCCGCGCACTGGTACATCGACGACACCGCGGTGACCGCGATGCCGAGGCCGCGCACGATCCACGACTTTCACGGCTTTCCGCCGGCGCTGCATGCGTTCGAGTATCCGGCGCCCGGCGACCCGGCGCTGGCCGACCGGGTGCGCGCGCTGCTCGCGCCGTTGCCGGTGCGGCTCGATCACGACTGGGGGCTCGACCACGGCGCCTGGTCGGTGCTGGCACACGCCCATCCGCAGGCCGACGTGCCGGTGGTGCAGCTGAGCCTCGATGCGCGGCGCGAGCCGGCCTTCCATCATGAACTGGGCCGTCGCCTGGCCGTGCTGCGTGACGAAGGCGTGCGCATCGTCGGCAGTGGCAATGCGGTGCACCACCTCGGACGTGCGGTGTGGCGCCCCGGGGCGCCGCCGCACGACTGGGCAAGCGCATTCCAGGCCTGGGTACGCGATCGTGTGTTGCGCGACGAGCCCGCGGCGCTGATCGACAGCGGGCGCTTCGCGCAGGCGTCCGGCCCTCGCGCGTCGGCCGCCGCGCCCGCCGGTGCGGCCGGCGCAGCTCGCGGCCCGGTGGTTGCGCCGTCCGACTTCGCCTTCGACGGCTTCCCCGAGGCGGCACGGTTGGCGGTGCCTACGCCCGAACACTACCTGCCGATGCTGGTGGTGCTGGGCGCGCGCCGGCCGGACGACGAGGTCACCGTCCTGACCGAAGGCATCGAGCTGGGCTCGATCGGGATGCTGTCGTTCGCGCTGGCGCCGGCCGCGGCCTGAGCCGGTGCCGCGGTCCGGGTCAGGCCCTTACTTGAGCGCCGCGAGCATGTACTGGACGGCCGCGCGCACCTGTGCATCGGTCAGGCTGCCGTTGCCGCCGCGCGGCGGCATCGCGCGGATGCCCTTGATCGAGTGCTCCACCAGCGTGTCCTCGCCGGTTGCGACGCGCGGCGCCCAGGCGGCCTTGTCGCCGTACTTCGGCGCACCGGCGACGCCGGCACCGTGGCAGAGCATGCAGGTCGCCTCGTAGACCTTCTTGCCGTCGGCGGCCGCTGCCGTGCTTGCCGCCGGCGTTGCAGGCGCCGCCGAGGCCGGCGCGGCAGCCGGTGCGGCCGTTGCCGATGCGGCTGGAGCGGGAGCGGCAGGCGCTGACGCGGCAGGAGCCTTCGCTGCCGCGCCGGCGGCCGGCGCCGCGGGAGCGGCCGCACCGCCCGCAGCGCCGCCCTCGCCGATCTGAACGCGAGCCACGGGCCGGATGCGCGCCTCGATCGCCTCGGCCGTCATCGCATCGGCTCCTGCGCCGATGCGCATGCCGGAATCGACGAACCGGGCGAGCAGTCCGATGATCGCCATCGGCACGAGGAAGGCCAGCACGATCACGGTGATCAGCTGACGCGGGGTCTTGATGAAGCTCTGGTGTTCTTCGCTCATGCTCGCGCGGCCGTGAGGATTCGAATTGGCCGATTATATGCTGTCGACTTCAGCGATAGCTGCGATAGACCGCGGCGCTGCCGTTCGCCTGGATGAGCAGCACGTCGTACGGATCCTTGCGGCCGCCGTATTCCGGGCCGTCCATGCCCGGCGAGCCGATCGGCATTCCGGGCACCGCCAGGCCGACCGCGGCCGGCTTCTCCTTCAGCAGGCGGTGCACCTCTGCCGCCGGCACGTGTCCTTCGAGCGCGTAGCCCGCGACCTGGGCGGTATGACAGGACCCGAACTTCTCCGCAACGCGCAGGCGCGTGCGGGCAGCGACGTTGCCGCTGTCGTTCGCCTTGACGCGGAACCCGTTGTCCTCCATGTGGCGGATCCAGTCCTTGCAGCAGCCGCAGGTGGGACTCTTCCAGATCTCCACCAGCGGTCCCGGCTGCCGCGCCTGCGCCGACGCCCGGCGGGACAATCCCGGCGCGAGCGCGCCGAGGAGGAGGACCGGCAGCGTGACGACGAGTCGTCGATCGTGATTCATCCAGATGCTCCTTCGAGAGAAGAGTGGCGCGACGACAGGGTGCGCCCCAGGCGCAGGGCGTTCCAGACCACCGAGACGGAGCTCAGGCTCATTGCCAGCGCCGCGATCATCGGCGACAGCAGCAGGCCGGAGAGCGGGTACAGCACGCCCGCGGCCACCGGCACGCCGATCGCGTTGTAGATCAGCGCGAAGACCAGATTCTCGCGCATGTTGCGAACCGTGCGCGCGGAAACCATCCGCGCGCCGGCGATTGCGCGCAGGTCGCCCTTCACCAGCGTGACATGGCCCGCGTTCATCGCCACGTCGGTGCCGGTGCCCATGGCGATGCCGACGTCCGCGCGGGCCAGCGCGGGCGCATCGTTGATGCCGTCGCCGGCCATGGCGACCCGATGCCCGTCGGCCTGCAGGCGCTCGACCAGCGCGGTCTTGTCGGCAGGCTTCACCTCGCCGAGCACGTCGTCGATGCCGAGCCGGGCGGCGACGGCGCGTGCCGTGGTCCAACCGTCGCCGGTGGCCATCACCACGCGCAGCCCGGCCTCGTGCAGGAGCGAAAGCGCCTCGGGCGTGGTCGCCTTGATCGGGTCCGAGACCGCGAGCAGCCCGGCGAGCCGGCCGTCGACGGCCAGGTGCATCACGCTCGCGCCCTGCTCGCGCAGCGCTTCCGCGTCGTCGGCCAGCGCCTGCCAGGCGACGCCGTCGTCGTCCATCAGCGTCGTGTTGCCCAGCGACACGCGCCTGCCGCCGACCACGCCGCGCACGCCGATGCCGCTGGCCGACTCGAAGCCGGCGGGCGCATCCAGCGCGAGCCCGCGCTGCCGCGCTTCCTCGACGATCGCGCGGGCGAGCGGATGCTCCGACCCCTGGTCGAGGCTGGCCGCGATCCGCAGGACTTCGTCCTCGCCGTGCCCCGGCGCCGGCACGGCGCGGTCGAAGGCCGGCTTGCCTTCGGTCAGCGTACCGGTCTTGTCGATCACCAGCACGTCGATGTCGCGCAATGCCTCGATCGCCGCCGCATCGCGGAACAGGATGCCCCGCGTCGCCGCCTTGCCGGTGGCGACCATGATCGACATCGGCGTCGCCCGGCCCAGTG
>JAHDYE010000160.1 GCA_023383035.1 Burkholderiaceae bacterium | reverse complement strand
GCGGTGCAGGTGGCGGGCTTCGGCGCCGAGATCGTCGCGACGCTGGCCGAGCGCACCGGCGCGAAGCTCGCGCGGTTGGGCGCGCCGCGCGCGCCGGTCGGCTACTCGCCGCCGCTCGAGGCGCAGGCGCGCGTGGACGCGGCGAAGATCGTCGAGGCGGCGAAGCGCCTGGTCGCAGTTCGCTGAGGGCAGGCCGTCAACCGAGCGGCTCGAACACGCCGCGCTCGCGGTTCTTGCGTACGTTCGACCAGATGTGCGCGATGCCGTTCATCGCCACCCACACGCCGGGCGCGAGGCTGCGCGCGAACGCGATCGCGGCGCCGAGGTTGAAGCTCGCATCGGTGTCGGCCACCGCGTACGGCACCATCGCGCCGGTAAGCACGATCGTCTTCGACAGGCCGGCCTCGCCCAGCACGCGCGCGGTCTCGACCATCGTGTCGGTGCCGTGCACGACGACCAGTGCCGGCTCGGGCGCGGCGCGACAGGCGGCGAGCACGCGCTGGCGGTGCTCGTCGACCATGTCCAGGCTGTCGATCATCATCACCACGTCGACCTGCACCGGGCCGGCCACGCGGGCGCGCGCCACGATCTCGTGCAGGTGCGTCTCGCCGAAACCGAGCACGCCGGTGATCGGGTCGTAGCGCTTGTCGAAGGTGCCGCCGGTAGCGAGGATGCGCAGGTCCATGAGCTGGGCCGTCCGGTGTCGTGGTTCGGGTCGCGGCCGCGGTCCCGCTGCCGGAACGCGCGCCGCCGGGTGCCCGGCGGCCGTCGCCGATTAGAATCACGGCGACCAGGCCGACGGCCCCCTCGCGTGGCAGTGTACCGGCGGCCTGCCCGTGGCGCATCGACGATGTTCGAACAGGTGGTCTTTGCCGGCGGCGGAAACCGTTGCTGGTGGCAGGCGGGGTTCTGGGAGACGGTCGCGCCGGCGCTCGCGATGCGTCCGCGCGTGATCGCCGGCGTGTCGGCGGGCGCGGCCACGGCGTGCCTGCTCTACGCCAACGATGCGCGCACCGCGCTCGCCTACTACCGCGAGGCGCTGGCCGGCAACCGCCGCAACGTGTATCCGCTCAACCTGCTGCGGCGGGGGCGGCCGGTGTTTCCCCACAACGCGATCTACCGCAAGGCGCTGCAGACGCTGCTCGGCGGCGAGCACTTCGAGCGGCTGATGCGCACCGCGCCGGAGATCCGCGTGCAGTTCGCGCGCATTCCGCGCTGGCTCGGACCGCGCAGCGCCGTTGCGTTCGGGATCGTCGGCTACAACGTCGAGAAGTACGTGCGGCGCTCGCTGCACCCGGGCTTCGGCCGGGCGGTGGGATTTCGCAGCGAGGTCGCGCGCGTGCAGGACTGCCGCGACGCCGACGAGCTGGTGTCGCTGATCATCGCGTCGAGCTGCACGCCGCCGTTCACGCCGATCGAGTATCGGGGCGGCCGTCCGACGATGGACGGCGGCCTGGTCGACAACGTGCCGGTCGACGCGGTGGACCGCGACGGCGGGCCGACGCTGGTGCTGACCACCCGGCGCTACCCGCGCCACACGCCGGTGTTCGTGCGAGCCGGCCGGATCTACGTGCAGCCGTCGCGCCAGGTGGCCGCATCGAGCTGGGACTACACGTCGCCCGACACCTACGAGCAGACCTGGCGGCAGGGGTGCGAGGACGGCGAAGCGTTCCTGCGCGGTTTTCCGGCGTTGCGCGGCGGTGCGGGCCCGCTCGAGGGGGCGGGCAGCCCGGCCTGAACGGGCGCGTCCGGTTTTCGCCCGGGGCGCGGGTCCGGCCGGGCCTGCGCGCTCAACGCTCGCGCCGTTCCCCCTGACCCTGCTGCCGACGCATCTCGGGCGCGCGTGCCGGCGGCCGGGCCTGGGGTGCGGATCGCATCTGGTCCGGCTGCCGGATCCGGGCCGGCTGGGGAATCGGCGCCGGGGATGCCCCTTGCGAGGGCTGCCGGATCTGTGCGGGCGGGCGGGGCGGCGCCGGCTGCTGCAGTTGCGGCGCCTGCTGCCGCGGCGTCATCGACGGACGTGCCGATTCCGGCCGGGCGGCGGGAAACGGCTTCTGCACTCGCGGCGGCGTCGTTTCGGGAGCGCGCGGCCGTCCGGCGTCGAACTGTCTGCGACGCGTGTCGTCGAGCCCGCTGCCCGGGCGGAATTCGCCGCGCCGGCCTTCGGGTCGCGGCGACAGGCCTTCGCGCGGGTCGCGCCGGTTCGACCAGGAACGGTCGGGTGGCACGTTGCCCGGCTGCAGGTTGTCGGGCCGCGCCCGGTCGGGACGTACGCGGTCCGGGCGCGGCGACACGCCTTCGCCTGGCCCGCGCCGACTGGACCACTCCCGGTCCGGCCGCGGCGACGCGTCCCCGCGTCCGTCGCGGCGAGACGACCATTCGCGGTCCGGCCGTCCGTCGCCGCGGCGATCGGGTCGATCCGGTCCGATCCGGTCGCGGCGTTCGCCGTCGGGCCCCCCGCGAGGACGCCAGTCGGGCCCGGAACCCGGCTCGAACCGGTCGCGCGGCGGCATCCGGTAGGCCACGCCGCGCCGATGCACCGGATCGTGCCGCCACACTGCCGGCGGATGCAGCCCGGGGCGCGTCACGATGACGTGCCGGTGATGCCAGACCGGGCGCGGCGCGTGCCACAGCGTCGATCGCACCGCGATGAACGGGCCCCAGGCGAAGCCGATGGTGAAGACTTCGGCGAAATGCGGCGGGCGGTAGGCCACCGGCGGCACCCACAGGAACGGTGGATACGCCGGCCACCACCACGGGCCGTACACGATCGCCGGGTTGTAGTACGGCACCCAGAGACCGCCCGCCTGCACCGGCTCGATCACGATCGCCTGTTCGCGCACGATCACCTGCTGCCGCTCGTTCGACTGCAGCGTGCCGGCGGTGCGGGCCCGCGCACGCAGCGCCTGGACCGTATCCATCACCTGCTCGCGCTGCCCGAGGAAGGCATCGCCGAGTTGCCCGGTCCAGCCGGGATGCTCGTTCATCATCGCGAGTACCGACGGGAACTGGGTCAGTGCCTGCACGCTCGCGTCCCATGGCATGCGCTCGACCGCGTCGGCGAGCGCGTCGCCCGACAGGCCGGGGTTGCTCTGCAGGAAGCGCCAGGCGTCGGTGACTTCGCGCGGGTAGGTGGCCGCCATCATCACCTGCGCGAGCAGTTCGTCCGGATACAGCGCGATCGGCGCCAGCATCTGGTCGAGCTGCTGCTGCGAGAAGGCCGCCTGGACCCACGAAGTGTCGGCGGGCTGCTCCTGCGCGAGCGTCGGCGGCGCGAACGCGAAGCCGATCGCCGCCGCGATGGCCGTGCAGGCGAGCCGGCCGATCGAGTTCCCGCGTTTCATGATGCACCCCGGTTCGTTACGTACCGCATGATCCGCTCAACGCGCGCTGCCGTCCCGGCGCCGACGCCCGGGGCCGGCGCGGCAGGTAAGCAGATGTAAAGGTGGCCGGAAAGCGTAATCAGCCGTGCAGCACGCGCCACACGCGTTCGGCCGTCAGCGGCATCTGCAGCGCCAGCGCGCGTTCGCCCGCGCCGGCGCGCCACAGCGCGTCGACCGCCGCGTTGACCACGCACGGCGTGGCGCCGATCGTGCCCAGCTCGCCCACGCCCTTGACGCCGAGCGGGTTGGTCAGGCACGGGATCGATTCGTCCATCGCGGTGCGGAAGCGTCCCGCCAGATCGGCGCGCGGCATCGCGTAGTCGAGGAAGCTGGCCGACTGCAGCTGGCCGCTCTCGCGCTCGTAGACGACCTGCTCGCACAGCGCCTGGCCCAGGCCCTGCACGGCGCCGCCGTCGAGCTGGCCGCGCACGATGTCGGGGTTCACCACGCGGCCGACGTCGTTCACCGACGCGTACTCGAGCACGGCGATCGCGCCGGTGTCGGGATCGATCTCGACCTCGCAGACGTGGCAGCCGTTGGGCCAGCTCGGGCCTTCGACCGCGCTGGTCGAGTCCATCCGGATGCACCGGTCGGGTTGTCGCGCGGCCAGCTCGAACAGGCCGATGACGCGGTCGGTGCCGGCGATGCGGAAGGCGCCCGCCGCGTATTCGATGTCGTCGGACGGCGCTTCGAGCGCGTCGGCGGCGAGGTCCTGCGCCTTGCGCACGGTGCGCTCCGAGGCCACGCGCACCGCCGAGCCGCCGGTGAACAGAGAGCGCGAGCCGGCGCTGCCGAAGCCGGTGCCGCGATCGGTGTCGCCCTGCACGATGCGGATGCGCTCGATCGGTACCTGGAACACGTCGACCGCGAGCTGCGCGTAGGTGGTGGCGATGCCCTGGCCCATCGCCTGCGTAGCCGAGAAGATCTCGATGAAGCCGTCGGCGGCGATGTCGACCGTGACGCGTTCCTCGAACGCGTTGCCGCCGGTCCACTCGAGGAAGGTGGCGATGCCGCGGCCGCGCAGCCGGCCACGTGCCTTCGATTCGGCGTGGCGCGCTTCGAACCCGTGCCAGTCGGCCAGCACCAGCGCCTGGTCCATGATCGACGCGAAGTCGCCGCTGTCGTAGGTCTGGCCCATCGCGTTGCGGTACGGCATCTGCGCGGAGCGGATCATGTTGCGCCGGCGCAGCTCGGTCTGCCCGATGCCGAGCCGGCGCGCGGCGGCGTCCATCAGCCGCTCGGTGACGTAGATCGCCTCGGGGCGGCCGGCGCCGCGGTAGGCGCCGGTAGTGGTGGTGTGGGTGAGCAGCGCGCGGAACTCGAAGTCGATCACGGGAATGTCGTAGACGCTGGTCTGCACCCACGGCCCGATCAGCAGCTGGATCGCGACGCCGGTGGGCGTGGCGTAGGCGCCCACGTTGGCCAGGCCGCGCACGCGCATCGCCAGGATGCGGCCGTGCGCGTCGAGCGCGAGCTCGGCATGGCTGCGCACGTCGCGGCCGTGCACGGCGCCGAGGAACTCGTCGCTGCGTTCGGCGCACCACTTGACGGGACACTGCAGGTGCCGGGCGGCGAACGCCACCGCCGCGTCTTCCGGATACAGGCCGGTCTTCATGCCGAAGCCGCCGCCGACGTCGCCGACCACGACACGGATGCGCTCCTTCGGCATGCCCAGCACGTCGGCCAGCGTGTCGCGCGCGCCCGAGGGCATCTGCGTGGTCATGCGCAGCGTGAGCCGATCGGTGGCCGCGTCGTGGCTGGCCAGTACCGCGCGCGGCTCGATCGGCGCGGGCGCCAGCCGCTGGTTGACGAGCTCGAGCGACACCACGTGCGCCGCGGCGCGAAACGCCGCCTCGGCGGCCGCGGCGTCGCCGTGGCGCATCACCGCCGCGAGATTGCCGGGCGCGTCGTCGCACACCAGCGGCGCGCCGGGCGCGAGCGCGTCGTCGATTCCGACCACCGCCGGCAGGTCTTCGTAGTCGACCAGGATCGCGTCGCGCGCATCGATGGCCGCTTCGCGCGTGCGCGCGACGATGGCGGCCACCGCTTCGCCGACGAAGCGCACCCGCTCGTGCGCGAGCGCGCGCCGCGGCGGCGCGATGCCGGGCGATCCGTCGGGTCGCCGGAAGCCCGAGGGGCCCGGGAACGTGCCCAGACCGGCTTCGACCAGATCGGCGCCGGTGTACACCGCCAGCACGTCCGGAACAGCCAATGCCGCGGACGCGTCGATCGAGACGATGCGCGCGTGCGCGTGCGGTGAGCGCAGGAAGCACAGATGCGCCTGGCCATCGAGATCGAAGTCGTCGACGAACGCGCCGCGCCCCGTGACCAGCGCCGGGTCTTCGATGCGTCGTACCGCGTGGCCGCTGCCGAAGCGGCCGTATGCGCCGGATTCGCTCAAGCGCTCTCCTTGCTGGGGTTCGTTTGCTTCGATCGTACCGCGATCGACCGTGCCGCCACCTTGCGGCGGGCACCGAATCGGCACAGCATGTCGCATCTTCCACAGGGAGATCCGCCATGGTCCACCCGATCCGTGCCGCCGTCGCCTGCTCGCTGGCGCTTGCCTGCGGCGGCGCTTTCGCCTTCGATCTCACCAGCCCCGACATCGCGGCGAACGCGACGATCGCCAACCGCCACGTGTTCAAGGGCTTCGGCTGCGAAGGCGAGAATGTCTCGCCGGCGCTCGCATGGAAGGCGCCGCCGGCCGGCACGAGGAGTTTCGCGCTGCTGGTGCACGACCCCGATGCGCCCACCGGCGGCGCGGGCTGGTGGCACTGGGTGGTCTACAACCTGCCTGCCGATGCGAGTGCGCTGCCACAGGGCGCCGGCTCCGCCGAAGGCGCGAAGCTGCCCGCGGGCGCGGTGCAGCAGCGCACCGACTTCGGCATGCCCGGCTGGGGCGGCCCATGCCCGCCGGCGGGCGACAAGCCGCACCGCTACGTGTTCACGCTGCACGCGCTGAAGGTGGACAAGCTCGAGATCCCCGAGGGCGCCACCGCGTCGCTGGTCGGTTTCATGGTGAACGCGAACTCGATCGGCAAGGCGACGTTCACCGGCCGCTACGGGCGCGCGAAGTGACCGCGGTTTAAGAGTCCTCTAAGACTGTTCGCCGATAGTCGAGGCAACGCGGCCCGACGGCCTGGTGGTGAGGGTGCTCGAGATGAGGGTGCTCGACGGCGGCTTGCGCGGACAGGGGGGATTCAGCGATGGACAGGTCGATCGAAGCAGTCGAAGCCGAGGCCATGAGGCTTTCCGCGGAGGAGCGTGCCGCGCTCGTCGGGCGCCTGATCGAAACGCTCGAGCCGTTCGAGCCGGGTACCGGTTGGCGCACGGCGATCGAGCGGCACTTCGGCGATGCGCAGACCCACAACGCGGCGCCGTTCGAAGACGGAGCGGTGCAACTGGTGGAGCGCCTGCGGCTCGCGGGTTTCTGAGCGACACACACTTCCCGAAGGCACGTGCGGGCGGCGCGACACGACGCCCACTACGCCGCTTCCGATGGCACCGCGCTCGCGATCAACGCTTCCCACGCGGGTGCATCGGCCGGCCACGCGCGATCGTCGCGCTCGCTCAGCCGGCGCAGGATCTGCGCCAGCTGCCAGGTCGGCGGCTGACCCAATGCGCAGGGCCGCTCGCGCCAGAGGCGACGCACCACGTTGTCGCCCACCGCGAAGCGCTGTGCGATCGCTTCGATCACTGCGCGGTCCTGGCCGGCGTCGATCGCCCGCCTGAGCACGCCGGCCCAGCGCAGGCTGTGCGCGCTGTCCAGGCGCGCGGCGAGCGGCCGCAGGTCGAAGGTAGGTACCTGGCGGCGTCGTGAACGGCGATGCGCGGCGTCGGCCGGCGCGTCGAGCGTTTCGCCGTCGTCTCTATCGTCGCCGTCGTCCGCGCCGCGCGTGGCCGGCCAGGCGTCCAGTGGCGCCAGCGTCTCGGCGAAGAAAGTCGCGAAGGCCGGCAGCTGCGCCAGCAAATGCGCGCGCGGCGCGGCGTGGCGCGGATCGAGGCGCAGCCAGTTGTAGCAGCCGAGATGCTTGCCGGCGCCGGTGCGCGCGAGCTTGGCCATCGTCACCGGGTCGAGGCTCGCCTCGACGATCGCGACGATGCGCGCATCGATCGCGTCTTCACGCAGGTCGATCGAGCGCAGCGCGCGACCGTAGAAGGCGACGTCGACGATCTCGTCGCGCAGCGCGGCGCGCAGCCGGGCGAGGAAGTCGGGATAGCGGCCGGCGCGATCGAACAACGACGCCGGCACCGTTGGCTCGAGCCGGTGTTCGCGATCGAGGTGCCGGCCCCAGTCGTCGCGGCGCCGGTCGAGCACCGTCAACATTTCGTCGGCCAGCGATGCGAACAGCAGATCGAGCGTTTCGTCGCCCCCGTGCTGTGCGCCGTCGCCCGGCGGCCCGGCCTGCGCGATGCCGGCGGCCTCGTTGCGCGCGAGCAGGTCCACCAGCAGCTTCAGCGTGCGATCGGACAGCAGCGCGCGAAAGTCGTACACCAGCCGGTCGCGGTCCACGCCCACGAAGCGGGCGTTCAGCCCCCACGCGCGCGTGAGCTGCGCGAAGATCGGGTTGGCCATCAGCGACAGCCGCGACGCGAGCGGCAGCAGCACCACGAACAGGCGCCAGTCGGAAGAGGGATTGCGAAACACCAGTGCGCGCGGACTGCTGCAGTAGCTGCGTGCGAGATACGCGAGCTCGGGCCCGACGGTGCCCGCATCCTGCAACTCGTCGTCGACCGCCACCCGATCGACGACGAGGAACTCGACGTCCCTCAATCGGCCCGCTTCGCGAACATCAGCAGACCGCCGCCGAACGCCAGCAGCGCGATGGCCATCAGCGTGCGGGCGACCGACCCCCGCCACATCGCCTCGGCCG
>JAHDYE010000159.1 GCA_023383035.1 Burkholderiaceae bacterium | reverse complement strand
GCTGCTGTTCCGGCTGCAGGCCGATCCGGCGCAATGGCGCTGGGTGCTGAAGTTCCTGCGCGAATGCACGCGCGCACGCACCCGGCACAACGTCACGCAGCTGGTGCGGCTCGGCCTGTACAGCCGCGAGACGCTGCGCGCGCTGCGCCGCGAAACCGGCATCGGCTACGACCAGCGCACGCGCGGCATCCTGCACTTCTATACCAGCGCGCGCGAGCTCGAGGCGGCGATCGAGCCCGCGCGGCTGATGTGCGAGCTGGGGTGCGAGCGCCGCGTCGTGTCGGCCGACGAGGCGGTGGCGATCGAGCCGGCGCTGCGCCACGCGCGCCCGCTGCTGGTGGGCGGCACCTATACCGCCGACGACGAATCGGGCGACGCGTGCCGCTTCACGCGCGAACTGGCCGCGCTGTGCAGCGCACGCGGCGTGCGCTTCCTGATGGCGCACACCCTCACCGCGCTGCGCGCTGCCGGCGATCGCATCGCGCACGTGGAGGCGATCGACGCCGAAGGCCGCTTCGTACGACTGGAAGCCGATCGCTACGTGCTCGCGCTGGGCAGCCACAGCGCGCGGCTGGCGGCGCCGCTCGGGCTGCGCCTGGACATCTATCCGGCCAAGGGCTATTCGCTGACGATGCCGGTGCGCGACGAAACGCTGGCGCACCAGGTCTCGCTCACCGACGACGAATACAAGCTGGTGTTCTCGCGGCTCGGCGACCGGCTGCGCATCGCCGGCACCGCCGAGCTGGGCGGCTACGACCGCGCGCTCGACCCGCAGCGCTGCGCGGCGATCCTGCGCCGCGTCGAACGCCTGTTCCCGGGTGCCGGCGACGCGACCCGCATCGAGTACTGGAGCGGCCTGCGCCCCGCCACGCCGTCCAACCTGCCGTACCTGGGGCCGAGCCGCATCGCCAACCTGTTCCTGAACACCGGCCACGGCACGCTCGGCTGGACGCAGGCCTGCGGTTGCGGCAAGGCGCTGGCCGACCTGCTCGCCGGGCGCCGGCCCGAAGTCGATTTCGCGTTCAGCGGCGCCGCCGCCGCGCCGTCGCCGACCGCGGCCGGCTGTGAGAACATGTCCTCATGAAAGCGCCCGATCTCCCGAGTCGCAGACACGCCACGCCCGACGGCCGGCCGTCGGCCGCCGCCACGCGCCCCCCGCCCTCGGCCTATCCGTTCGAAGGGGTGCCCGACACCGGCGCGGTGCGTGAAGTCCGGCCCGGCGTGTCGTGGATCCGCATGCCGCTGCCCTTCGGCCTGGATCACATCAACTGCTACGCGATCGACGACGGCGACGGCTGGGCAATCGTCGATACCGGCGTACAGACCGCCGAGACCGCGACCGCGTGGCGCGCGCTGCTGGACGGCCCGCTGGGCGGCCGCCCCGTCACGCGCGTGTTCGCCACGCACATGCACCCCGATCACGTCGGCATGGCCGGATGGCTCACGCGCAAGTTCGAGTGCCGGCTGTGGATGACGCGGCTCGAATACCTCACCTGCCGGGTGCTGGTGAACGACACCGGACGCGAGGCGCCCGAGGACGGCGTGAAGTTCTACCGGCGCGCCGGCTGGGACGAAGCGGCGATCGAGCAGTACCGCGCGCGCTTCGGCGGTTTCGGCAAGGCCATCTACCGCCTGCCCGACAGCTACCGGCGCATCGAGCACGGCGAGCGCCTGCGCATCGGCGCGCACGAGTGGACCGTCGTGGTCGGCAGCGGCCACTCGCCCGAGCATGCGTGCCTGCACTGCCCGTCGTTGCGGCTGCTGATCTCGGGCGACCAGGTGTTGCCGCGCATCTCGTCGAACGTGTCGGTGTTCCCTACCGAGCCCGATGCCGACCCGCTCGGCGACTGGATCGATTCGCTGGCGCGGCTCGAACGCTCGCTGCCCGACGACGTACTGGTGCTGCCGTCGCACAACGAGCCGTTCAACGGCCTGCATGCGCGGCTGCGCTCGCTCGCCGACGGCCACCTGCGCGGACTCGAGCGGCTGCGCAGGTCGCTCGCCGAGCCCAAGCGGGTGATCGACCTGTTCGGCGCGCTGTTCGCGCGCGACGCGCGCAACGACGCGCACCTGCTCAGCCTCGCCACCGGCGAATGCATCGCGCACCTGAACTACCTGAAAGCGCGCGGCGAAGTGAAGGTGCAGACCGACGCGAGCGGAGTCGCGTGGTACCGCATGACGACGGCGGGGCCCGACGACGACACCTCCGCGGGCTGACTTCGTCCAGCGACCAGCACAGCGCCTGTCGAGAGCTCCCTACAGACCGGGAGACAGGCGGTCCGTAGAGTCCTCCTGCGGGGCGGGCACGGACATCCGCATGCGCGCTCCGTCGTCACCCCATAAAGGAGGAGCCATGCCGCCGCGATCCGGACTTTCGCCTGCGCCCACGTCCCTGAAACCGGCCAACGGTGTTTCCGATCCCGATGCCCTGCTCGCCCGCGCGCGCAGGCAGGTGCTCGAAATCACGCGCGCCCACTGCTTCTGCGACCTGCCGCCCGAGGCGGCGTCGCACGCCATCGTGCTCGACGCCGTGGCCTTCCACGACCGCTTGCGCGATGCGCTCGACGGCAGGGCCCTGCAAAGCGCGCCGATGGTCGTGTGCATCCAGCTGGACGGCGCCGATGCCGCGCGGGACAGGCACGGCCTGGACGCCGCCGATGCCATGCTGGGTACGGCCTGCGGCCGGCTGTCGCGCCTCCTTTCACCGGACGACGCGGTCGGGCGCGGCAGCGAAGGCCGGCTCGTCTGCCTCGTGCGCGAACCGGGCACCCTCGAGCAGGCGGTGGCCCGCACTACGGACCTGCTGGACTCGCTCTCGATGCCTTGCGAAGTCGGCGCTTCCCGCCTGCCGCTGCTGCCGAGCATCGGCGCGGCCAGCTTTCCGCGCGACGGCGGCACGCCGTACGCGCTGCTGATGTGCGCCGAAGCCGCGCTGAATCGCGCGAGGCACTATGGCATGGGCTATGCCTTCTACACCGGAGTCCTCGACGCGGCGTTCACGACGCTGTGCCACGCGCGTGACAGCATCCTCCTGAACTAGGCTGGTCGGCCGGCTGCCGGATGCAGCACAATTCGCCCTCGCCGGGTGGCGCGGCGGTGATGGTTTCGCCGACCGGCCCGCCGGCGGGTTCGGCGAACGGAGGGTGGATGAGGAAGCTGCCGCTGGAACGACAGGTCGTGCTCGGTTTCGGCCTGGCGGTGCTGCTGATCGTCAGCATCGCCGCGCTTTCGTACCTGGCCACGGGGCGCTTCGTGCAGGCCTCGCGGCAGGCGGTGCACAACGCCGAGATCATCGCCCCGCTGCAGCGCGCGCTGGCGCTTGCCTACGAGGTCGAGACGGCACAGCGCGGTTTCCTGTTCGCAGGCGACGCCGAGTATCTCGTGCAGCGCAACAAAGCCATCGAGGCCACGCGCAAGACGCTGGACGAGCTGCGCTCGCTGAGCGCCGGCGACGACGCGCTGCTCGCGCGCATCGAGAAGATCGCGGCGATCGTATCGACCCGTTTCGCGCTGCTCGACGAGGTGCTGGCCGCCCGCGACCGCTCCGTGGAGCAGTCGCAGACGCTGCTCGCCCGGGGCCTGGGCCGCCAGGAAATGGCCAGCCTCGGCAGCGAGGTGAACGCGCTCGCCGCCGAGCGGCACGCGTTGCTGCGCGAGAACGCGACGTCGGCGCACCAGTACGGCCAGCGCGTCATCGTCATCTTCTTCGTTGCGCTGGTCGTCGGCGTGGCGTTGCTGCTTCTCATCCAGGCGCTGATCCGGCGCCAGATCGCCGCGCGCCAGCAGGCCTACGACGAACTGGCCCGCAGCGAGGAGCGGCAGAAGCGCCTGCTGCGCGAGCTGCAATCGGCCAACGAAGAGCTCACGAGCTTCGCCTACGTCGCTTCGCACGACCTGAAGGCGCCGCTGCGCGCGATCGGGTCGCTGGCGCACTGGATCTCGAGCGACTACGCCGACAAGTTCGACGACGAGGGACGCGAGCAGATGTCGCTGCTGCTCAGCCGCGTCAGGCGCATGGACCGGCTGATCGACGGCATCCTGCAGTACTCGCGGGTAGGCCGCATCAAGGAGACGCGCAGCCGCGTCGACCTGGGTGAGCTGGTGGCCGAGGTGGTGGACCTGCTCGCGCCGCCCCCGCATGTCTCGGTGCAGGTGGGTCCGCTGCCCACCGTCCACATCGAGCGCACGCGCGCGCAGCAACTGTTCCAGAACCTGATCGGCAACGCGATCCAGTACATGGACAAGGCCGAGGGCCGGATCGAGGTCGATTGTCGCGCCGAGAACGGCGAATGGCACTTCCGCGTTTCGGACAACGGGCCCGGCATCGAGCCGCGTCACTGGGAGCGCATCTTCCTGATGTTCCAGTCGCTCGCCCCGCGTGACAGAACCGAAAGCACGGGAATCGGCTTGTCACTCGTCAAGAAAATCGTCGAAATGTATGGCGGCCGGGTCTGGGTCGAGTCGAAAATACATGCAGGAAGTACCTTTCACTTCGCGCTGCCGAAGGCAGCGCTCGGCGGACCCTGAAGGCGAGGTTGCAGTTGCATCTGAAGAACAGTTCGATACTCCTGGTCGAAGACGACGACGTCGACGCGATGACGGTGCGGCGCGCGTTCAAGGAACTGAAGGTCACGAACCCGCTGATCCAGCGCGGCAACGGCGAGGCGGCGATCGAATACCTGCGCAGCGTTCCGGACGACGCGCCCTGCCTGATCATGCTGGACCTCAACATGCCCGTGATGAACGGCATCGAGCTGCTGCAGGCCGTCAAGCAGCACCCGTTGTGGCGGCGCATTCCGGCGGTCGTGCTCACGACCTCCGAAGAGGAACAGGACAAGATCGCCAGCTTCGATCTGAGCGTGGCCGGCTACATGAAGAAGCCGGTCGACTATCGCCAGTTCGTCGAGGCCATGCGCACCATCGACGCCTACTGGACGCTCAGCGAAGTACCAGCGGTCTGAACGGCGTCGCGGGGCCGGCCTTGTGCGCGAGGCGATGAACACGTCGAGCTGCATCCTGCTGGTCGACGACGACGAAGTCGACCGGCGCATCTGCCGGCGTGCGCTCGCGCGCCTGGAGCCCGCGCCACGGTTCGTCGAGGCCGAGACGGGCGACGAGGCGCTGCTGCGCCTGCAGGAACAGGGCTTCGACTGCGTGCTGCTCGATTTCCGGCTGCCCGACATGGACGGACTGGATCTGCTCAGGCGCCTGACCGCGCGGCCCGTCGAGGAACGCGTGCCCGTGGTGATGCTGACCGGCGCCGACGACGTGACGGTGGCCGTCGAAGCGATGCGCAGCGGGGCGATCGACTATCTCGTGAAGGACGTCGACGGCCGGTACCAGGCGCTGATTCCGACGGTCGTCGAGCGTTCGATCCGCAAGAGGGAGCTGAACCTGGCGCGATGGCGCGCCGAGCAGGCGCTGGCGCGGCACAGGCTCGAGCTCTCCGACCTCACGCGCCGGCTGATGGTCCAGGAGAAGACCATGGTCCGGCGCCTCGCGCAGACCCTGCACGACCAGCTCGGCCAGACGTTGACGGCGATCCGGCTCGGTTTCGATGCGCTCACCTCGGTGCGGCGCGAGCCCGCGCCGCCCGAAGTCGAGCGCCGCACGCGGCTCGTGGATGCGCTGATCGACCAGGCGGTGCGCGAGGTGCGGCAGGTGCTCGTGGAACTGCGCCCGCCGCTGCTCGAGGAGCAAGGCCTCGTCGCCGCGCTCGACAACGAACTGCGCAGCCGCGCGCTCGTGCACGACGACGTCGACCTGCGGCTCGAACCGCAGGCGGACGCGGCGACGCTGCGCTGGCCCGCCGACGTGGAGTACGCCGCGTTCATGATCGCGCGCGAGGCGATCACCAATGCATTGCGCCATTCGGGGGCCGGCGCCGTGCGCGTCGTGGTGCGCGGCGACGAGGCTTCGATGGTCCTGGAAGTCGCCGACGACGGCAGCGGCATCGAGCCGGAACGGACCGCTGCCACGCCGGGACACCTCGGCATGGTCGGCATGCGCGAGCGCGCGCTCGCGATCGGCGCGCGCCATTCGGTCGAGTCCGGCGCCGGTGCGGGCACGCGCGTGCGCCTGGAGTGGCATGGCCCGCAGCACGGGGAGGCCGACGGATGAACCGCCTCTACCTGGTCGACGATCACGTGATCGTGCGCGAGGGGCTGCGCGCCGTGCTCGAGGCGGCCGGCCACGTCGTCGTCGGCGAATCGGCCGATCCGACGCAGGCGCTCGGCGACCTCGTGCGGCTCGCCCCCGACGTCCTGCTGCTCGACCTGAGTCTCGGCGACCGCTCGGGCTTCGAGCTGCTGGCCGAGCTGCAACGGCGCGCGCTGCCGGTGCGCTGCATCGTGCTGAGCATGTCGGCGCAGCCGCGCCACGTCGGCGAAGCGTTGCGGCTCGGCGCTTTCGCGTACGTGCTGAAGGGCTCGCCCACCGGCGAGCTGCTCGAGGCCATCCGGACCGTGCTCATGGGAAAGCGCCACCTGAGCGCCGACGTCGCCGATCTCGCCGTGCAGGCCTTCACGAGCGAGGACGGCCACGACAGGTTCACCACGCTGTCTCCGCGCGAGCGGCAGATCGTCACGATGGTCGTGCAGGGCCAGAGCAGTGCCGCGATCGGACAGCAGCTGCACCTCTCGCCGAAGACCGTCGACACCTACCGCAGCCGGCTCATGGCCAAGCTCAACGTCGGCGATGTACCGTCGCTGGTGCGGCTCGCGATCCGCAACGGGCTGATCGAGCCCTGAACGGACGGCGCGAGCCGGTCGCGCCCAGGCCTCCGTCCGTCGGCCGCACGCCGCGCCGCGCACGCGCGCGAGGGCGGCGCGCGTACGATCCGCACAGGACCAGCACGCGGAGAACCGGCATGGCCATCGACGGCAGCACGCTCGGCCTGGCGCTGTCGGGCGGCGGATTTCGCGCCACGCTGTTCGGCCTGGGCAGCCTGTGGCGACTCAATGACGCGGGCCTGCTCGGCAGGCTGGACCGCGTGACCAGCGTCTCCGGTGGCTCGATCCTCGCCGGCGTGCTGGCCCACCGCTGGCGCGAGCTCGCCTTCGAGGACGGCCGCGCCGCCAACTTCGACGCCGTGGTCGCCGCGCCGGTCCGCGCGTTCTGCGGCCGGACGATCGACATCGGCGCCGGCCTCCTGGGGCTGCTGGTGCCGTTCAGGACGGCGGGCGACTTCCTCGCCGACCGCTACGACAAGGACCTGTTCCGCGGCGCGATGCTGAAGGACATTCCCGATGCGGCGGCGGCGGGCAATCCGCGCTTCGTCTTCTACGCCACCAGCCTGCAGACCGGCCGCAGCTTCCGCTTCCGCCAGGACTTCATCGCCGACTACCTGCTGGGCGTCAACGCGACGGCCACCGTCCCGCTGGCGGTGGCGGTGGCCGCGTCGAGCGCCTTCCCGCCGCTGTTCTCGCCCATCGTGCTCGACACGCAGCCCGACGCGTGGCGCGACGGCAGCGACGCGCCGGAGCTGGCGCCGCTGCGCAAGCGCGTCGTGCTGGCCGACGGCGGCGTGTACGACAACATGGGGCTCGAGTCGCTGGTCGACCGGGTCGACATCGCGCTGGTCAGCGACGCGGGCGCGCCGTTCACGATCGACGAGACACCGCCCGAGGACAACATTCTGCAGCTGGGGCGCGTGCGCGACATCCTGATCGACCAGACGCGCGCGCTGCGCAAGCGCTGGCTGATCGCCGAGTTCGAGGCCGGCCGCAAGCGCGGCGCGTACTGGGGCATCGGCACGCAGATCGGCGACTACCGCGCCGACGACGTGCTCGCCTCCGACGGCGCGGCGAGCGCCGAGCTCGAGAACGTGCCCACGCGGCTGGCCGCGTTCGACGCGCAGCGCCAGGGGCGGCTGATCAACTGGGGCTACGCGCTGTGCGACGCGGCGCTGCGCACCCGCGCGGCGCTGAAGCTGGCCGCCGCGCCGGGCCTGCCGGTGCCCGAGTGGCCGCCGGCGTGAGCGAGCGGCCGGCGCCGTGTCGCACCGGATCAACACGCAGCGGCTGACCATCCTCGCGCAGGACCCGGCGGTGCGCGATCGCGGCCGCCTGGTGCTGGAGCAGGTGGAGATCCCGCACGAAGTGCTGGCCGACGGTCCCACCGGCTACCGCGTCAAGGTGGTGGACTTCGATGCGAGCGCCAATCGCCTGTACCGCCCGCATCGCTACCGCGAGGCCGAGGACGGCAGCATGGTCGACCCGTTCGCGCCGCCGCCGGACGCGAACGCGGCGGCGCGCAGGGCGTTCGAGCGGGCGCTGCTCGCCGACCCCAACTTCCACGCGCAGAACGCCTACGCGATCGTCATGCGCACGCTGGCGCGCTTCGAGT
>JAHDYE010000158.1 GCA_023383035.1 Burkholderiaceae bacterium | reverse complement strand
ATCCGGCGCGACGGCTGCATGTTCTGCACCGCCTGCGGCCACCAGGGCGAGTGCGGCTGAGAGTGCGGCCTGCTGCTATACAATCGGCACGCCCGGGGCACGACCGGCCCCGGGGGCTTCGTCGGAGTTGAAATCGAACGCGTTCTGCTTCGACACACTCCCTGGCAATTCCATCCGGCCGATGCGGCCGGCATCGACGGGCATGGCGGAACGAATACTCGTCGTCGACGACGAAGAAGGGATCAGGGAACTCCTGGCCAACTACCTCTGCGGCTACGGCTTCGACGTGGTGTGCGCGGCCGACGGCAACGCGATGCGTGCGGAGCTGGCGCGCAGCCCGGCCGACCTGGTGCTGCTCGACCTCGGCTTGCCCGACGAAGACGGCCTGAGCCTGGCGCGCGAGCTGCGCGCGCAGGCGCGACCGCCCGGCATCATCATCGTGACCGGGCGCGGCCAGCCGGTCGACCGCGTCATCGGCCTGGAGCTGGGTGCCGACGACTACGTCGCCAAGCCGTTCGACCTGCGCGAACTGGTGGCGCGCGTGCGCAGCGTGCTGCGCCGGGTGCGCACCGATGCCCCGCCGCGGCCGCCCGAAGCCTGCGAGCGCTTCGAGTTCGCCGGCTGGCACCTCGACCTGTCGTCGCGCTCGCTCACCCGCCCCGACGGCGAGGAAGTGTCGCTCACCACCGGCGAGTTCGAGCTGCTGGTGGCCTTCGTGCGCCACCCGAACCGCGCGCTGTCGCGTGACCGCCTGATGGAGATCATCCATCACCGCGAAGCGGGGCCCTTCGATCGCGCCATCGACGTGCAGGTCGGACGCCTGCGTCGCAAGATCGAGCGCGACCCGGCCGAGCCGGAGCTGATCAAGGCGGTGCGCGGGGTGGGCTACCAGTTCGCGGCCCGCGTCTCGCCGGCCTGAGGAGGCACGCTTGAAACGAGCCGCCGCACGCGCCGGGCAACCGCCTGCCGACCCCGGCCATGGCGCGCCGCCGCCGTTCTTCAGGCAGATCTTCCACGCCTCGTGCGATGCGCTGATCGTCGTCGATCCGGCCGGCCTCGTTCGCCTGGCCAATCCGCAGGGAGAGCGCCTGTTCGGCTATGAGGCCGGCGAGCTCGTCGGTCGTCCGATCGAGGAGCTGATCCCGGCGCGCTACCGCGAAGGCCACCGACGCCATCGCGCGCTGTATGCCGCACGGCCGCACTCGCGGCCGATGGGCAAGAGCCAGGCACAGTCGGCGCGCCGCCGCGACGGCAGCGAATTCCCGGTGGAGATCAGCCTGAGCCCGTTCGACTTCGAGGGCACCACGCTGGTCTGCGCCAACATCCGCGACGTGAGCGAGCTGCATCGCGCCCAGGGTTTGCTGGCGCGCGCGCGCCAGTCCAACGCGGTGGCCGACTTCGGCCGGCTCGCGCTCGCCGGCAAGGACATCGGTGCGATCCAGCAGGAGGCGTGCCGGCTGACCGTGCATCATCTGGGCGCCGACTGCGCGCTGGTGGTCCGCTGCGACCGCACCGAGCCGGCGCCGGTGGTCAACGCCAGCCACGGGCTGGACGACCGCCAGCTTCCGGCCACGCTCGCCCGGCTCGCCGGCCGCTGCGGCGCCGATGCCCATTCGATCGACCTGCCGCTGTTCCTCGACGACCTCAGGTCGACCGCTTCGCAGGCATCGCCGCAAGGCGTCGACCTCACGCCCGCCAGCGCCCTGGTGGCCGGCATTCCCGGCGACGAGCAGGCGCTGGGTTTGCTGGTGGCCGGCGCGATGCAGCAGCGCAGCTTCACCCGCGACGATGCGAACTTCCTGCAGGCGCTCGCCAACACCATCGGCGCCGCGATGCAGCGCACGCACGCCGAGGATCAGCTGTTCCAGTCGCAGCGGCTGGAAGCGCTCGGACAGCTCACCGGCGGGGTGGCGCACGATTTCAACAACCTGCTCACCGTGGTATCGGGCAACCTGCAGATGCTCGAGGAGCGCGTCACCGGCGACGCGCTGTCGGCCAAGCTGGTCAAGGCGGCATTGCGCGCAACCGGACGCGGCGCCGACCTGACGCGCAAGCTGCTCGCCTTCTCGCGCCGCCAGACGCTGCAGCCGCGCGCCATCGACGTGCACCAGCTGCTGTCATCGCTGGCCGACATCCTGCGTCGCACGCTGGGCGCCCACATCGATGTCTGCGCGTCGGTGGACGAGGGCGTGCCGCCGGTCAGGGCCGACCCCGGCATGCTCGACATCGCGCTGCTGAACCTCGCGGTCAACTCGCGCGATGCGATGCCCGACGGCGGCCGTCTGGTGCTCAGCGCAGCGCTGGTCGAGATCGGCGCCGGCCCGGCCGCGCGCGAGGACGATCTCGCGCCGGGGCGCTACGTGCGCATCACGGTGGCCGACACCGGCACCGGCATGGCACCGGAGGTGAAAGCACACGCCTTCGAGCCGTTCTTCACGACCAAGGAGAGCGGCAAGGGCAGCGGCCTGGGCCTGAGCCTGGTCTACGGCTTCGTGAAGCAGTCGGGCGGCCATATCCGCGCCGAAAGCGCCCCGGGCATGGGCACGTCGATCAGCCTGTACCTGCCCACCGATGACAGCGCCACCGCGCAGCCGCTTGCCGGCGCTGCCGGCCGCGCCTACCGCGGCGGCACCGAGACGGTGCTGGTGGTCGAGGACGACGACGGCGTGCGCGAAGTGGCGGTCGGCTTCCTGCGCCGGCTGGGATATCGCGTGCTGGAAGCCGCCGACGCCCAGCGCGCGCTGGAGCTGCTCGGGCGCGAACCGGCTACCGATCTGCTGTTCAGCGACGTCATGCTGCGCGGCGAAATCAACGGGCCCGCGCTGGCGCGCGAGGCACTGCAGCGCCGGCCCGGACTGCGCGTGCTGTTCGCCTCGGGCTACGCGCGCAACGCCATGCCGGGGCGCGACCAGTTCGATGGCGGCGTGCAACTGCTGTCCAAGCCCTACCGCATCGACCAGCTCGCGCGCGCGCTGCGCCGGGCGCTCGGGCGCGAGCCGCCCGAGCGGCTGCCCGACGAGCATTGACCGGCACGACGGCGCTACCGCGCCTGGCCGCGACGGGCCGCGATGGGCCGGTAACCTGTGTGCCGCCGTGACGTGGGCGCCCTGCCGCGGCCGTGACGGCCGGAGATGCCCGACGCGACGTTCCTACGCGGCCTCGCGTTCGCGGCGCGCCTCGGTGCGTCCGATCACCGCGCGCAGCGCAGCCATCGCGACGATCTCGATCTCGCGGTTCTGTACCGCGATCAGTCCCTCGGCCTGGAAGCGCGACAGGATGCGGCTGACGGTTTCGAGCTTCAGGCCGAGCAGGCTGCCGATTTCTTCGCGGGTCATGCGCAGCAGGAAGCGGTGAGCGGAGAAACCGCGCGCGCACAGCCGCTGCGACAGGTTGATCAGGAACGCGGCCAGCCGCTCCTCGGCGCGCATCGAGCCGAGCAGCAGCATCAGCGCCCGCTCGCGCTGGATTTCTCCCGCCAGCAGCCGGAACAGCTCACGCTGCAAGGCCGGTTCGTGGCAGGCGAGCGCGTCGAGATCGCCGAACGGAATCTCGATCACTTCGCTGTCTTCGAGCGCCACCGCATCGCCGGTGTAGTGCTCGGAACCGATGCCGTCCAGCCCCAGCACTTCGCCGCACATGTGGAAGCCGGTGACCTGCTCGCGGCCGTCCTCGGTGAGCAGCACCGACTTGAACGACCCGGCGCGGATGCCGTAGAGCGCGTTGAACGGTGCGCCCAGTCGGTACAGGTATTCGCCGCGCCGCACGCGCCGGCGCGTGCCGCCGGCCCGGTTCAGCAGGATCTCGAGCCCGCTGCCCACGGTGCGCGTCCCGGTGTTGCCCACGGTATTCACAGGCTGCAGCTGGGTGACCGTGGCGCTATGGACTTGCATGGGAAGCTCTCCGAGGCTGTTTCTGTGGTGCGGATCGGCGTCCGCCCGGGGTTTACCCGAATGAGAGCGAATGTATCGATCCGCGCCGCGATCCCGATGGCACGGCGGCAACGGCGGGTAACAGTTTGTAACGCCCCGCTGGAGTGCTGCCATAATCGTCAGCGCGGCTGCCTCGCGGCGACGCCTGACGGGCAGCCCGCCGATTGCGGCGGGTCAATGACGTCGGGCCGGCCAGCGAATAACATCCCCCTGATCGACGACCCCGCTAGGAGATTCGCATGTACAAGCACCTGCTGGTTCCCACCGATGGTTCCAAGCTGTCGAACGACGCGGTCGAGCGGGCAGTCCGTTTCGCCAGCGAGACCGGGGCGCGGCTTACCGCGCTGCACGTGATGCCGGAGTACATTCCGCCGGCGTTCGCCGAGTTCCCGGCAGCCGGGCAGGCATCGTTTGCCGAATTCATGAAGGCCACCGAGGAAACCGCGAAGACGGTCCTCGACGCCGCGGCCCAGGCGGCACAGGCCGCGGGAGTCCCGTGCGACACCGTGTCGGTCAGGCATACCCAGCCCTACCGCGCGATCATCGACGTCGCGCGCGAGAAGGGCTGCGACCTGATCTTCATGTCCTCGCACGGACGCCGCGGACTGAGCGCGCTGGTGCTGGGCAGCGAGACCAACAAGGTGCTCACGCACTCGAGCATCCCGGTGCTGGTCTTCCGCTGATCGCCGCGCCCGTTGCTCGCTGCGTTTTGCGAACCACCTCGATATGGAGCCACCGACCATGGACGCAACCGGGCGTGTAGACGCCGCACGCGAGAAGCTTGCCCGCGAGATGCGGGCGCTGGTCCACGACGCCGAAGAGATGCTCGCCGCCGCATCCAGGCAAGGCGGCGAGCAGTTGAGCGCCGTGCGCGAGCGCCTCGAACACAGCCTGAGCGCGGCGAAGGCCGGTCTCAGCGACGCCGAGCAGGCCGTGCTCGAGCGCGCCCGCCGTACCGCGCGCGAAACCGACGAATACGTGCACGACCACCCGTGGACCGCAGTAGGCATCGGCGCCGGCATCGGCCTGCTGCTCGGGCTGCTGATCGCGCGCCGCTGAGCGGGTCGCGCGAGACCGGCTGCGGACGCATGCGCGGATGAATCCGGCCGACCACGGCGGCGCGCCCGGCCGGGCCGGGCGCATCCGGTTGCTTGCCGGCGGCATTCTCGAGATCGTCGAGACGCGCCTCGAGCTGCTCGGCAGCGACATCGAGCTGCAGGGCGCACGCCTGCGCAGCGTCGGCGTCCTGCTGATGGCCGGCCTGCTGTTCTTCGCGCTCGCACTGGTGTTCGGTTCCGTGCTGGTGATCGCGGCCTTCTGGGAGACGCACCGGCTCGCCGCGATCGCCGCGGTCGCCGGCGTGCACCTGCTGGCCGCTGCGGGCTGCCTGCTGGTGGTACGGCGCCTGGTCCGCAGCGGCCCGCGCCCGTTCGAGGCGAGCCTCGCAGAGCTGCGCCACGACATCGCACGGCTGCGCTCGTAGGCGGCGCACGATGAACCCACCGGGCGCACGTGCCGGCGCCGTACGCGAGAGCGCCGTCGAGCGGCAGGCGCGGCTGCGCGCGCTGGTCGCGCGCCAGCGCGATGCGCTCGACGCGCACTGGCAGCCGCTGGTGCCCGCCATCGGGCGGGTCGATGCCGTGCTGACGCGGCTGCGCCGGTTGCGCGAACATCCGCTCGCGCTGACGCTGCTGGCCGCGACGGCGTCGGGTGCGCTGGTCACCCGGCGCGGCCGGCGGCTGTTCGGTACGCTGCGCGCCGGCTGGCGGATCGGGCTGCGGGCCGCGACGCTGGTGTCGCTGTGGAAGGCGGTGCGGGGCGGCGCGCACCGGCTGCCGGGCGATGACGCCGCCCGGCGGCGAACATGACGGCCCGGCGGCGGACATGACGCTCAGGAGCGCTCAGGGGCGCAGCTGCGCCTCGCGTTTCGGCTGACGCTCGATCAGCCGGGCCAGATGCCCCATTTCGCCGGCCAGCAGGTGCACCAGATCGTCCAGCGTGATGATGCCTGCCAGCGCGCCGCTGCGGTCGACCACCGGCAGGCGGCGCACGCCGCGGCTGCGCATCAGCTGGGCCGCCTCGAGCGGACCGCTGTCCTCGTCGACCGTGACCAGTCCGTCGAGCATGACGTCGCCGGCGGTGATCGTGTCGGCATCCAGCCCGGTGGCGACGATCTCGATGACGATGTCGCGATCGGTCACGACGCCGATCGGGCGCCGCTGCCGCTCGTCGTCGACCACCACTACCGCACCGACGTGCCGGTCGCGCATCCGCCTGGCCACCTCCGCGAGCGAAGTGTTGGCGACGCAGGTGACGACGTCGCGCGTGCAGGAATCTCCGACCTTCATGAATCCCTCCGTTTCGGGTGCCGTGGATTGTCGTTGCCGGCCGGCGTGCGCAGATTGATTGCCGTCAAGGCGCTGCCCGGCGCCATGCCCGATGCGTCGACGCGTGCGCCCGTCGCGCGCACGCGCCGTGCGCTTGCCGTCGCGACCGTACTGGCATGCGCCGCCCTGCTGTCCGCCGGCACTCAGGCGGCCGCGCAGGCGCCGGCCGGACCGCGCACGCTCGCCATCGAAGGGCGCGTGGCGCGCGTCCTCGATGGCGACTCGCTGCTCGTCATTGTCGCCGATAACGGCGTGCGAGGCGTGCGGCTGGCGGGCATCGACGCGCCCGAGAAGGGCCAGCCCCATGCCGACGCCGCGCGCCGTGCGCTGCTCGAGCAGCTGCATGAGCGCGACGTGCGCGTGGACGTGGTCAAGACCGACGCCTTCGGTCGCCTCGTGGGCCGCGTGTTCGCCGCCAACCGCGACGTCGGGCTGGCGCAGCTGCGCCACGGGCTGGCCTGGCACTTCACGCGCTACGACGCCGATCTCGCGCCCGCGGTGCGCCGCCGCTACGCGCACGCCGAACGGCAGGCGAAGCTGCGCGGCATCGGGCTATGGCGCGATGCCGCGCCGGTGCCGCCGTGGGAACATCGCGCGGCGCAGCGCCGCGGCGCGGCGTCCGATCGCGCGCTTCAGCCCGACGACTGAAGCAGCGCCGGCAGCACTTCGCCGGCCGCGCCGCGCAGCACCTGCGCAGCCCGCGCATCGATCGGCGTCGGCGCCGGATTCACGACGACGACCCGCGCGCCCGCCGCATGCGCCGCGAGCGGCAGCCCGGCGGCCGGATGCACCAGCGCCGACGTGCCCACCACCAGCATCAGGTCGGCGTCCAGCACGGCCTGCTCGGCCCGCTCGAACACGTCCTGCGGCAACAGCTCGCCGAACCAGACCACGTCCGGGCGCAGCGGCGCGCCGCAGCGCGGACAGGCCGGCGGAACGCGCGGGTCGGCGCGCCAGTCGTGGCGCGGCTCGATGCGCTGCGGATCTCCGCATCCTTCCAGGCACTTCACGCGCAGGATGTTGCCGTGCAGCTCGAGCACCGTGCGGCTGCCGGCGCGTGCGTGCAGTCCGTCGATGTTCTGCGTCACCACCGTCACCCGCGCACCGTCCGCCTCGCAGGCGGCGATCGCCCGGTGGCCCGCGTTCGGCTGCGCCCGTGCGATCGCCGCGCGCCGCTCGGCGTACCAGCGCCACACCAGCGGCGGGTCGGCGCGAAAGCCCGCCTCGGTGGCCAGCCGCTCGGGATCGAAGCGCGCCCACAGGCCGGTCAGCGCGTCGCGAAAGGTGGGAATGCCGCTCTCGGCCGATACGCCGGCGCCGGTGAACACGACGATGCGCTGCGCGGTCCGCACCCAGTCGCGCACTTCGGCCAGCGCGCTCTCGTTGCTCGCGGCCGCACGCTTCACGGCCGCTCGCGCCGCAGCCGCTGGCGCAGCGTCTCGTACAGCACCACGCCGGCAGCCACCGACACGTTCAGGCTGCCCACCTGCCCGGCCATCGGAATGCGCACCAGCGCATCGCAGCGCTCGCGCGTGAGCCGGCGCATGCCGCTGCCCTCGGCGCCCAGCACCCAGGCCACCGACGCGGGCAGGGTCTCGTCGTACAGCGAGGTGGGCGCCGCGTCATCGGCGCCGATCAGCCACAGGTCGCGTTCGCGGATCGCGTCCATCGCGCGCGCGAGGTTGGTGACCATGATGTAGGGCACGCTCTCGGCGGCGCCGCTGGCGGTCTGCACGGCCGCTTCGGTGAGCGCGCAGGCGTGGTCCTTGGGCGCGATCACGGCCGCGGCGCCCGCGCCGTCGGCCACGCGCAGGCAGGCGCCGAGGTTGCGCGGGTCGGTCACGCCGTCGAGCAGCAGCAGCGTGGCCGGCGCGCGCAGCGAATCGAGCAGGTCTTCCAGCGACAGCGACGGCGGCGCGAAATCGACGATCGCCACCACGCCCTGGTGGCGCCGGCCGGGGCACAGCTTCGCGATGCGCGCGCCGTCGACGAAGTGCGGCCGCAGCCCCGCGGCATCGGCGGCTTTCACCAGAACGCGCACGCGCGCGTCCACGCGCGCGGCGTCCACGTAGAGC
>JAHDYE010000157.1 GCA_023383035.1 Burkholderiaceae bacterium | reverse complement strand
CTCGTCGCCGCTGCGGTTCAGCGGGAACAGCACCTCGGCGCAGAACTTGCCGCCTTCCTCGAGCACCTGATCGATCAGGTCGCGGCCGGTTTCGGCATGCGGGGGCAGCGTCTTCAGCACGCTTTCGACGTCGAGCAGTTCGTGCATCACGAACTGCATGTCGCGCAGGGGCGGGGTGTAGCGGGCCATCTCGGTGACTCCAGGGTTCGAGGATGAGAGGAATTTCAATGCCCGGTCGGCGTGGACCGAACGTTCGTGTGTTTTTCGGCGGCCTGCGGCATGGTGCGGCGATACGAATCGATCAGCCGTTCGAAGCTGCGCCGCGCCCGCCCGACCGCGTCGGGGCTGTCCAGCAGACGGCCGTCGTGGTGCAGTACCAGGATCACGCCGTACAACTGGAACACCAGCTCCTGCACGTCCAGATCGGCGGGCAGGTCGCCGGCCTCCACGGCCTGCTGGATCGCGCGCGACAGCTCGCGCTGCCACGAGCGCACCATCGCCACCAGCTCCTCGCGCACCGAGCCGGGCCGGTCGTCGTACTCGGCCGCGCCGGAAATCCAGATGCAGCCGCGCGCCGCCTCGATCGCGGTGCGATCGAGCCAGCGATCGAAGACGGCCCGCAGGCGCGGCAGGCCGCGCTTCTCCTTCAGGCCGGGCACCAGCACGTCGTCGACGAAGCGCCGTTCGTAGGCCTTGAGCACGGCGATCTGCAGGTCTTCGCGCGAGCCGAAATGGGCGAACACGCCGCTCTTGGACATCTGCATGCGCTCGGCCAGCGAGCCGATCGTCAGCCCCTCCAGACCATTGCGTGCGGCCAGCTCGAGGGCGGCCTCGACGATGGCCGCGCGTGTCTGCTCGCCCTTGCGCGTGCCGGCCGACGTACGCCGGCGGCTGCCCGGAGTGAGGGTTTCGGAGAGACGGGACGTGGACATCCGATGCTTTCGAACGATCGTGCTAATTTTTTCAAGCCTACCCGAGACCGCGGGCAACGGGCGAACCCGATCCCGGGAATTTAGGCATGCGGCTCTATTGGTGCATTGCAGCATCCCTGCGCCCGAACAGCGGAACAGGCACGCAACCGGCCCGGTATAATTCGGCACCGGTGTCGCCTGCCCGACCGACCTCCGCCCGCTGGCCGGGCGCACGATTCCGGGCAATTCGTGCTCTTTCCGCGCGCCTGCGGGCCCGTGGAACGATCGTCGCCGCACAGCGTGGAACCGGCCCGTCCGGCCACGAAATCGATCCTTCGCGATCCAACGCCCGAGCCGGGCCGCTGCCGAGGCGGCCATGATCGTGGACGGCGTCGCGGAACAGGAGATGACGACGCATGCGGGAACAACTGCTCGAACTGAGGGCGCTGCTGGCGCCGTATGTCGACGAGCTGAAGCTGCTCGGCTCGATCGTCGCGATCCTGTTGCTGGCACTGGCGCTGCGCTTCGCGCTGAACCGCATCCTGCGGCGCTTCTTCGCCGGCGTCGGCGCGCGCGCTCCGACGGTGGACGAGCAGCGCCGCATCGGCACGATCGGCAACGTGCTGCGCAACACGGTCTCGCTGCTGATCATCGCGATCGCCGTGATGCTGATCCTGAACCAGATCGGGATCTCGATCGCGCCGATCCTGGGGGCAGCCGGCGTGGTGGGCATCGCGGTGGGCTTCGGCGCGCAAAGCCTGGTGAAGGACGTTTTCTCCGGCTTCTTCCTGCTGATCGAGAACCAGATCCGCGTCGGCGACGTGGTGGAGATCGTCGGCAAGTCGGGCGTGGTCGAGGAACTGACCCTGCGGCGCACCAAGCTGCGCAGCTACGACGGCAGCGTCCACTACATCTCCAACGGCCTGGTCACCACCGTGACCAACATGTCGGCGGAGTTCGCGTTCGCGGTGGTCGACGTCGCCGTGACGCCGGGCGAGAACGTCGATCACGTGTTCGAGGTGATGCGCGCGACCGCGCAGGAGTTGCGCGCGATCGACGACTTCGGTCCGAAGATCCTGGGCGATCTCGAAATCGCCGGCGTCGACCGCTGGACCGACACCGCGCTGACGATCCGCGCGCGCATCAAGACGCGGGCGCTCGACCAGTGGTCGGTGCGGCGCGAATACCTGCAGCGGCTCGAGACGGCGTTCCGGCGCGCGAACATCCGGTTCCCCTCTCCACCGCAACCGGCGGCAGCACCCCCGGGCCCGTCACCAGGAGATCCGGCGGCGCACGATACGATGGCGCGGTCGTCTTGACGCTCCGATCCGTTCGATGACATAAGCTCCTCGCAGCTTTCCGGAGGCTTCGACGATGACCGGCGACACGCGCTCAGACCTCTTCTTCCTGCCATCGTGGCCGCCGATGCCCGACGCGGTGCTGTGGGTGTCGTTGACGATCGTCGTGGCGGGCCTGCTGGGCGAAGTCGTGTTCCGCTGGCTCAGGCTGCCGCGCGTGGTCGGCTACGCGGCGGTCGGCACGATCGTGTCGGCGTTCGGCCTGGGGCTGTCGGGCGCGGCGCTCAAGCCGAGCTTTCGCCTGATCGTCGACCTGGCGCTGGCGCTGCTGCTGTTCGAGCTGGGCAGCCGCATCAACCTGCGCTGGCTGCGCACCAATCCGTGGCTGCTCGCCACCAGCCTGGCCGAGGCGCTGCTGAGCTTCGCGGCGGTGTACCTGGCGCTGACCCTGCTGGGCGCGGAACCGCGCGTGGCCGCTCCGATCGCCGCCATCATGATCGCCACCTCGGCCGCGATCGTGATGCGCGTGACCTCCGAGTTCGACGCATCGGGCCAGGTGACCGAGCGGATGATCCTGCTCACGGGGCTGAACACCTTCTACGCGGTGCTGGCCACCAAGTTCGTGGTCGGCTGGCTGCACGCGGCGTACGCGGGCAGCTGGGTGCGCTCGTTCGCGCACCCGCTGTACCTGCTGGCCGGCTCGGCGATCGTCGCGGCGCTGCTGGCGTTCTGCGTATCGCTGATCGCGCGCCGGCTCGACCTGCGCAACGAGAACGCGGCACTGCTGCTGATCGGCATGATCCTGCTCGCGTTGTCGATCACCAAGATGGCCAACCTGTCCACGCTGCTGGTGCCGCTGCTGGCCGGCGTGATGCTTCGCAACAGCACCGAGCGGCCGTGGATCTGGCCGCGTCATTTCGGCACCGCCGGAGGCGCGCTGGTGCTGCTGCTGTTCGTCGTCACCGGCTCGGTCTGGTCGTTCGACGCGCTGGCCGCCGGCGCGGGGCTGGGTCTGGCGGTGAGCGTCGCGCGGCTCGCCGCCAAGACGCTGGTCACTGCCGCGTTGAGCCGGCCCAGCGGCGCTTCGCTGCGGCAGGGCGTCGCGCTGGGCGTCGCGCTGGTGCCGATCTCGGGCACGGCGCTGGTGTTGATGTCGGATCTGCAGCGGCTGTATCCGGAGTTCGCCGCGCTGCTCGCCGGAATCGTGTTCAGCACGGTGGCCGTGCTCGAGCTGATCGGGCCGATCGTGGTGCAGGCGGCGCTGCGCTACGTGCACGAAGACCGCGTCCGCTGAGCCGGGGAGAAGGCCGATGCCGCTGGAACCGTTCGCCGACTCGCGCGCCCTCACCCTGGGGGTCGAGCTGGAACTGCAGATCGTCAACACGCACGATTTCGACCTCACCCACGGCGCGCGCGACCTGCTGCGCCTGGTGGGCCGGCACAAGCTGCCGGGCGAGGTGAAGCCCGAGATGACCGACAGCATGATCGAGCTGTCGACCAGCGTGTGCAGCGACTATGCCGCCGTGGTCGGGCAGCTGAGCGAGACCCGCGACGCGCTGGTCGAGTGCGCGAGCAAGCTCAACATCGGCCTGTCGGGCGGAGGCACGCACCCGTTCCAGGACTGGAGCCAGCGCCGGATCTTCGATACGCCGCGCTTTCACATGCTGCACGAGCTGTACGGCTACCTGTCCAAGCAGTTCACGGTGTTCGGCCAGCACGTGCACGTCGGCTGCGCGGGGCCGGACAGCGCGCTGGTGCTGCTGCACGGGCTGTCGCGCTTCATTCCGCACTTCATCGCGCTGTCGGCCTCCTCGCCGTTCGTGCAGGGCATCGACACCGGCTTTCATTCGGCGCGACTGAACTCGGTGTTCGCCTTTCCGCTGTCGGGCCGCGCCCCGTTCGCGCTCACCTGGGACGAGTTCACGCACTTCTTCGACAAGATGACCCGCACCGGCGTGGTCGACAGCATGAAGGACTTCTACTGGGACATCCGTCCCAAACCCGAGTTCGGCACGGTCGAAGTGCGCGTGCTCGACACGCCGCTCACCATCGAGAAGGCCGCGGCGCTGGCCGCCTACATCCAGTGCGTGGCGCGCTGGCTCACGGTGGAGCAGCCGTACCGGCCGGTCGAGGACGACTACCTGGTCTACACCTTCAACCGCTTCCAGGCCTGCCGCTTCGGCTTCGAGGGCACCTTCGTCGATCCGCGCACCGGCGAGCACCGCACGATCCGCGAGGACATCGCCGAGACGCTCGCCGCGATCGAGCAGCACGCGATCGAGCTGGGCGCCGAGGACGCCTGCCGGCGCGTGCGCGACGACATCGGCGCGCTCGGCAACGATGCGTCGTGGGCGCGCAGCACCTACGAGCGCGAACGCCTGCTGCCCGAGGTGGTGCGGCAGCAATGCCTGCGCTGGAGCCGCTGAACGACCATGGTTCCCCGGCCGCTGAAGATCGGCCTGTCGGCACGTCTGATGCACACGCCGCCCAGGGAGCTGGGTTTCCGCAACAAGACGCTGCAGTACCTGGAGCAGTCGATCGCGCACTGGATCATGGCGCACGGCGCGATCGTGCTGATGATCCCGACGCTCGGCGCGGATGCCGAGGTGTCACGGCGCGGCATCTCGGTGCGCAGCTACGTGCGCGAGCTCGACGGGCTGGTGCTGCAGGGCGGCGCCGACGTGAGCCCGCGCTCGTACGGCAAGCAGCCGCTGCGCGCGGAGTGGGCCGGCGACATCGTGCGCGACCGCTACGAGATGGAGCTGATGCACGAGTTCATGGCGCAGGGCAAGCCGGTGCTCGGCATCTGCCGCGGCGCGCAGCTGATGAACGTGGCCCTCGGCGGCACGCTGTTCCAGGACATCGCGACGCAATGTCCGCAGGCGCTGCCGCACGTCGATCCCGACCTGTACGACCAGCTGCACCATGAAGTGCGCTTCGAGCCGGGATCACGCCTGGCCGGACTGTACGACCATATGGAAAGCGCCCGCGTGACCAGCATCCACCACCAGTCGGTAGACCGGCTCGGCAGCGACCTGGTGGTCGACGCGCGCTGCCCCGACGGCATCGTCGAGGCGATCCGCTGGCGCGGCGCCGGCTACGCGATGGGGTTCCAGTGGCACCCCGAGTTCCATGGCGGGGCCCATGGCCTGCTCGACAGCTCGCCGATCGTGCTCGACTTCCTGGCCGCGGCCGAACGGATGCGCGAGCAGGGCTGAGCCGGTGCGCGCCGCGCGCCGGCAAACGAGCGGTCGAGGTGCTGCATGCCGGGGCGTCGCGAATCCGGCGACGACGATCGCCGACCGGTGCCGGGTCGCGAGCGACCATTGGCGGGCGGTGATCGACAGGAGACGGGCAAGGTGGTCTGACATCGTGACACTCCGGTGTGGCGACAGGTTCGTGCCAGGCAGCCTGGACGACGCGCATGACGCCCCGATGACGAACGTTCGCATCGCCCGAGTCTCGGCGTGCCGCGCCACGCGGGCAAGCATGCGGTCGCCGCGCATATCGATATCGGTGCGGATCAGGACAGGTCCGCACCGGCGCCGTCAGCCGCCCGGATCGAGCAGCTCCAGATCGGCCACCAGCGGGCTGTGGTCGGACAGCCGCGCCCACTCGATGCCGCGCAGCACGCGTACGGCACTGACGCGGAACCCACGCTGGTAGATGCGGTCCATCCGCAGCCACGGCACCAGCGCCGGATAGGTACGCGCGGTGCGCACCATGCGCGCCGCCGCCTTCGCCGCCGGCTCGGACGCTCCGGCGGGCGGGAAGCGGTCGCGCGTGAAATAGGCGGCGCGCTGCACGAGCTCGACCTTAGGTCCGAGCGCATCGAACACTTCGGCCACACCGATGTCCGCGCACAGCCGCTCGGAAAGCCGGTTGCGCCAGTCGTTGAAATCGCCCGCGATGATCAGCGGCGCATCGGGCGCCACTTCGCGCGACACCCAGTCGATCAGTGCGTCGAGCTGGCGCTCGCGGCTGCGCGCGAGCAGCCCGAAATGCACGACGAAGCAATGCACTTCCATGCCGTCGATCCGCACCACGCAGTGCAGCACACCGCGCTTCTCGAGCGCGTGGTCGGAGACGTCACGGTTCTCCAGCCCGAGGAT
Source organism: Burkholderiaceae bacterium (assembly GCA_023383035.1). Lineage (GTDB taxonomy): Bacteria > Pseudomonadota > Gammaproteobacteria > Burkholderiales > Burkholderiaceae_E > Zeimonas. The sequence continues at coordinate 2,100 of JAHDYE010000157.1, read as the reverse complement.
CGGATAGCGCGACAGCAGCGCATTGCCATGGTGGCCGTGCAGGTAGGTGGCGTTGCACCCGTAGGCGGTCTCGAAGCTCTGCTTGAGCTTGGGCGACTTCGCCAGGAACACGTCCTGCGGCTCGGCCGGCCAGTGCTCGAAGCGGCGCGCATGATGGGCGTGCTGCCCCTGGACCTCCTGCAGGAAGATCAGGTCGCCGCCCAGCTCGTGCAGCCGCGAACGCAGCTCGTGGATGCGCGCGACACGGCGCAGCCCCACGAAATCGCGCAGCACACCCTTGTGGATGTTGTACGTCGCCACCCGCAGTGCCTGACGCACCGCCGGCGTCGGGATGGTGGGCCCGGACGGCGCCACGCCGCTGCCCGGCGGGGCGCGCAGCCTGATGCGGCGGCGCCCTTCCTGCGGCAGCGCGGCCTCGGCATGCGCACCACCGGCCGGCCGCGGCCGGCGCGAAACGGGACTCATCGGGACTGCCTCCCCGCCGTCGGGCCGGTCCCGCGCGCGCGTGCCGGCAGCTGCCGGATCGCCTGCGCATTGCTCCAGGAAAAGCAGCGCTCGGCAGCCTGCTCCCACGGCAGCCACGCATGGCGCAGGTGCTCGCGCGGCGCGATCGCGATCGCCACCGGCGCGGGCAGGCGCAGGCCGAACACGTGCTCGGTGTTGTGCGTGACGCCATCGGGGTAGCGGTGCCGCCAGTGCATGTAGATCTCGTAGCGGTTCTCGACACCCCAGTCGGTCAGTTCGTACTGCGCGGTGTCGATGCCGGTCTCCTCGAACACCTCGCGCCTGCAGGTCTGCACCAGCGGCTCGTCGACGCGCTCCTTGCTGCCGGTGACCGACTGCCAGAAGCCCGGATGGTCGGCGCGCTCGAGCAGCAGCACCTGCAGATCGGCCGTATGGATCACGACCAGCACCGACTCCGGAACCTTGGTTCCCGCCACACTATCACCCGTCGCCGGGCATGCAGCCGGTGCACGACGACGCCCGCGCCGGCGACCGACGCCGCGCGCGGGCGTTGGCGGTTGCGGCGCCGCTCACGCCTTCGCCGGCTCCGCCAGCCGCAGCCGGATGTGCAGCTCGCGCAGCTGCTTCTCGTCGACCGGCGACGGCGCCTGAGTGAGCAGGCATTGCGCACGCTGCGTCTTCGGGAACGCGATCACGTCGCGGATCGACTCCGCGCCGGCCATCATCGTGACGATGCGGTCCAGCCCGAAGGCGATGCCGCCGTGCGGCGGTGCGCCGTACTGCAGCGCATCGAGCAGGAAGCCGAACTTCGCGCGCGCCTCGTCGGGACCGATCTTCAGGGCGCGGAACACCTTGCTCTGCACCTCCTCGCGGTGGATACGCACCGAACCGCCGCCGATCTCCCAGCCGTTGAGCACCATGTCGTAGCCCTTGGCCAGACAACGACCGGGATCGGTTTCCATGAAGTCTTCGTGGCCGTCCTTCGGCGACGTGAACGGGTGGTGCACGGCCAGCCAGCGTGCCGTGTCCTCGTCGTACTCGAACATCGGGAAGTCGACCACCCACAGCGGCTTCCAGCCGGACTCCAGCAGCCCGCTGCGCCGCCCGAACTCCGAGTGGCCGATGCGGCCACGCAGCGCGCCGATCGCGTCGTTGACCACCCTGGCGCGGTCGGCGCCGAAGAAGATCAGGTCGCCGCCGGTCGCACCGGTGCGCTCGAGGATGGCCGCGATCGCCGCGTCGTGCAGGTTCTTCACGATCGGCGACTGCAGCCCTTCGCGGCCTCTGGATGCGTCGTTGACCTTGATCCATGCCAGGCCGCGCGCGCCGTAGATCGCCACGAACTGGCCATAGCCGTCGATCTCGCTGCGCGTCATCTCGGCGCCGCCCGGCACGCGCAGCGCCACCACGCGGCCGCCCTCCATGCTGGCAGGCGCGCTGAACACCTTGAAGTCGACGTCCTTCATCACGTCGGTGAGCTCGGTAAACGTCAGCTTCACGCGCAGGTCGGGCTTGTCGGAACCGTACAGCCGCAGCGCCTCGGCATACGGCATCACCGGGAACGACGTCGGCAGCTCGACGCCGATCGCGTTGCGGAACACGACGCGGATCATGTCCTCGAAGATCGCGCGGATC
>JAHDYE010000156.1:869-8461 GCA_023383035.1 Burkholderiaceae bacterium | reverse complement strand
CTACAAGGAGAAGATGCTCGCCATCAAGGGCAAGATCAAGTCGGCGCTGTTCTACCCGGTGGCGGTGCTGATCGTCGCCTTCATCGTGGTCGCGGTGATCATGCTGTTCGTGGTGCCGGCGTTCAAGGACGTGTTCAGCAACTTCGGCGCCGACCTGCCGGCGCCGACGCTGATGGTGATCGCGTTGTCGGACTTCTTCGTCGAGTACTGGTACCTGGTGTTCGGCACCATCGGCGGCTCGCTGTACTTCCTGCTCCAGGCGTGGCGCCGCTCGCCGAAGGTGCAGATCGCGATGGACCGCCTGCTGCTGAAGCTGCCGATCTTCGGACCGGTGGTCGAGAAGGCCACCATCGCGCGCTGGCTGCGCACGCTGTCCACGATGTTCGCCGCCGGCGTGCCGCTGGTCGAGGCGCTCGACTCGGTCGGCGGCGCGTCGGGCAACCACGTGTTCCTGCTCGCCACCAAGAGGATCCAGCAGGAAGTGTCCACCGGCACCAGCCTGACGGTGGCGATGCAGAACGCGCAGGTGTTCCCGAACATGGTGATGCAGATGTCGGGCATCGGCGAGGAGTCGGGATCGCTCGACTCGATGCTGTCCAAGGCCGCCGACATCTTCGAGCGCGAGGTCGACGAGGCGGTCGAGAGCCTGTCGAGCCTGCTCGAGCCGATGATCATGGTCGTGCTGGGCGGCGGCCTGGTGATCGCGATGTACCTGCCGATCTTCAAGCTGGGCCAGGTGGTTTAAGCTTCCATGATGATCGAGAGCCTGCAGCAGTCCATCGCGCTCGCGGCCGGCGCGGCCGGCGTGCTCGGGCTGCTGGTGGGCAGCTTCCTGAACGTGGTGATCCACCGCGTGCCCAGGATGCTCGAGCGCGAATGGGCGCAGCAGGCGGCCGAACTGCGCGGCGAGCAGGCGGCGCACGACGACCGCTACAACCTGGTGGTGCCGGGCTCGCACTGCCCGTCGTGCGGCCACCGGATCGGCCCGCTGGAGAACATCCCGCTGCTGAGCTGGCTGCTGCAGCGGGGCAAGTGCACTGCCTGCGGCACGGCCATCCCGCTGCGCTATCCGGTGGTGGAGCTCGCCACCGGCGCGCTGAGCGCGATCGCGATCTGGCGCTTCGGCGCCACCGCCGAAGGTCTGGGCGCGCTGGTGCTCACCGGTTTCCTGATCGCGCTGGCGTTCATCGATTTCGACACCCAGCTGCTGCCCGACAACATGACGTTGCCGCTGCTGTGGCTGGGCCTGCTGTTCAACCTCGGCGGCGTGTTCGCCCCGTTGCCCGATGCGGTGATCGGCGCCGTGGCCGGCTACCTCGCGCTGTGGACGATCTACTGGCTGTTCAAGCTCGCCACCGGCAAGGAAGGCATGGGCTACGGCGACTTCAAGCTGCTCGCCGCACTGGGTGCGTGGTTCGGCTGGATGGCGCTGCCGGCGGTGATCCTGCTCGCCTCGGTGGTCGGCGCGGCGGTGGGCATTGCGCTGATGGTGCTCGTCCGGCACGGTCGCAACGTGCCGATTCCGTTCGGTCCGTACCTGGCCGGCGCGGGGCTGCTCGCGCTCTATTTCCGGGAGCCGCTCGCAGGAGTGTTCGGCATGGCTTGAACGCACGCCGCCACGGCGCGCGAACGAGGTTGCCGCAGCCGCATCGTCAGACTGAATCCATGAACGCCGCAACCACCGCAGCACACGCCCCCATCCGCGACGGCGCGCGCGCGCGCCGGTTGCTGGTCGGCCTGACCGGCGGCATCGGCAGCGGCAAGAGCACCGTTGCGGCACAGTTCGCCGCACGCGGCGCGGCGGTGGTGGATACCGACGAGATCGCGCACCAGCTCACCGCGCCGGGCGGCGCGGCGATCGCCGCGATCCGCGCCGAGTTCGGCGACGCCGTGATCCGCGCCGATGGCGCGCTCGATCGCGATGCGATGCGCGAGCGCGCGTTCGGCGATCCGTCCGTGCGCCGCCGGCTCGAGGCGATCCTGCACCCGATGATCCGCGCCGAATCGCAGAGACGGCTCGCCGCCGCGCAAGGCCCCTATGCGATGCTGGTCGTGCCGCTGCTGGTCGAATCGGGCGATCGGGCCGGGGGCGTCGATCGCGTGCTGGTGATCGACTGTCCGGTCGACGTGCAGATCGAGCGCGTCATGCGGCGCAGCGGCCTCACCCGCGCACGCGTCGAGTCGATCCTCGCCGCGCAGGCCACCCGCGCGCAGCGGCTGGCCGCCGCCGACGACGTGATCGACAACAGCGGCGAGCCCGCGGCCCTGGGCGTGCAGGTGGACGCGCTGCATCGACGATACGCCGGAGACGCATGATGGCGATCGTCGTACGGCCACCCGTGTCCCGTTTGTCAAGCGAATCGCTTTGCGCCAGAATTCGTGCGTTCTCTCGGATGGAGCGCGACGCTCGAGCATCCGGCGGTTCATCCGCGACAATGCCGCGAACCTCATCGATCGCGGCCCAGGACGGCACCTTGATCTTGTACGAGTACCCGCTGAACGAACGCGTCCGGACCCTGCTGCGGCTCGAGGACCTGTTCGAGCGCCTCGAGTTCTTCGCGGGCCAGGAACACCCGCTCGATCACCATGTCGCGCTGGTCACGCTGTTCGAGATCCTCGACGTCGCAGGCCGCGCCGACCTGAAATCCGACCTGCTGCAGGAGCTCGAACGGCAGCGTCAGACGCTGCTCGCGTTTCGCAACAACCCCGAGGTGTCGGTCGAGGCGCTCGACCGGATCCTCGAGGAAATCGACGATGCGGCGCGCGAGCTCGGCGCCGTGACAGGCAAGACCGGCCAGCATCTGCGCGACAACGAATGGCTGATGAGCATACGCAGCCGCACGATCATCGCCGGTGGCGCGTGCGAGTTCGACCTGCCGTCTTACCATGCGTGGCAGCATCGTCATCACGAAGCGCGCCAGCGCGACATCGCCGCCTGGGCCGCGCCGTTCAAGCCGCTCTACGACAGCGTGTCGATCGTGCTGAAGCTGCTGCGCGAAAGCGCGCAGCGCTCGGTGCTGTCCACCCATCAGGGCAGCTACCAGCAGCCGCTGGGCGGCAAGAGCTACCAGATGGTGCAGGTGCGGCTCGATCCGGCTACCGGCGCCATTCCGGAGATCAGCGCCAACCGCTATCTGCTGTGGATCCGTTTCACCAGCCAGGACGGCGACCTGCGACCGCGGCCCTTCGAGGGCTCGGTCGACTTCGAACTGGCGTTGTGCAACCTGTAGTGGCTGGCTCTGTCGGCAGCATGTAGCGGCAATGGCGCAGCGGATCGTCTCGGTCGACTGCCCGACCTGCGGGCGCAAGGTGCCGTTCGATGCCGGCAACCGCTGGCGCCCGTTCTGCTCCGCACGCTGCAAGACGGTCGATCTCGGCGCCTGGGCCGCCGAACGCTACCGCATCGCGGGCGATACCGGCAACGACGGCGCCGACGACTGGAGCGAAGGCGGCGGCCCGTCGTCGCCGGATGCGGAGCGGCCGCGCTGAAAGGCGCCGCCGCTCATCGCCACATCGCGCGCATCATCGCCACGCCGTGCGCACCGGCGCGCGACGCCTGCACCGCATCGCGCTCGTCGAGTCCGCCCAGCGCGAACACGGGCACCCGGGCGTCGCGCGCCAGCGCCGCGAAGGCGCTCCAGCCCAGCACGGCGGCATCGGGGTGCGAGGGTGTCGGCGCAACCGGACCGAGCAGCGCGAAATCGACCCCCACCTCGCCGGCACGCGCAAGCTCCTGCGCATCGTGACACGAGGCCCCGACGATCGGCAGTCTCGGCCGCGAGACGATCGATCGCAACAGCTCGCTGCGCAGATTCACGCCGTCGCAGGCATGCCAGTACGACTCCGGATGCGCGCTGTTGATGATCAGCCTCGCACCGTGGCCTGCGCACAGCGCGCGCACCTGCCGGAACAACGCGTCGAAACGCGCCGGCGCCATGCCCGGTTCGCGCAACTGCACCAGTCGCAGGCCGGCGGCGAGCCGGCGCTCGAGCCGTGTGAGGAAGCGCGCGTCGCCGAGCTCGCCGGCGCAGCTGATGCCGAGCAGCCCCGGCAGGCGCAGCCAGGCAATGACCGGAATCGCGGCCGGCAACAGCGGCGCGAGATCGATGGCCGACGGATGACGCCACGCGAGCGCCTGCCCTTCGTGCGCCTGCGGCTCGCCGGTCCACGAGACGATGCGCTGGAAATCGAGCCTCACGTGCGCGTGCGGATACACGTGCTCGCGCACCACCCACGGATGCGATGCGCGCACCTCGATGCCGAGCTCTTCGCGCAGCTCGCGCGCCAGCGCCTGCTCGACGCTTTCGCCGGGCTCGAGCTTGCCGCCGGGGAACTCCCACCAGCCCGCGTAGGGCTTGCCGGCCGGGCGCTGGCCGAACAGCACCGCGCCATCGGCCCTGATCAGCACACCGACCGCGACTTCGACGATCGCGCTGCCATCGCCGGCCGGCCGCACGGGCGCAGCAGTCACGCTGATCCTGCCTGCCGCGTTCAGCGGCGCGGACCGCGCGCCGCCGGCCGAGCCGTGCGCGCGCGCCGGCCCGCCCAGTCCTTCGCGAACTGCCACGCCACCCTGCCCGAGCGCGAGCCGCGTTCGAGCGCGAAGCGCAGCGCATCGGCGCGTGCGGCTTCGACTTCGCGCGGTCCGCAACCGAAGCTCGCCAGCCAGTGCGCGGCGATCGCGAGATATTCGTCCTGCCGGAACGGATAGAACGACACCCACAGGCCGAAGCGTTCCGACAGCGAGATCTTCTCCTCGACCGTTTCGCCGGGGTGGATCTCGCCGTCTTCCTGATGCTTCGCGTCGAGGTTCTCGCGCATGTACTCGGGCATCAGATGACGCCGGTTCGACGTGGCGTAGATCAGCAGGTTGTCGGACTGCGCGGCCACCGAGCCGTCCAGCGCCACCTTCAGCGCCTTGTAGCCGGGCTCGCCTTCCTCGAACGACAGGTCATCGCAGAACACGATGAAGCGCTCGCGCCGCGCCGCCACCAGCTCCACGATGTCCGGCAGGTCGACCAGGTCGTCCTTGTCGACCTCGATCAGCCGCAGGCCCCGCGCCGCGTATTCGTTCAGGCATGCCTTGATCAGCGACGACTTGCCGGTGCCCCGCGAACCGGTGAGCAGCACGTTGTTGGCCGGCCTGCCGGCCACGAACTGGCGCGTGTTGCGCTCGATCGCCTGCTTCTGTTCGTCGACGTTCTTCAGATCCGCCAGCCTGATCGGCGACAGATGGCGCACCGGTTGCAGTACCGCCTGGGTGCCGAAGACGTTCGGACGACGCCGCCAGCGAAACGCATGCGCAACGTCCCAGTCGGGCGCGAGCGACGCCGGCAGCAGCGGTTCCAGTCGTCCGAGCACGGCTTCGGCACGTGCCAGCAAGCGCTCCAGTCCCGCCTGTCCGCTGCCCGTTTCGCTGCCGATCGTCGCAGTGGCCGGCCCGGCACGCCGGGGGCGCCTGTCAGGACCGGTAGTCGGCATTGATCGACACGTAGTCGTGCGAGAGATCGCAGGTCCAGACCGTGGTGGCTGCCGTGCCGCGTCCGAGCACCACGCGGATGCCGATCTCGGCCTGCTTCATCACGCGCTGGCCGTCTTCCTCGCGGTACGCCGGATGCCGTCCGCCGCGCGTGGCCACGTGCACGTCATCGAGATACAGGTCGATGCCGTCCACGTCCAGATCGGCGATGCCGGCATAGCCGATCGCCGCCAGGATGCGCCCGAGGTTGGGATCGGACGCGAAGAAGGCCGTCTTGACCAGCGGCGAATGCGCGATCGCGTAGGCCACCGCGGCCGCCTCCGCGGGCGACGCCGCACGCTCGACGGTGATCGCGATGAATTTGGTCGCGCCCTCGCCGTCGCGCACGATCGCCTGCGCGAGCTGCTGCGCGACCTCGACGATGGCGGCCTTCAGCGGCGCGGCCCCCGGCGCAGCGTCGTCGGCCACCACCGCTGCGCTGGCGCCGCTCGCCAGCAGCACGAACGAATCGTTGGTGGAGGTGTCGCCATCCACGGTCACGCGGTTGAAGCTCACATCGGCCGCTTCGCGCACCCAGCGCGCGAGCAGTGCCTGCGGCAGCGCCGCGTCGGTGGCCACGCAACCGAGCATCGTCGCCATGTTGGGCCGGATCATTCCCGCGCCCTTGGCCACGCCGGTGACCGCCACGCGCCGCCCGCCCACGTCGACTTCACGCGAAGCCGCCTTGGGCAGCGTGTCGGTGGTCATGATCGCCTGCGCCGCATCGAGCCAGTCGCCGCTGCCCAGGCCGGTCACGGCGGTCTCGATGCCGGCCAGCAGCCGCTGCATCGGCAGATGCTCGAGGATCACGCCGGTGGAGAACGGCAGCACCTGCGCCGGCTCGCAGCCGAGCAGACGCGCGACCTCGTCGCAGCTCGCGCGCGCATCGGCCAGGCCACGCGCCCCGGTGCCGGCATTGGCGCAGCCGGTATTGACCAGGAGCGCGCGGATCGCGCCGCCGCTCGCGGCGAGATGCTCGCGGCACACCTGCACCGGCGCGGCGCAGAAGCGGTTGGTGGTGAACACGCCGGCGGCCGCGGTTCCCGGCGGCAGGCGCATCACCAGCACGTCGCGGCGGTTGGCCTTGCGCAGGCCGGCCATCGCCGTGCCGATGTCCACGCCGGCCACCGGTCGCAGCGTCTCGCGCGCCGGCACTTCGAGATTCACGGGCATCGGTGCCTCCGCGGCAGCGCCGCGCTGGAACGCGCCGGCCCTAGGCGAGCCGGCCGTGGCATTGCTTGTACTTCTTGCCCGACCCGCACGGGCAGGGATCGTTGCGACCGATCTTCTGGCCGAAGCGGCGCACCGGCTGCGGTGCGGCGGCCTCTGCCTCGGGCCGCTGCTGCACGGCCAGCGCGATCGCCTCGGGATCGGCCGCACCGGCGGCGGGCGCGGCCGCGGCGGCAGCCTGGTCGAAGTCGGCGTGCGTGTAGCTCACGTTGGCGTAGTGCGGCTGCACCGCTTCCTCGGCCCGCTCGACTTCCTCGGCCGACTGGATGCGCACGGTCATCAGGATGCGCGTGACGTCGGTACGCACCCGTTCCTGCATCAGGCTGAACAGCTCGAAGGCTTCGCGCTTGTATTCCTGCTTGGGGTTCTTCTGCGCATAGCCGCGCAGGTGGATGCCCTGGCGCAGGTAGTCGAGCGAAGCCAGGTGCTCGCGCCAGTGCTGGTCGATGGTCTGCAGCATGATCGAGCGCTCGAAGCCGGCGAATACCTCGGCGCCGACCTGGTCGACCTTGCCCTGGTACAGCGCGTCGGCCGCCTTCAGGATCGCCTCGAGCAGCTCCGCGTCGCCCACCGCGCTGTCCTGCTGCACCATTGCCGCCAGCGGCACGTGCAGCTGCCAGTCGCTCTCGAGCACTTTCTGCAGGCCGGCGAGATCCCATTGCTCCTCGACCGACTCGGCCGGCACGTACTGCCGGAACAGGTCGGTGAACACGCGGTGGCGCAGCTCGCGCACCCGCTCGGAGAAATCCTCGGATTCGAGCAGCGCGTTGCGGTCGGCATAGACGATGCGGCGCTGGTCGTTGGCGACGTCGTCGTACTCGAGCAGCTGCTTGCGGATGTCGAA
>JAHDYE010000156.1:0-775 GCA_023383035.1 Burkholderiaceae bacterium | reverse complement strand
CGAGCGCGTGACCATGCCGGCCTCGATCGCCTCGCCCTCGGGCAGCTTCAGGCGGTCCATGATCGCCTTGAGCCGGTCGCCGGCGAAGATCTTCAGCAGCGGATCTTCCATCGACAGGTAGAAGCGCGACGAGCCCGGATCGCCCTGCCGGCCCGAACGGCCGCGCAGCTGGTTGTCGATGCGGCGCGATTCGTGGCGCTCGGTGCCGACGATGTGCAACCCGCCGGCGGCGATCACCTGGTCGTGCAGCGACTGCCACTCGTCGTGCAGCTTCGCGATGCGCGCCTCGCGCTCGTCCTCGGGCAGCGACGCATCGGCACGCAGGAACTCGACCTGCTTCTCCACGTTGCCGCCCAGCACGATGTCGGTGCCGCGGCCGGCCATGTTGGTGGCGATCGTGATCATCTTCGGCCGCCCCGCCTGCGCGATGATCTCGGCCTCGCGCGCGTGCTGCTTGGCGTTGAGCACCTGGTGCGGCAGCTTGTCCTTCGCGAGCTGCGTGGACAGCAGCTCGGAATTCTCGATCGACGTGGTGCCCACCAGCACCGGCTGGCCGCGTTCGTGGCAGTCGCGGATGTCGGCCAGGATCGCGTTGTACTTCTCGCGCGCGGTGCGGAACACCTGGTCCTGCCGGTCTTCGCGGATCATCGGCCGGTGCGTCGGGATGACCACCGTCTCGAGCCCGTAGATCTCCTGGAACTCGTACGCCTCGGTATCGGCCGTGCCGGTCATGCCGGCGAGCTTGCCGTACATGCGGAAGTAGTTCTGGAACGTG
>JAHDYE010000155.1:912-8505 GCA_023383035.1 Burkholderiaceae bacterium | reverse complement strand
CGAACTCCGGCGTGTCCTCGAACATGTGGATGAAGCCGTGCAGCTCCTTCAGGATGTCGTTCGGGATGTGCTGCGAGGTGCGCGTCTCGCCGAACAGGAAGATCGGGATGTCGGCGTTGCGCCGGCGCGTCTCGACGATGAACTTGCGCAGGTCGGTCACCGCCTTGCTTTCGGTGCCGTCGTCGCCCAGCTCCTCGTCGTCGATCGACACGATGAACGCCGATGCGCGCGCCGCCTGATTGGCCACCATCGACACGTCGATGTAGGTGAAGCCACCGACCACTTCCCAGTGCTGCTCCTCGATCGCCTTGGCCAGCGCGCGGATGCCCAGTCCGCTCGCGGAGTCGGCGCGCCAGTCCTCGTCGATGATGACGATGGGAAAACGGAACTTCATGTCGGGGAGTCCAGGTTCGCGTGAGCGGCGCGCGTGCGCGCGCCCGCCGGAAAAGGTGCAAGTTAAGCACAAATCGCCGGAGCGGTCGGCGCGTCGCGCGGGGCACGGCAACGTGCGTTGCGTTTGCCCGACGGATCAGACGGGACGGACCATCGGGCCGTCACGGTCGACACGTTGGTACGATCGCTGCTCGACGACAGCGTGGAGCCGGCCAGTGGAAGGAAACCATCAGCATGAGCCGATACCGGACAGCGCCCACCCGGCCGGCGTGACCGCTCCGGGCGCCGGCGATGCCCCGGAGTGTCCGCGCATCGCGGTGTTCGGCGCCGGCGCGGTCGGCTGCTTCTTCGGCGCGAAGCTCGCCGAGGCCGGCGCGCCGGTCACGCTGATCGGGCGCGCAGCGCACATCGAGGCGATCCGGCGCGACGGCCTGCTGTTCGACAGCCCCGGCGCGACGCGGCGCGTGCGCATCGAAGCCGATACCACTCCCGAGCCGGTGCGACATGCCGACCTCGTGCTGTTCTGCGTCAAGACGCGCGACACCGGCGAGGCCGCCGGCACGCTCGCACCGCTGCTGCGCCCCCAGGCGATCGTGGTCAGCCTGCAGAACGGCGTCGACAACGTGCCCCGCCTGCGCGAGGCGGGTATCGACGCGCTGGGCGCGGTGGTCTACGTGGCGACCTCGATGCCGGCGCCTGGTCATCTGCTGCACGCCGGACGCGGCGACCTGGTGATCGGCGAATACGGAGTGCGTCCCGAAGCCGACGCCGCTCGGCCGTCGACGCGCGCCACGACGGTGGCCGCCTGGTTCGAACGCGCCGGCGTGCCGAGCCGGCTCGAAGCCGACCTGCGCGGCGAGCTGTGGGCCAAGCTCGTCATGAACTGCGCGTTCAACGCGATCTCGGCGCTGGGCCGCTCGCGCTACGGGCCGATGCTGGCCGATGCGCAGGTGCGTGCGCTGATGCACGAGGCGATCGCGGAATGCGTGGCGGTGGCGCGGGCCGACGGCATTCCGGTTGTCGACGTCGACGCGCAGTACGAGGCTGCGATGCGGCTGGGCGAGGCGATGCGCGAAGCCAGCTCGTCGATGGCCCAGGATCTGGCGCGCGGGCGCCCGACCGAAATCGACTCGCTCAACGGCTACGTGGTGCGACGCGGCGAGGCGCTCGGCGTGCCGACGCCGGTGAACCGGGCGCTGGCCACGCTGGTACGCCTGCTCGAGCGTGCGGCGACGGCCCGGTCCGGCGAAACGGCGTGACGACCGCTACCGCCTGAGTGCCCTGGCCAGCGCATCGCCGAGCACGGTCGATGCAGCGCCGTCGTCCGGACGTCCGCCGCCGCGTTGTCCGCGGCTGGCCTGCCGGGCCTGCGTGGCTGCGGGGGGCGCGTCCGCTCCGCCCTGCCGCGCCCGCGCGCCGCTCTTCATCGACAGCGCGATGCGCTTGCGCGTCACGTCGACGTCCAGAACCGTTACCGACACCACCTGCCCGGCCTTCACCACGTCGCGCGGATCCTTCACGAAGCGGTCGGCCAGCTCCGAGACGTGCACCAGCCCGTCCTGGTGCACGCCGACATCGACGAAGGCACCGAAGTTCGCGACGTTGGTCACCACGCCCTGCAGCTTCATGCCGGGCTTCAGGTCGGCAATTCTCTCGACGCCTTCCTGGAACGACGCGGTGACGAACTCGCCGCGCGGATCACGGCCGGGCTTTTCCAATTCGGCCAGGATGTCGCGCACCGTCGGCTCGCCGAACCGCTCGTCGGTGAACGCCCGCGGATCGAGCCCGCGCAGCAGCTCGCGGTTTCCGATCAGCTCGCGCGCGCCGCGGCGCACCTTGTCGAGGATGCGCTGCACCACCGGATAGGCCTCGGGATGCACCGCCGACACGTCGAGCGGATTGGCGCCGTCACGAATGCGCAGGAAACCCGCCGCCTGCTCGAACGCCTTGTCGCCGAAGTACGGAACACGTTTCAGCGACTCGCGGTCGACGAACGCACCATGCGCATCGCGATGCTCGACGATGCGCTGCGCCACCGATGCCGACAGGCCCGCGACGCGCGCGAGCAACGGCGCGGAAGCGATGTTCACGTCCACGCCGACGCCGTTCACGCAGTCCTCGACCACCGCATCGAGCTGGCGCGCCAGCGCACGCTGGTTCACGTCGTGCTGGTACTGGCCCACGCCGATCGCCTTCGGGTCGATCTTCACCAGCTCGGCCAGCGGGTCCTGCAGCCGGCGCGCGATCGACACCGCGCCGCGCAGGCTCACGTCGAGACCGGGAAACTCCTTCGCCGCGAGCTCGCTCGCCGAATACACCGACGCGCCCGCCTCGGAGACGACCAGCTTGCGCAGCTTCAGTTCCGGGTGGCGTTTCATCAGGTCGGCCACCAGCCGGTCGGTTTCCCGCGATGCGGTGCCGTTGCCGATCGCGACCAGATCGACGCGATGCCTGGCCGCGAGCGCGGCGAGCACCGCGATCGAGCCGTCGTAGTCGCGGCGCGGCTCGTGCGGATGGATGGTCGCGGTATCGAGCAGCTTGCCGGTCACGTCGACCACCGCCACCTTCACGCCGGTGCGCAGGCCCGGGTCCAGCCCGATCACGGTGCGGGCGCCTGCCGGGGCGGCGAGCAGCAGGTCTTTCAGGTTCGCACCGAACACGCGGATCGCCTCGGTTTCGGCGGTCTCGCGCAGCCGGCCGAACAGCTCGGTTTCCAGATGCGGCAGCAGCTTCACGCGCCAGCACCAGCGGCACACGTCGGCGAGCCACGCATCGGCGGGGCGCGCAGCGCCCGCCGCACTGCCGGAGGCCGCGCCGTCCACGGCCGCGCCGGCCGCGGTTGCGCCGCCCGACGTCGCGGGCGCGCGCGCGGCAACCTGCACCGAGCGGGCGAGGCCGACCATGCCGGCGAGCTTCACCACGTTCGGGTGCGGCACCTGCTCCTCGAGCGCAGCCTCCAGCGCGAGCTTCAGCGACAGCACTCCCTGCTGGCGGCCGCGAAACAGCGCCAGCGCGCGATGCGAAGGCAGCTTCGCGATCGGCTCGGCGTGATCGAACCAGTCGCGGAACTTCTCGCCCTCGGCTTCCTTGCCTTCGAGCACCCTGCTCACCACCCAGCCTTCGGTCCACATCCGCTCGCGCAGCGCATCGAGCACGTCGGCGCGTTCGGCGAAGCGTTCGGCGAGGATGTCGCGCGCACCGTCCAGCGCTGCCTTTGCGTCGGCCACGCCGTGCTCGCCGTTCTCGTCGGGCGCGCGCAGATAGCGGGGCGCCTCCGCTTGCGGATCGAGCATCGGGTCGGCCAGCAACGCATCGGCCAGCGGCTCCAGGCCCGCTTCCCGCGCGATCTGCGCGCGCGTGCGCCGCTTCGGCTTGTAGGGCAGGTACAGGTCTTCCAGGCGCTGTCGGGTGTCGGCCGCGTCGATCTGCGCTGCCAGCGCGTCGGTAAGCTTGCCCTGCCCGGCGATGCTGTCGCGGATCGCCGTGCGACGCTCCTCCAGCTCGCGCAGATAGCCGAGGCGCTGTTCGAGCGTGCGCAGCTGCGTGTCGTCCAGCCCGCCAGTAGCCTCCTTGCGATAGCGTGCGATGAACGGCACCGTCGCACCGCCGTCGATCAGCTCGACGGCGGCTGTCACCTGCGCCGGTCGCGCCGACAGCTCGTCGGCGATGCGGGCAACGATGCGGGCGGCAACGGCCGCTTCCGAACGGGCACGATCCATGGGCAAATGATCCGGGGGGCTGTCCGACAGGCCCGGATTCTGCCACGCCCGTCGCAACGGGCACGGCCGCCCGAAGGCGGCCGCGCAGGAGATCGAGGCAGCCTGCGGCTACAGGTGGCGCCAGCCGTCCTCGGCGTCGACGCGAGCGATGCTGCCCGCATCCGGTTGCGGATCGACGGCGACAGGCGCGACGATCATTGCCGGATCGATCCGCGTCACCGGCTCGGGTGCGGCGCCCGCGGCGGGTTCGGGCTCGGCGCCGCGCGCGACATCGAGGGCTTCGTTCCACCAGGCGGCGACATCGCCCTGCACCATGTCGCGCCCCACGACCAGGCGAACGTCGACGTCTCCACGCAGCCCGTCGACATTGACCAGCTTCGCATCGACCGGCAGGCGCGCGCCGAGCCGCTTCGCGCTCTCGGCGTGCCCGTCGCGATAGTGGATCTCGGTGTGCTGCCGACCGAAGCCGGCGTAGTTGGTCACGCGCGCCACCGCGGCACCCATCTGCGCGAGCCGCCGCGCGGTGCGCGTCGCCAGGCGGTTCGTGCCCGCGCCGTTGCTCACCTCGAGGCGGTCGATCGCGGCGAGCGAAGTCCGGGTCGGGACCGGTTTCGGCTCGACCACCGGCGCGACGGGCACCGTTGCGTGCCCCGAGGCAACCTGTTGCGCGGCGGAGATCGGCCTGATCTCGTAGACGGCCGGCGCGACCTGCACCAGCACGCTGTCGTTGGACTTCGCCAGCACGACTTCGAAGTTCGCGCTGCGCGCAGCTTCCGCGCGAGGCGCGGGGACGGGGACGGGCACGGCCGCGGCCACCACCTCCACCGGCCGAACCTGCACGGGGGCCGGCGCGGCGTCGACAACTCGCGCCGGCGCGACAGCCGTCACCTGCGGAGCCTTGACCGGCTCATCCGGCTTCATCGTAAGTGCCACCTGCGCGGGCGCAGCCGGTAGCTGCGGCACGGCCGCAAGGACAGGAGCGACAGCCACGACAGGTGCTGCAGCGGGAGCAGCAGCGTCCGCCGCGGGAGTCGCCGCAGCGGCAGCAGCGACCGGCTCACGTGCGGCACGCTCGCGCGCCTCGGTCAGCTGGCGGACGTTCTCGCGCGTGCGCACGTTGTGCGGCTCGAGCCCGAGCGCTCGATCGAGCGACACCGACGCCTCCTGCAGGCGCCCGGCCTTGAACTGGGCGAAACCCAGGTTGTTCAGCAGATGCGCCGAATCGGGAGCAGCCGCCAGCGCCGTACGGAACGCCTGGACCGCCTCTTCGTAGCGGCCCTTCTGCCCATAGGCCACGCCCAGGCCGTTGAGCGCCTCGACGTAGCCCGGTTCGAGCGTGAGCGCATTGCGAAAGCGCGTGATCGCGGCATCGATACGCCCTTCGGCCAGATGCAGGCGGCCGACCGCGTACTGTCCGGCCGCAGTGCCCGCCGGCTGCTCGACCCGGTACAGTGGTTCGATCTTCGTGTTGCGCGCGTTCAGCTCGACCGCATCCGGCGCGGTCGCGCAGCCGGTGATCAGCGCGATCGCGCAGACGGTCAACGATACGGGTATGCGCCTGTCGTCCATCCTGCCCCTCCCTGTGTCACGCCCGGGCGCGTCGCCGGCGCCGTTCGCTCAGCCGCCCCCGCCCATCGTCGGCAGCAGGATCCGGTAGATCTGGATCAGCGCCGGCCCCATCAGCACCAGCAGCAGCGAGGGGAAGATGCAGAAGATCAGCGGGAACAACATCTTCAGCGGAATCTTCGCGGCCTGCTCCTCGGCACGCTGGCGGCGCCGTACGCGCAGCGCATCGGCCTGCACGCGCATCGAGTCGCCGATGCTGGTGCCGAAGCGGTCGGCCTGCAGCATCATCGCCACGAAGCTGGAGATCTCGTCCAGCCCGGTGCGAGTGGCCAGATTGCGCAGCGCCCGCTCGCGCGTCGCGCCCAGGCGCAACTCGAGGCCGACCAGCGTGAGCTCCTCGGCCAGCTTCGGGCTGCGCAGGCTGATCTCGGAGGCGGTGCGCGCGATCGCTGCGTCCAGCGAAACCCCCGACTCGACGCACACGATCATCAGGTCGAGCGCATCGGGAAAGGCCTCGAACAGCTCGCGTTGACGGATCCCGGTGAGCCTCGCCAGCAGGCCGTTCGGCAGGTAGTAGCCGAAGGCGGCGGCTGCGAGCAAGCCCAGCATCGGCTGGTTGCCCTCCCACTCGCGCACGTCGGTGAACAACAGCAGCGCGACCGGGAGCGCGATCGCCAGCAGCGCCTTCGCAGCGAAGTAGATGACCGGCGCCGATTCGTTGCGGAAGCCGGCGTTCAGGAACTTCGCGCGGATCCGGCCGATCTCCTCGTCCTTGGTCGGGGCGGCGAGCCTGGCCACCGGGCCGGCCACCCTGGCCACGCGCGCCTGCCATTCCGACGGTTCGATTGCCCCTTCGAGCGCGCTGCGGCCGACCACCTCGTGCAGCCGGCCGCGTACGCCGCGTCCGCGCCACAGCAGCCCGCCGACGCCGTAGACGAAGCCGAAGACCGCGACGAAGAGCGCGCCGAGGATCAGGTACATCGTGTTCGCTTCCATCATCGGCTCCTAGACCCTGATCTTCACGATGCGCCACATCCAGAAGACGCCGCACGCCATCGCCACCAGCGCGAACATGGTCAGCCTCAGGCCGGCCGGATCCTCCCACAGGACATTCATGAAGCCCGGGCTGACCAGGTTCAGCGTCAGCGCGGCGGCAAAGGGCAGCAGCGTCAGTACCCAGGCCGACATCTTGCCCTCTGCGCTGAGCACGCGAATCGTGCCGTAGAGCTTGAAACGCTCGCGGATCAGCCTGCCGATGTTGTCGAGGATTTCGGCGAGGTTGCCACCGGTTTCGCGCTGCAGCACCACCGCCACCGCGAAGAAGCGCAGATCCTCGACCGGCACGCGCGCAGCCAGGTTCATCATCGCATCGGAAACCGGCAGGCCGTAGTTGATCTCTTCGAAAGCGGCGGCGAACTCGCCGCCGATCGGATCGGGCAACTCCTCGGACACCATCTGCAACGTGGTCGGGAACGCGTGACCGGCGCGCAGTGCGCGCGCGATCAGCTCGACCGCGTCGGGCAGTTGGGCTTCGAGCCGCTTGAGCCGCCGGTTGCGTGCCGAGCTCAGCCACAGGAAGGGCAGCAGCACCGCGCCCAGGCCGAGCATCGCCGCCAGCCACAGCGGCTGGCGCAGCACCAGCAGCACCAGGAACACCGCCACCATCAGCATCGCGGTCGTGGCCAGGAAGCGTGAGGTCTTCATCACGATGCCGGCCTGCTGCAGCATCTTCTCGAGGCTCGCGACGCGCGGCAAGGCGAGCAGCAGCTTGCCGAGCGCGCCGACGCGATCGACCTCGCGCGCCTTGATCAGCGACGAGGCCTCGACGCCGTGACCGCCGGCGTGCAGCGCACGCAGGCGCCGCTCGAGCTGGCGCACTTCGGCGCTGCTGGTGTCGTGCCACAGCATGAACCCG
>JAHDYE010000155.1:0-902 GCA_023383035.1 Burkholderiaceae bacterium | reverse complement strand
CAGACCAGCAGGAAGATCGTCAAACCCCAGTCCATCGTTGCTCCCGTTGCCGCCGCTCAGGCGCTCATTCGTGGATGCGGCCCGGATCGAACATGTCGTCGGGCAGCTTGATGCCGCGCACCGTGAGCCGTTCGAGGAACTTCGGCCGCACGCCGGTGGCATGGAAGCGCCCGATGACCTGGCCGTCGGGCTGCACGCCGGTCTGGCGAAACACGAAGATGTCCTGCATCGTGATCACGTCGCCCTCCAGGCCGGTGATCTCCGACAGGCTCACCACCTTGCGCTTGCCGTCGCTCAGGCGGCCGACCTGCAGCACCGCGGTCAACGCCGAAGCGATCTGCTGGCGCATCGCCTTCTGCGACAACGGCATGCCGGCCATGCCGAGCATGTTCTCGACACGGGTCAGCGCGTCGCGCGGCGAGTTCGCGTGCACCGTGGCCATCGAACCCTCGTGGCCGGTGTTCATCGCCTGCAGCATGTCGAGCGTTTCGGCGCCGCGCACCTCGCCGATGATGATACGGTCAGGACGCATGCGCAGGCTGTTGCGCACCAGCGCGCGCTGCGTGACCTCGCCCTTGCCCTCGATGTTGGGCGGACGCGTCTCGAGACGCACGACGTGCGGCTGCTGCAGTTGCAGTTCCGCCGCGTCCTCGATCGTGACGATGCGCTCGGTGTCCGGGATGTAGCCCGACAGCACGTTCAGCAGCGTCGTCTTGCCGGTGCCGGTTCCGCCCGAGATCAGGATGTTCAGCTTCGCCTTGACCATGCCGCCGAGCAAGGTCGCCAGCTCCAACGGCAGCGAGTTGTGGCGCACCAGGTCGTCCATCTTCAGCGGCACCGCCGCGAAGCGCCGGATCGACAGCAGCGGCCCGTCGATCGCCAGCGGCGGGATGATCGCGTTC
>JAHDYE010000154.1 GCA_023383035.1 Burkholderiaceae bacterium | reverse complement strand
GCCCACTGGTTGCTGCGCAATGCAGCGTCCGGTTCAACGTTCCAGTGAACGGGCGACAGCCGGTATGCCGTCGTCGAGAAGGTATGGTCAGCGGGATTCCGCAATCGGCATCAGTCTTCGACCAATGATCGAGCGGCCGGCGGCGGAGAACAGAAAGGCGAAAAAGGGTCCCATCAGCGGTTCGTTCCAGGACTCGAAGATCATGTTCATCGGGCCGACGAGCCGATAGCGCTTGCGCGCAGCATTGGCCACTGAAGGGAGCACCGCGTCGACCGCGATGAGCTTGAGCCGACCCGCGCGCACGTAGGGTTCCGCAAGTATCCAGCTATTGACGCCCACGGCGGATTCGAACCGCGCGACGGTATCGAGATGCTTCTGATCCGTCTTCACGTAGAGCGCGTCCCGCGACCAATCGAGACGATCTCCCAGCAGCATGCGGCGCGCCGGCTCCAGGTAGTCAGGGCAGTGATCGTGCAAGACGAGCGCAACCGGCTGATCCCGGCCGCCGACGGTGCGCCAGTTGCGAATGCTTCCCGCCAACAATCCGGTGAGCTGCTTCCATGACAGATTCTCGACCGAGACCTCGGGATGGGCGACGATCACCTTGAGGTCTTGCGCGACCGTGATGTGTTGCATTCCGTTTGCCGGGCCTCCCGTCAAAGGGCAGCACAGGCCGCCAATGCTTGCCTGCTTCGCGCGCACCGCCGCCAGCCCGTCGTCGCAACCGCCGCCCAGGATCTCGATCTCCCGATTTGTCTCGCGCTGATACGCGGCACCGAGATCGTCGAGGAAGCCTTCCTTGAACAGCCGTGTTCCGGCGAAGACAAGGCGTTGGTTCGAGAGCGACGCGCGAATCAGACGTGGCGGCAGATCCGCCGAACAGCGCGATTCGTGGGCTAGCGCTTCGATGTCTGGCGGCGCTCGATGCCGGGTCGACCACCGGGCCATCGCTGTCGTGGTCACCGCGCCGAGTGCCGCTCCGATGACGATTCGCCGCTTCATTGGCGCAGACTAGACAAGAACGAACCGCGCGGCAAGACTTCGATGTGCCAAGGAGCGCGTATGACTTCTGCTTCGATCCGCCGTCCGTTTCGCTTTGGAGAGTTGAAGGGACTGCGCCCGTCCCTGCTGTTGCGCATCGCCGCGACGCTTGTGGTAATGCTGCTTTGCCTGGGCGCGGTGCTCTTCTTCGCAGCCGACAGGCTGATAACCCGGGAGTTCGAGATCGCGCAAAAGGAGCGCACGCTGCGGCAGGCGGACGAGCTGCGTCGCCTTCTGGCCGACGATCTGAGACAGATCCGGGGACAGAGCCTGCTGGCGGCGACTGACTCGGATCTCAAGCATTCGACCCAGTATCACGTGCGGCTGCGCGGCGAAGCGAAGGCCGCCCAGCAGGACGTGGATCGGATTGCCCGCACCCTCGATTTTCCGTTCGTCGCCTTGCTCTCCTACGACGGCAGAACGATCGCCGAACATGCAGGCGCAACGTTTTCGCCGCCGCCCGGCGGCGGAGGCTCCCGTTCCGAGGACGCGGCCGCGTTCGCCGTCTGGCATCACGGCCGGCTTTGGCTGGTTTCCGATTCGACCGTACAAAACGAAGGGATGAACCTTGCGCGCCTGCGTGTTGCCCGTCCTGCCGCCGCGCCGCTGTCGGCACGCAGTGCGGATGCGACGATCCGCGCAGTACCGGCAGCCGCACCGGCCGAGCCCGATGGCGCTTCCGTTCACGTGCTGGCGTCGGCGATCGGCGAGACGGGTGAGCCGTTGCGCCTGGACCTTGTCAACGGGGACCAATCGACCGCGATCGTGCAGCGCGCCAAGAACGCCCTGCTTTGGGTATTCATCCTTGGTTGTGCGATTGCGGCAGCCGTGATGGTCGCGTTCCTCCGACGCGAGATCCTGCCGCTTGCCGAACTCACGCGCGCCGTAGCGGCCGTTGGCCGTGGGGATTTCAGGCCGCGCGTCGCAGCGCGCGGCGCCGGCGAGATTGCCGAGCTGACGAGCGCTTTCAACAGCATGGCAGAGGATCTGGGGCGCCTGCGCGGGATGGAACGAGAGCTGCGGGAGCAGGAGAAGATCACCGCCATCGGGCGGCTCGCCACGCGTCTCGCGCACGACATCAACAATCCGTTGACAGTCATCAAGAATGCTGCGCTGTTGCTGCAGCTTCGTGGCGACAATGACGAGCAGACGCGCTCCGACCTTGCGCTGATCATCCATCACTGCGGGCGCTGCGCGACGATTCTGGAGAATCTGCTGCTCTTCGGGCGTCCGCTCCGCCTGCGCGTTCAGGAAGTGGACCTCGACGAATTCTGCAAAGGGGTCGTCGCGCGTGCGCAACTTCGCCACCCGGGCGGTCGTTGGGGTGTCGCCGCACCGCCTCGGCGCCTGGCCATCAAAGGGGATGCGCAGCAACTCGAGCAGATGCTGGAGAACCTGCTGAACAACGCCTACGAGGCGGCCAGCGCGGCCCCCATCGAGTTGAGCTGGGGGCTGCGCGAAGGCAGGCCATTCCTGCAGGTGCGCGATCGCGGCAGCGGTTTTTCCACCGAGGCAAAGGGGCATCTGTTCGAGCTCTTCTACACGACCAAGAAGGGTGGCACGGGGGTTGGACTTGCCAATGCCAGCGCGATCGCGCGCGCGCATGGTGGAGATCTAGTGGTGGAGAACGATGCCGGAGCTGTCGTTCGGGTCGAACTGCCGCCGACCGTGATCGTTGCGGCAGGCTGAGAATCTGGCGTTTCGCCAGGGCGGTATTGCGATGCTCTGGCGTTCTTCCATGAAGAGCACCGGTGCGGCCAGTCCGTGCAATGAAGATCGAGCGAGAAAGTTTCGCCGCGGTGCTGGCCTGATTCGTGCATGTCCTTCGGCGGGTAGGCACCAAACCGGAGGAAGTCCAGATGCGCAGGCAGGCTCTGCGCCTGATGGCGAGCGCCGTGCTAGCCGCCGCCGTTTCGCCGGCCGCGCGCGCAACGCCCGATTCGGGCCGGGACTTCTTCATGCCGCTCTTCGGCGATCTGAAGGCCGAACTCGAAGTCGCGCGCGGCGACAGACGCAAGGGCATCGTGCTGATCTTCGAGATGGAAGGCTGCCCGTTCTGCGAGCGCCTGAAGCGCGTCGCATTGAGAGCGCCCGAAGTGCGTCGGTACTACCACGCCAACTTCCTCGTCTATCGCATCGACATCAGGGGAGCCACCGCGCTCACGTCGTTCGACGGAACCGCAGGTACGGAGTCGTCGTTCGCCAAGCGTCAGGGTGTGCGCGAGACGCCGACCATCGCGTTCTACGACCTCGGCGGCAACGAGATGACTCGCCTCGTCGGGCCGCCGACGGACGCTGCCGAATTCCTGCTGCTCGGGCGCTATGTCGCGGACGGCCATTACAGATCCGGCGGCTTTACGGCGTTCAAGCAGGTGCATAGACCGGGGGCGAAGTGATCCGCGCACGGGTGTGGCGCCTCGCCGGTCTTGGTCTCATGGCGGCCGTCCTGCAACCGCTGGTCGCCTTCGACAATCGCGCCGAAGCCGCCGAATTGACGGTCGACGAGGCGATTGCAGCGGCGGTCCGTCCGTCAGCGCATTTACCGGATGATGCGGTGCTCAGGCTCGCCGAGCGCTGGCCGAGCCGGGCTTTCGAAGAGATACCTTGGGGCCTGCTGCCTCGCGAAGCCGCGTTGCGTCATCATGCAAGAGCTCGATTCTTCGATGTGGTGCTGGCGGATCTGGAGGAAGGCGCGCTGAACGAACAGGTCGCGGTCGCCTTCGTCCGGTTCGAGCGAGCTCGAGACGGCGCGTCGGCGCATGGTGCCGCACTGCTCGGCCTGGAAAGCCGTTACCGTGATCTGCTCGAGCAGCGCGATGCCGCCCGAGCACGGCAGCGCGCTGCCCGCTCCCTTCTTGCGCTCGCGATGCGCAACCCCGGAGAACTGGTTCGCGACCTCGTGGAGCCGGCCGTCGAGGTGAAAACGGAAGCCGAAGAACCGGGTGTCCCTGCTGCGGGGTCCGCGACACTACGTACGGAAGAGGCGGCTGCGCGTATGCACGCGTATCTCGTGATGCGCGGGCGAGCCGTCGTGGCGGCGGGGGCCGAACTCGCCGCTGCGCGTAAGCAGCTCAGGTATGCCGAGGCATTGCAGGACGAGCGACGTGCGATCCCTGACGAACGGGGCGAAGCCGGAATCCGTCTTGGCGAAGCGATGGCGGCCGTCGCGCGCGCCCAGGTGAACGTATACCGGGCCAAATATCGGGCGGTTCTGTATCGCGAGGTTGCCGAGGCCCTGGCGGCCACCCTTCCGTGATGCCAGAGGCATCCCGGGCAACTCTGGAATATTTCCCGAGTCGAGGCGGATCTCGAAGAAGGCTTTGGCCGTCACAAGGCTGAAGCGATGCCTCCGCTTCGTGGCACGACTCCTGCAAGGCCCGATGTGCCGCATGTCGGCGCACGATGAATCCACAGGAGACGGGAATGAAGATGACTCGCCGCCGTGCACTGCGCGGCGCCGCTGGTGCAGCAACACTGCGCTTGCTACCTGGCGGTCTTGCAGCCGGACTGTCCTTCGGATCGGCCGGGGCGCTGGCCGCGCCGTGGCCGAAGCTCGCATTCGATGCGACGACGCGCGACGAAGCGTTCAAGCAGTTGTTCCAGGGCAAGACGCCGGAACCGAGCAATGCGGTGCAGCTTACCGCGCCCGAAATCGCCGAGAACGGCTCGGTCGTTCCCGTCACCGTTGCCACATCCCTTTCGGGCGTGCAGACGATCACGCTGCTGGCTCCCGGCAACCCGCGCGTCCTGATGGCGCAGTACGCCTTCGGGCCGCGCGGTAACGGACCCGTGTCGGTCCGCGTTCGTCTTGGAAAGTCGCAGGACATCGTCGCCATCGTCGCCACGGCCGACGGCAAGCTGCACTCGGCCGCCAAGCCGGTCAAGGTGACGCTGGGCGGCTGCGGCGGTTAGGAAGGAGAGCACGATGGCCAACAGCATTCGCGGGCGTGCCAAGGTGGGCACCAACGGGCAGACGGAGGTCCGGCTGCTGATCAATCATCCCATGACGATGGAGCGCGTCGATCCCGCAACGGGACAACGGCAGGCGGCTCACTTCATCGAAGAGCTCACGGCGGTCCACAAGGGCGAGACCGTCTTCTCGGCGCTCTGGGGGCAGGCGATCAGCCAGAACCCCTTTCTGGCGTTCGCCGTGAGCGGTGTCGAGAAGGGCGATGTCATCACCGTCCAGTGGCGCGACACCAAGGGCGAGACGGACAGCGCGCAGATCGCCGTAGCGTGAACCGTACGCCCACACCAACGAAGGAGACTGTCATGGCTCGACTCTGGCAACTCGGCCTGCTGCTGATGCTGGCGCCGATGGCGCACGCGCAGACGCAGGTTCAGCATGATTACTGGCCCGGCCGGGAAAAGGCCATCCCCCATGTCTCGGGCGACGAGCAGTGGTCCGGGACGTACAAGAACTGGAAGGATTCCGCAGCGGTCAGGAAATCGATGGCGGCGGGAATGATGTCGCGGGACATCAACTTCAAGGACTTCCGCTGGCTGGAGAAGAGCTTCGACGGCGAGATGAAGGTGGAAATGGGGCGCGAGGTGTTCCATCGCAAGTCGGCCAACGGTCGTTCCTGTGCCACGTGCCATGGCGAGAACGGCGAGAAGCTGAAGGGATGGTACGCGCGGCAACCGAAGTTCAGCACGAAGGCGAAGCGCGTGATCGTCGCGCCGACGCAGATCGGCATGTGCGCCAAAGAGCATCTGGGCGAAGAGTGGCCCGAGAACACGCGCAACAATTCGCTGCTCGACTTGTACGTCGCCTATCTGTCGGATGGACGGGAGGTCGACATCGACGTCAAGAGCGGTCCGATGAAGGACGCCTACGAGAAAGGGCGCGATCTGTTCTTCAAGCGGACCGGTCATTTTCACTTCGCGTGCGCGAGCTGTCATACGGGCGTGACGACGCAAAGTTATCTGCGCGGACAGCGACCGTCGACATTCTTCGGCGATGCCGCCCATTACCCCATTTACCACTTTCCGTTCCGGCTGCCGGGGGACGACGTCGAAGACATCTTCACGTTGCAGCACCAGATCAAGTCGTGCCAGATGCTGTCCCGGATGCTTACCGGGGTCGAAGGCAGTCCCAGCATGACGGCCATCGAGGTGTTCCTGAAGGCCTCGGCCAACGGCTTCAACATGAGCATTCCCACGCAGGAATACAACATGAGCACCGGATACCTGCTGCGGGAAGATCGATAGTCCGGAACGGAGATCAATGATGAAACGATTCGCGCAAATGTTGCTTGCGATCGCGGCGCTGTGCGCCGCAGCCGCGGCTCACGCACAGACGAGCGGCTCCGCCAGGGGCGGTGACGCGATGCTCGATCGCATCCGGGCCAAATGGCAGCCGGGCGGAGCGGACATGATTCCAAGGGACGTGCTGACGATGTTCCCCTGCCATGACGAGGACTTGCCATGCGGCAAGATGCCTCCCCCGCCGGTGGAACGAGTCACGTTCAAGGGGCCGCTGGAAGGCGACGCGAAGCGCGGCGAAGCCATTGCGACGAACGTACGTTATGGCAACTGCATCGCCTGTCACATCCTGCCCGGCCATGACGGTGGAACGATCGGCCCCAGCCTGGCGGAGTACCCGAAGCGCGCCATGCCGCTCGACTACACGTACCAGCGGATCTGGGATGTCCGTGTGTTCAATCCCTACGCGTTCATGCCGGTTTACGGGCCGAACCGGGTGCTGACGGATCAGGAGATCCGCGACGTGATGGTCTTCATCGGGGCCGGCGGCAGGTAGGTTCGGACCCGCGTTTCTTCCGGGAGGATACTCTAGCGTCCGCGGTGCCACTCTTCACCAGTTGCGCGTTCCATGACTCCTGACCTGATCCGCCGCGTGTTGATCGTGGACGACGAGCCTGACGTTGCGCATGTGCTCCAGCGCATCCTGACGCTTCAGGGCCGCTTCGATGTGATCGTCGAGCCGTCCGCCACCCGTGCTCTCGCGCGCATGGCCGAATTCGAGCCGCAGCTCGTCTTCACCGATCTGGTCATGCCGGAAATGGGGGGCACGGACCTTCTGCGATCTGCGCGTCTGCAGGGAAGCATGGCTGCGTTCGTCGTCGTCAGTGCCTATTCGACGCTGGAGAACGCGGTCGACGCGATCAAGGCGGGCGCTTCCGACTTTCTGGCAAAGCCGTTCGAGCCGCGCGATGTCGATCTCGTGTTGGCTCGCATCGGCCGGGAGCTCGACGCCCTGCGCGACGCAGCGGATCTCCGGCAGACGATCGCCGAGCAGGATCCGCGGCTGGCGCCCCTCATCGGTCGCAGTACCGCGATGCAGTCGCTGCGGGCATGGGTCGTTCGGGCACGGGCCGTCGGTGCCAACGTTCTGATCGAGGGCGACACCGGCACGGGCAAGGAACTGGTGGCACGCGCGCTTCATGCGGGCAGCGGACCATTCGTGGCCATCAACGTTGCCGCGATCCCGAAAGACATCGCCGAGTCCGAGCTGTTCGGCCATCGGGCCGGCGCGTTCTCGGGCGCCAGTCGGGACCGCCAGGGCCTGTTCGCCGAGGCCAACGGCGGCACCCTGTTCCTGGACGAGATCAATGGCATGGATCCCGCGTTGCAGGCGAAGGTGTTGCGTGCCCTGGAAGACAAGGCCGTGCGTCCAGTCGGAGGTAATCGCGAAGTGGCGACCAACTTCCGGTTGGTTGCGGCGGCAAACGAACCGCTGGAGCGGCTGGTCGACGAGGGGAAGTTCCGACGGGATCTGTTCCATCGGCTGCATGTGCTGCATGTCCGCCTGCCCACGTTGGCCGAGCGGCGCGACGATATTCCGGTTCTGGCGCAGGAATTCGTGGTGCGCTATGCGTCCGCACACGGACGGCCCGTACGGCGTCTCAAGCCGGCGGCGCTCGACTGGCTCAGCGCTCAGCCTTGGCCGGGCAATGTCCGGCAGCTCGAGAACTTCATCGAGCGCGTCGTGATCTTTGCTCCGGACGATGCCGTGGAACTGGGGGTAGAGGCGCTGCATGGCGGTGCTCTCCGTGCTCGATCCGAAGAGTCGACGGAGGCGACGCTGTTTGCCGATCCGCGCTGGACTCTCGACGAGATGGAGCGCCGCTATGTCAACGCCGTGCTGCTTCACACCGGAGGCAACAAGTCGCGCGCCGCACAGATGCTCAACATCGACTACAAGACTCTGCTGCGCAAGCTCGACACGCGGCGCGACGATTCCGTCGCCGGAACCTGAATATCCGGATGACCGCCGCCGCTGCCTCGTCGACGCGATAGGTCGCAGCGCTCCTCCTCCCGGATTGGCCGAGGCTTGACAGGCACTCCTACCGTTTGATAATTTCACGATTATGGAAATATCGAACGTTGTCATGGCACTTGCCGCGCTCGCCCAAGAGACGCGTTTGGCCGTCTACCGCCTGCTGGTCGAGCACGCGCCCGAAGGGTTGCCGGCCGGGCAGATCGCGGAGCGGCTCGGCTTGCCCGCGCC
>JAHDYE010000153.1 GCA_023383035.1 Burkholderiaceae bacterium | reverse complement strand
CAGCAGGTGCAGCGGCTCGATGTACTGGTTGTCGTTGGCCAGCGCGAGGCTGTGGGCGTCCTGCAGCGCCTGCAGGAACTGGGTGGTGAGTTTGTCTTGGCGCATGGCTTCCCCTGGATGGCGGGCGCGCCGGCATCGGTCGCGCGGTTGCCAGCGATTTGCGGGTCCGGACAAGGGTTTTCAAGGGGCCGGCGGGCGGCCGCGCCGCCGGGAGGGCCCAGCCTTGCGAAGGTACCGCCGAACGGCTATATCTGGTCCGGCACCCCCAACCGCCTGGTCCGGCGCCCCCAACCCCTCTACCGGCTCCCGAGAATGTCCCGCCTCTTCACTCCGCTGCAACTGCGCTCGCTCGCGCTGCCCAACCGCATCGTCGTCTCGCCGATGTGCCAGTACTCGGCCGTGGAAGGCTGCGCCCGACCCTGGCACACGGTGCACCTGGGCCAGTTCGCGATCGGCGGCGCCGGCCTGCTGGTGATCGAAGCCACCGCGGTCGAACCGGTGGGGCGCATCTCGCCCGGATGCCTCGGACTGTACGACGATGCGACCGAAGCGGCGCTGGCCGAAGTGCTGCGCGCGCTGCGCAGCGTCAGCCGCATCCCGATCGGCATCCAGCTCGGCCATGCCGGCCGCAAGGGGTCCAGCGGCAGGCCGTGGGAAGACGGCCAGCAGATCCCGGCCGAGGCCGGCGGCTGGACCACGGTGGCGCCCAGCGCGGTGGCCGTCGGCGCGCACGAAGCGGCTCCGCGCGCGCTCGAACGCCGCGAGCTGGAGGCGCTGAAGGCGCGTTTCGTCGATGCGGTGCTGCGCGCCGACCGGCTCGGCCTGGACGCGATCGAAGTCCACGGCGCGCACGGCTACCTGCTGCACCAGTTCCTGTCGCCGCTCGCCAACCGGCGCGAGGACGAATACGGCGGTTCGCTCGAGAACCGCATGCGCTGGCCGCTCGAGGTGTTCGCGGCGATGCGCGCGGCGTGGCCGGCGCACAAGCCGATGGGCATGCGCATCTCGGCCACCGACTGGCTCGACGCCCTGCCCGCCTCCGAGCGCTTCGACCTGCCCGACGCGATCGCGTTCGCGCAACGCTGCGCCGCGATCGGCGCCGACTGGATCGACGTCTCCAGCGGCGGCATCTCGCCGCAGCAGAACCTCAGGCTGGGGCCGGGCTACCAGGTGCCGTTCGCCGAGGCGATCCGGCGCGAAGTGAAGGTGCCGGTGATCGCGGTGGGCCTGATCACCGAGCCGCGGCAGGCCGAGGACATCGTGGCATCGGGCAAGGCCGACATGGTGGCGCTGGCGCGCGGCCTGCTGCGCAATCCGCACTGGGCCTGGGACGCCGCCGCGGCGCTCGGCGCCAGCGTCGAGGCGCCGCGCCAGTACTGGCGCAGCCTGCCGCGCGAGCATCCGCAGCTGTTCGGGCAGACCACGTTCGGGCAGCGTTGAGGATGTATCGCGCCGTCGTCTTCGATCTCGACGGCCTGATGGTCGACACCGAGCGCATCGCGCTCGAGTGCTGGATCGAGGCCGCGGGCGCCTTCGGCTGGGAGATCACGCGCGAGACCTGCCTCGCGCTGGTCGGGATCGACCGGCGCGAGTCGCGCCAGGCGCTGCTCGACCGCATGGGCGGCAGCTTCCCGCTGGCCGACGTGTCGGCGCGCGGACGCGTGCGCTATCTCGAGCGGCTGCGGGGCGAAGGCGTGCTGGTCAAGCCGGGCCTGGTCGAGCTGCTCGACTGGCTGCAGGCGCGCGCGGTGCCGGTCGCGGTGGCCACGTCGACGCAGCAGGAGCTGGCCCTCGAGAAGCTCGTGCTGGCCGGGCTGCGCGAGCGGTTCGACACCATCGTCGGCGGCGACCAGGTCGCCAAGGGCAAGCCCGCGCCGGACGTCTATCGCGAGGCAATCGCGCGCATCGGCGCCGAGCCGGCGCACTGCATCGCGCTGGAGGATTCCGAGATCGGGCTGCGCGCGGCGCACGCCGCGGGCATCACCTGCATCGTCGTGCCCGACCTGCTGCCGCCGTCGCCCGAGTACCAGGCGCTCGCGCACGCGATCGTGCCGTCGCTGCGCGAGGCGCAGGGGTTGATCGCAACGATGCTGGGCTCGGGCGGGCCAGGCAAGGTCGCCGCGGGCTGAGATCAAGTCAGCAGGCTGGCCCCATCGACTTTCGAGGCCGCCTTGTCGAAAGTCCACAGCGGCTGTTCTCCGGCCTTGGCCGCCAATGCCGCGTGCACGCAGTCCGAGTAGTCCGCGGCGCCCTTCCGGTAGAGCGTCAGCGCAAGTTCCAGCGCCACTTCGGATTCGAACGTCAGCTCGGCCGACGAGAGCAACTGCGAAAGGGTCCGGATCACTTCGTCCTTGCCGAAACCGAAACCGGCACGCAGCACCCACTCCAGCTCCAGCGATACCGAAATCGGAATGTAAAGCGTTCGGCCCTCGTCGATGCACGCATGGATCAGCCGCCTGGCGGATGCGAACTGTGCTGCATCGTCGCGCACGAGATAACGTACGAGGACGTTGGTATCGAGGGCGGCCATCAGCGCCAGGCGTTCATGGCTTCGACCGGTACGTGCTTGCCTTTGGGCGCTTTCAACATTCCGGCGAGATTCCGGAGGGACGTCGTCTTGGCGCGCACGACGACGCTGCCGTCGGGCATGACATGCCATACGAGACGCGTGCCCGGTACCGCCCCGATCCGTTCGCGCACCTGCGCCGGCACGGTGGTCTGCCCCTTTGCCGTGATGGTGGATTCAGCCATTCTCGCTCCTTACTTTTCTATTAAATGTAATGCCACGGAGCGCGTATGGCAAGCGCACCTGCCGCTCTCGCCTCAACTGGCCAGCCGATAACCGATCGCGGCGGCCGCGAGCGACCCGAACAGGTGCAGGCCGCTATGAACCAGCGCCAGGCCGAACGCTCCCCGCTGCAGCATGCCGAGCGACTCGATCGAGAACGTCGAGAAGGTGGTGAGCGCGCCGAGGAAGCCGGTGAGCGCGAACAGCCGCCACGCGGGATCGATCTGCGGATGGCGCGCGAACCACGCGACGGCGAGGCCGATCATCAGGCCGCCGGCGACGTTGGCGACCAGCGTGCCCCAGGGCATGACGCGATCGGCGGTGTTCAGCCACAGGCTCAATGCCCAGCGCAGCCAGGCGCCCAGCACGGCGCCAACCGCCACCGCGAGCGCCGTAACGGTGTTCACCATCGCGCCGCGGCCGCGTCGTCGGCTTCGCGCGCCTCGACCCAACGCTCGCCCTGCGGCGTGCTCTCCTTCTTCCAGAACGGCGCCTGCGTCTTCAGGTAGTCCATGATGAACTCGCAGGCGGCGAACGCCTCGCCGCGGTGCGCCGACGTGACGACCACCAGCACGATCTGGTCGCCCGGCGCGAGCCGGCCGTACCGGTGGACGACCAGCGCATCGAGGATGTTCCAGCGCCGGCGCGCCTGCGCGCAGATGTCTTCGAGCGCGCGCTCGGTCATGCCGGGATAGTGCTCGAGCGTCATCGAGGCCACGCCGGCGCCCTCGTTGAGGTCGCGCACGGTGCCGATGAAGCTCGCCACCGCGCCGACGTCCAGCTTGCCGGCGCGCAGCGCGGCGATCTCGGTGCCGATGTCGAAGTCGTGCTGCTGCACCCGTACAGGCATGTTCAGACTCCGCTGATGAGCACGTCGAGCGCCGCGACGATCTCGTGGCGGTGCCCGGCGAGCGACGTCACGTGGCGACCGACCGCCTTGCGCGGCACGCCGGCGATCTCGGTGGTGCGCAGGACCACCCGTTGCCCCTCGACTTCGAACACCGGCATCAGTTGCGACATCGGCGTCGCGTCGTTCGCGGCGGACGCCATCGGCACGACGACCCGTGTGGCGAGCGAATCGAGCAGATCGGACTGGATGTCGAGCAGGAACGGGAAACGCGCGCGCGACGACGTATCCGGGTTGCGGTAGACGTCGAACTGCGGCACGGCACTGTCTCCGGACGAAACGCGCTAGAAGCTGCGCAGCGAATCGGCGAAACAGCCGTTGCGCTCGACGTCGCGGTTGTAGGCCTCGATTGCGGCGCGGTTCTCGGCCAGCCAGCGCTCGCGGGCACGGCCGGCCACCTCGACCACGAGCGCGGCCTCGAGCGTCTGCGAGAGGTTCACGTCGAGCTCGCGCGCGCGCCGCAGCAGATCGGCGTTGACCGTGACGTTGGTGGCGCGCTTCGGCGCGCTGACATCGTAGAGGACGCTACGCTCGCGAACGACATGTTTCATGCGCATAAACTACCCGCATCGATGATCCGCGTCAACCTCCGGTGACGGGAGGAAAGAATGCCACTTCGGCGCCGGGCCGCAGCGGCGTATCGGGGCGCGCCATTGCCTGATCGACCGACACGCGCACCGCGCGGCCCTCGGCCAGCGCCTCGGCCCAGGCACCGCCGCGCTCGCGCAGCCAGGCGCGCAGCTGCGCCGCGGTGCTCACGCCCCGCGGCAGCTCGAGCGTTTCGCGGCCGATGCCGAGCGTCTCGCGCAGGCCCGCGAAATAGAGGACGGTGATCGTCATCGCGCTGCCCCTCCTTCCTAGTTGACCAGCCCCGCGAAAGGCAGGAAGCGCACCATGTCTCCGGCGGCGATCGGGTGCTCGGGCGGGTTGTCGATCAGGCCGTCGCCCCAGACCGTCGAGGTCAGCACGCCCGAGCTCTGGTTGGGAAACAGATCGAGCCCGCCCTGCGCGTTGATCCGCGCGCGCAGGAACTCGCGGCGCCGGTCGGGCCTGGGCCAGTCGAAGTCGGCACGCATCGGCAGCTCGCACGGGGCGACCTCCACCATGCCCTGCAGCCGCTGGATGAAGGGACGCACCAGCAGCACGAAGGTGACGAGGCTCGACACCGGGTTGCCCGGCAGCCCGACGAAATGCGCGGTGCCGGCGAGCGCGCCGGGCTCGAGGGCGGGGACCGCGCCGGCGGCAGCATCGCGGCCGGCGACGGGCGTGCCCTCGTCCGGCTCGTCGCCGGCAGCACGTCGCACGCGCCCGTAGGCCAGCGGCTTGCCCGGCTTCATCGCGATCTGCCACAGACGCATCTCGCCCTCGGCCTGCACCGCCGCCTTCACGTGGTCTTCCTCGCCGACCGACACCCCGCCCGAGGTCACGATCAGGTCGTTGCCGCGGGCAGCGCGACGCAGCGCCTCGCGCGTGGCGGCGAGCGAGTCCGGCACGTTGCCCAGGTCGGTGAGCTCGCAACCGAGCGCGCGCAGCAGCGCACGCAGCACGTAGCGGTTGCTGTTGTAGATCGCGCCGGGCCGCAGCGGCTGGCCGGGCATCGTCAGCTCGTCGCCGGTGAAGAAGCAGGCCACGCGCACGCGCCGGCGCACCGGCAGCTCGGCCAGCCCCACCGAAGCGGCCAGGCCGGCGGCCTGCGGACCGAGCCGGGTGCCCGCGGGCAGGATCACGCTGCCGTTGCGAATGTCCTCGCCGGCGCGCCGGATCCACTCGCCCGGCGCCGGACAGTGCGCGAACGCGACGGTGTCGCCGTCTGCCTGTGCCATCTCCTGCATCACGACCGCGTCGGCCCCTTCGGGGATCAGCCCGCCGGTGAAGATGCGCGCCGCCTCGCCCGGCGCGAGCGGCCGGCCGACATGGCCGGCGGGAATGCGCTGCGCGATGCGCAGGCGAACTGGCGCTTCGGGCGTTGCCTGCGCGAGATCGGCGCGGCGCACCGCGTAGCCGTCCATCTGCGTGTTGTCGCGCGACGGCACGTCGAGCGTGGCGCGGAGATCGGCGGCGAGCACGCGGCCGGCCGCCTCGGCGGTGTCGACGGTCTCGATGCCGTGCAGCGGCGCGGCCTGCGCGAGCAGCGCGGCGCGCGCGTCATCGAAGGACAGCAATCCCGGGTTCATGGACGAGGTTCAGGTGGACGATGATGAACTCGGCGATGTCGTCGGGCCGGTTCAGGTCGAGCAGCGGCAGCCGTGTGTCGATCGGCGCGTCGGTGGCCACGGCCACGATGTTCGGATCTTCCGGGTGCAGCAGCGGCTTGCCGAGCGCCGGACGGTGCACTTCGAGCTTGTGGATCGGCGCGTGCTTGTAGCCCTCGACCAGCAGCAGGTCGCACGGCGAGACGCGCCGCAGCTGCTCGTGCAGCGACGGCTCGGGCTCGTCGCGCAGCTCGTGCATCAGCACCCAGCGCTGGTCCGAGGTGATCAGCACTTCGGAAGCGCCCGCCTCGCGGTGCCGGTACGAATCCTTGCCGGGCTTGTCGACGTCGAACCGGTGATGCGCGTGCTTGATCAGCGACACGCGCAGGCCGCGCAGCACGAAACGCGGAATCAGCTGCTCGATCAGCGTGGTCTTGCCGGAACCCGAATAGCCCGCGAAGCCGAATATCCTCATGGTCGTTCAAGGGTACCCCAAGCGGGATCGGGCCGGCACGGTAACCCGTCGCATTCCGGGGATCGGCGCTCAGGGCGGCGACGCCGGCACGTCCGGCTCGGCCCGCCCGGGCGCGGCGCGCGGCACGCGGGTGATCAGCAGGCTGCCGCCGACGATCAGCGCCAGGCCGACGAAGGCGCTCGCGTCGAGCCGTTCGTCGAGCAGCACCGCGCCGAGGAACACGGCGATCAGCGGCATCAGGAACATCGCGATCGAGGCACGCGTGGCGCCCACGCGCTGCACCAGCAGGTAGTTCAGCGCCGCCGGCACGATGGTGCCGAAGATCGCCATGGCGATCAGCATCGCCACCAGCACGGCGTCGCCCCGCACCGTCCAGGGCCGCTCGATGGCCAGCGCCAGCGGCACCAGGATGACGGTCGCCGCGACGAACATGCCGGCGGTCATCGCCACCGGATCGATCGGCCGCGAGCGGCGCATCAGCACCGTGCCGGTCGCGTAGGCGAGCGGCCCGCACAGCGTGATCAGCTCGGCGATCAGGTGCGCGCCCAGCCCGCCGAGCGCCGACGGACCGATCACCGCGATCACGCCCAGGATGCCGAGCCCGATGCCTGCCAGCTTGGCGGCGCCGAGGCGTTCGTCGTGCAGCACCGCGTGCGCGATCAGCAGCGTGAACAGCGGCGTGAGCGAATAGAGGATCGCGCTCAGGCCGCTGGCGATCGTCTGCTGGCCGATGGCGAGCGCGCAGTACGGCACCACGATCACGCCCAGCGACGCGGCCACGACCGCCACCCGATCGCGGCGTTCGCGCGGCAGCGGCCGGCCGAGCAGCATCGCCGCGGCCAGGCCGATCGGCATCGCCAGCAGCACGCGCAGCGCCGCCAGCGTGAACGGCGGAAGCTGGCCGACCAGCACCTTGTTGAGCAGGATCGAAGCGGCGAAGCTCGCGCTCGTGGCCAGCAGCAGCAGCCACTGGCCCGTGCTCATCGGGCGATGGGCCATCCCGGCACGCGGTGCTGCCGCGTCAGCCCCGCTTCCACATGCAGTCGAACGCCGACGCTTCGGCCTCGCAGCGCTCGGCGATGTAGCGCTGCAGCGCCGCGACGTCGACCGCCATGCGGTCGAAGCGCTGCGGGCGCGCTTCGAGGTCGTCGAAACCGGCCGGCCGCGGCGGCTCCTCGCCGAGCGCCTCGCGGATCGTGTCGGCGAACTTCGCCGCCTGCGCCGTCTCCAGGCAGATCATCGGCACGCCGGGCTCGCGCCATTGCCGGCCGACGTGCAGGCCGTCGGCGGTATGCGTATCGACGGTGAGGCCGTAGCGCGCGCGCGCATCGCGGATCGTGGCCAGGCGGTCGGCGTGGCAGCTTCGGCCCGAGACGAAGCCGAACTCGCGCAGCCGCGCGAACTCGGGCGTGCCGGCGATGTCGAACTCGCCGCTGCGCTCGAGCCCGGCCCACATCGCCGACACGCGCGCCCCGTCGGCGCCGACCAGGTCGTAGACGAAGCGCTCGAAGTTCGACGCCTTCGAGATGTCCATCGACGGGCTGCTGGTGTGGTGCGTCTCGGCGGTGCCGCGCGGCCGGTAGCGGCCGGTGCGGAAGAACTCGTCGAGCACATCGTTCTCGTTGGTGGCCACGACCAGCCGCGAGATCGGCAGGCCCATCGAGCGCGCGATGTGGCCGGCCAGCACGTTGCCGAAGTTGCCCGAGGGCACCGCGAACGACACCGGCTGCGCGTCGTCGGCGGTGGCGGCGAAGAAGCCCTTGAAGTAGTAGACCACCTGCGCGATCACGCGCGCCCAGTTGATCGAGTTGACCGTGCCGATCGCGTAGCGCTTCTTGAACGCCAGGTCGTTCGAGACCGCCTTGACCATGTCCTGGCAGTCGTCGAAGACGCCGTCCACCGCGATGTTGAAGATGTTCGGATCGTGCAGCGAGTACATCTGAGCGGTCTGGAACCGGCTCATGCGGCCGTACGGCGAGAGCATGAACACGCGGATGCCGTGCCGTCCGCGCATCGCATATTCGGCCGCACTGCCGGTGTCGCCCGAGGTTGCGCCGAGGATGTTGAGCTGCGCGCCCTGCTTCGCCAGCACGTGCTCGAACAGCTGTCCGAGCAGCTGCATCGCCACGTCCTTGAACGCCAGCGTCGGGCCGTTGGACAGCCGCAGCAGGTGCAGGCCGGGCTCGAGCGTGTGCAGCGGC
>JAHDYE010000152.1 GCA_023383035.1 Burkholderiaceae bacterium | reverse complement strand
TGGACAACGAAGGCTACATGAACACCGGCGCGCAGAAGTCCTCGTCCACGCCGCGCTATGCGAAGACCGGGTCCACGCCGGCCGGCAAGCTGTCGCGCAAGAAGAACCTCACCGAGATCATGGCCGCGCACGGCGTGCCCTATGTGGCCACCGCCACCGCCGGCTACCTGTCCGACCTGGTGCGCAAGGTCGAGAAGGCCAAGGCGATCCGCGGCACGCGCATCCTCACGCTGCTGATCCCGTGCCTGGACGGCTGGGGTCTGCCCGACGACGGCGGTCTGCGCGCGGCGCGCTACGCGGTGGAGAGCGGCGTGTTCCCGCTCTACGAAGTGGGCGACGGCACGCGCTACACGCTGAACCACGCGAGCCGAACCCGCCCGGTGGCCGACTACCGGGCGCTGCCGCGCCGCTACCGGCATCTCGGCCAGGCCGAGATCGACGCGCTGCAGGCCGCCGTCGACGAGGGCTGGACGCGGCTGATGCGACGGGTGACGGCGAGCGAGGACGAGCTCACCGCGTCGTGCTGAGCGGCGCGGGCCCGTGCGCGCGATGCGCGGCCGGGCTCGCGCGCCGGTGCCCCCGGTCGTCCCCTGTCACTGCGCGCCCAGCAGTTCGGCCAGCGCCTCGGGCATGTCGACCATCACGTCGTGGCTCGACGGCAGGCTGACGACGCGCCAGCCGGGCGCGCCATCGTACTTCGCGGCGAAGTAGCGAAACGGGCTCGGGTCCCAGCCGTCGGCGAGCACGTACAGACGCTTGCCGACCTTGTCGAGGCCGCCGCCCGAGAGCAGCAACGGCATCTCGAAAGTAGCCAGCGCCTGGGCCACGCAGCGCCGGTCGACCCAGGCCCGGTTGGCTTCGGCGATGTTGAACATCGCGGCCGGGATGGGCTGCATCAGGCCGCTGTGGCGCTCGGCGGCCGTGCCCCGAAAGGCACCGAGGAACTCGGCGGCGACTTCGGGCGCGAGAGCGAGCGGCAGCAGCCCGTTGAGCGATTGGCCGTGCTCGGGGACGAACGCGTCGAGGTAGACCAGGCTGCGGATGCGCCCCGGCATGCGGTCGGCCACGCCGGTGATCACCATGCCGCCATAGGAATGTCCGCACAGCACGACGTCGTCGAGTTCCTCGGCCTCGATGCAGCCGATCACGTCGCGAACGTGGGTCTCGAGCGTGATCGATTCGCTCGACTGGTGCGCCCGCTCGCCGACTCCGGTGTGGGTCGGCGTGGCGACCACGTGGCCGGCGGCCCTGAGCAGCCGCGCGGTGTCGCGATAGCACCATCCGCCGTGCCAGGCGCCGTGAACCAGGACGATGTTGGACATTGCCGGTCTCCTCGTTGGCGTTTCGTTGGTGTTTCGTTCGCGTGCGCGGGATCGACCGCACCCGCGGGTAAACTGCGCCCCCAGTGAGCGCGCCCCGGCCCATTCTGCAGGTTTTCGGCAATCGCCGCATCGCGGCGATGCTGCTGCTCGGCTTCGCCAGCGGGCTGCCGCTGGCGCTGTCGGCGGGTACGCTGCAGGCGTGGCTGACGGTCGAGGGCCTGGACATCCGCACCATCGGCTTCTTCGCGCTGGCCGGGTTGCCGTACACCTTCAAGTTCGTCTGGGCGCCGCTGGCCGATCGCTTCGAGCCGCCGCTGATCGGTCGCCGGCGCAGCTGGCTGGTGGTCACGCAGCTGGGCCTGGCCGCGCTGTGCTTCGTGATGTCGGCGCTCGACCCGAAGGCGTCGGTGATGGCGGTGGGCGCCTGCGCCGTGGCGATCGCGTTCCTGTCCGCTTCCCAGGACATCGTGTTCGACGCCTACCGCACCGACCTGCTGCATGAGAACGAGCGCGGCGCGGGTGCTGCGGTGTCGGTGCTCGGCTACCGGCTGGCGATGCTGGTCTCGGGCGGGCTCGCGCTGATCCTGGCCGACCAGTGGCTCGGCTGGCCGGGAATGTTCCGCGTGATGGCCGCGCTGTTCGCCGCCATGGCCGCCGTCAGCCTGTGGGCGCCGGCCACGCCGCCGGTGGCGCCGCTGAAGAGCGACGTGCGGCGCGAGCTGCTCGGCTTCGTCGCGATGCTCGCGGCCGGCGCCGCGACCTTCTGGCTGCTGCGCCAGCTGCCCTGGCACCTGCTGCTCGGCACCGGCCGCTTCGCGTCGCTGGGCGCCGACACGCTGATGCTGCTGGCGGCCTGCTTCGCCGCGCTGCAGGCGGCGCGCCGCGCGGGCTTTCCGTCGTTCCTCGCGCCGTGGGACGCGTTCTTCTCGCGCGAACGCGCGGCAGCGCTGCTCGCGATGATCGTGCTCTACAAGCTCGGCGACGCATTCGCCGGCAGCCTGTCGACGGCCTTCCTGATCCGCGGCGCCGGCTTCACCGCCACCGAGGTCGGCGCGGTCAACAAGGTGCTCGGGCTGGCCGCCACGATCGTCGGCGCGCTGGCCGGCGGTGCGTGGCTGGCGCGCCGGCCGCTGTACGGCGCGCTGATGCTGTTCGGCCTGCTGCAGGCGGTGTCGAACTTCGGCTACTGGCTGATCTCGGTGCTGCCGAAGGACTACGCGCTGATGGCCGCCGCGATCGGCGTCGAGAATCTGTGCGGCGGCATGGGCACGGCGGCGTTCGTCGCGTTCCTGATGGCGCTCACCGACCGGCGTTTCTCGGCCGCGCAGTACGCGCTGCTGTCGGCGCTCGCCGCGGTGGGGCGCGTCTACGTCGGACCGGCCTCGGGCGTGATGGTCGAGGCGCTCGGCTGGCCGACGTTCTTCGTGTTCACGGTGGGCGCCGCCCTGCCGGGGCTGGTGCTGCTGCGCTGGCTGCGTCCGCAGGTGGCGGCGCTCGACCGGCCGCGCGAGGCACGCACTGCCGGCGCCGCCGCCTGACCGGGCGCGGAGGCATCGTCCGACGGCCTACAATCGCGCTGATTCCCGCCTATGCCATGCGGCCGCCGCGACGCGCGCCGCCACGTCGACGAATCCCACTCTCAGGAGCGATCCCCCATGAACGAAGTCTTCATCTGCGACGCCGTGCGCACCCCGATCGGGCGCTATGGCGGCGCGCTGTCCGCGGTGCGCACCGACGACCTGGCCGCGATTCCGCTGAAGGCGCTGCTCGCGCGCAATCCGAAGCTCGATCCGGCGGCGATCGAGGAGGTGATCTTCGGGTGCGCCAACCAGGCCGGCGAGGACAACCGCAACGTGGCGCGCATGGCCGCGCTGCTGGCCGGCTATCCGGTCGAAGTGCCCGGCGCCACGGTGAACCGGCTGTGCGGCTCGGGCATGGATGCGGCCGGCACCGTGGCGCGCGCGATCCGCTGCGGCGAGATCGAGCTCGGCATCGCCGGCGGCGTCGAGAGCATGTCGCGCGCCCCGTTCGTGATGCCCAAGGCCGACAGCGCCTTCTCGCGCAACAACGCGGTCTACGACACCACGATCGGCTGGCGTTTCGTCAACCCGCTGATGAAGAAGCAGTTCGGCATCGATGCGATGCCCGAGACCGCCGAGAACGTGGCCGCCGAGCATGGCGTATCGCGCGCGGACCAGGACGCGATGGCGCTGCGCAGCCAGCAGCGCGCGATCGCCGCGCAGAAGTCCGGGTTCTTCGAGGCCGAGATCGTGCCGGTGACGATCCCGCAGAGGAAGGGCGACCCGGTGATCGTGAGCCGCGACGAGCACCCGCGCGAGACCTCGATGGAGGCGCTGGCCAGGCTCGCGCCGATCGTCAGGCCCGACGGCACCATCACCGCCGGCAACGCCTCGGGCGTCAACGACGGCGCGGCGGCGCTGATCCTCGCCACCGAGGCCGCCGCCGCACGCCACGGACTGACGCCGCGTGCGCGGCTGGTGGCGATGGCCACCGCCGGCGTGGCGCCGCGCGTGATGGGCATCGGCCCGGCGCCCGCCACGCAGAAGCTGCTCGCGAAAACCGGTCACGCCATCGGCGACATCGACCTGATCGAGCTGAACGAGGCGTTCGCCGCGCAGGGCCTGGCAGTGCTGCGGATGCTGGGCGTGCCCGACGACGCCGCGCACGTGAACCCCAACGGCGGCGCGATCGCGCTCGGCCATCCGCTCGGCATGTCGGGTGCGCGCCTGGTGCTCACCGCGGTCAACCAGCTTCACCGCGGCGGCGGCCGGCTCGCGGTGGCAACCATGTGCATCGGGGTCGGGCAGGGTATCGCCACGCTGATCGAGCGGGTCTGAGTCGATCGGGCGGCCCGAGCCGATCGGGCGCGGCCGGGAAGCGCATCGGGCGGTGCCCCGACGGTGCCGGGTCGACCGACCCGATCCAGCCCGACCGGGCCGGTGGGGGCATCGACGCGCCATCGCCGGCGCCGCCCGTCCACGCATTGCGCCGGATCAAGCCGGTCGCCGGCGTGCCTGTCGCAATATGGGCGTTGCCCGGCGCCGGCTTGAAACCGGTACGGGATGCACTTATCTGGGGGGTACCGGTCGGTCGTCCTGTCCGACCCGCATGAATCCAAGGAGCCAGACCATGACCCGTCTTTCCGTTTACGACCCGTTTGCCGAAGTGTTTCCGGAGCTGTTCCGCGGCTTCTTCGCGCCGGTGAAGACGCCGGCCGGCGATGCCCTCGAGATCCGCGTCGAGGTGAAGGAGGGCGACGGCGAATACACCGTGCAGGCCGAGATGCCCGGCGTGAAGAAGGAGGACATCCACGTCCAGATCGACGGCAACCGCGTGTCGATCAGCGCCGAGGTCAAGCGCGAGTCCGAGAAGAAGGAAGGCGAGCGCGTGCTGCGCAGCGAGCGCTACTACGGCGCCGTCGCGCGGTCCTTCTCGCTCGGCTCCGAGATGGACGAATCGAAGGCGGTCGCGAAGTTCGACAACGGCGTGCTGACGCTGACGCTGCCGAAGAAGGTCGCCCCGGCGGCCAAGCGGTTGACGATCAGCTGAGCGCGGCTCGCCGCGCGCCGCGGAGAATCCTCAGGCGCGCGGCGTCGCTTCGTAGCCCGCCTCGCCGATCGCCTGTGCGATGGCGGCGGCAGGCTGGCCCGATTCCACTTTCACGACGCCCTGCGCGAGGTCCACGTCGATCCGCGCGGCGGGGTCGATCGCCTGCACTGCCGCAGTCACCGATTTCACGCAATGATTGCAGCTCATGCCTTTCACATCGAAGCTGGGCATACTGATCCGTTCCTGTCCGTTGCCGTGGTGAGGCGGCATTTTTAGCACATGAGCACCGATCACGCGTTGACCGAACCGGATGCGACCACGCTTGCGCTGGACATCGGGGGCATGACCTGTGCCGCGTGCGCGACACGGGTCGAGAAGAGCCTGCGCAAGGTGCAGGGCGTGGCCGAAGCGGGAGTGAACCTCGCTACCGAGGTGGCCAACGTGCGCGTCGCCCCGGGTGCGGTGCGCGTCAGCGAGCTGATCGCGGCGGTCGAGGCGGCCGGCTACGAGGCGCGCGTGCATCGCGAAGCCGCCGCGGGCGAGGCGGCCGCGGCGATGCCGGCGCGCGCCGATCGCGGCGGCTGGTGGGTGGCCGGCGCCGCGCTGCTGTCGCTGCCGCTGCTCGCGCCGATGCTGCTCGCGCCCTTCGGCATCGACGCGATGCTGCCCGGCTGGTGGCAGTTGCTGCTGGCCGCGCCGGTGCAGTTCGTGTTCGGCGCGCGCTTCTACCGCGACGGCTGGAAGGCGGCGCGCGCGCTCGGCGGCAACATGGACCTGCTGGTGGCGATCGGCACCTCGGCGGCGTTCGGCCTGAGCCTGTATTTCCTGCTCGTGCACGGCGACGGGCACGGCATGCACTACTACTTCGAAGCCTCGGCGGTGGTCATCACGCTGGTGCTGCTCGGCAAATGGCTCGAGGCGCGCGCCAAGCGGCGCACGGTGGATGCGATCCGCGCACTGCAGGCGCTGCGCCCGGATACCGCGCGGGTGGTGGCGGCAGGCCGCGAGCTCGAGCTGCCGATCGCGCAGGTGGCGATCGGCGACGAGGTGCTGGTGCGGCCCGGCGAACGCATCCCGGTGGACGGCATCGTCGTCGACGGGCTGACCCACGTCGACGAGTCGATGCTCACCGGCGAGAGCCGCCCGGTGACGAAGCAGCCCGGCGACGCCGTCGCCGGCGGCTCGATCAACGGCGAAGGCCTGCTGCGGCTGCGCACCACCGCGGTGGGCACCGAGACGGTGCTGGCGCGCATCATCCGCATGGTCGAGGACGCGCAGGCCGCCAAGGCACCGATCCAGCGCCTGGTCGACCGGGTCAGCGCGGTGTTCGTGCCGGTGGTGCTCGGGATCGGGCTGCTCACGCTGCTCGGCTGGGGGCTCGGCACGGGCGACTGGGCGCAGGCGGTGCTCAACGCGGTGTCGGTGCTGGTGATCGCCTGCCCGTGCGCGCTCGGGCTGGCCACGCCCACCGCGATCATGGCCGGTACCGGCGTGGCCGCCCGCCATGGCATCCTGATCAAGGACGCGCAGGCACTCGAACTGGCTCATGCTGTGCGAGCGGTCGCTTTCGACAAGACCGGCACCCTGACCGTGGGCCAGCCCGGGCTGCTGGCCGCCGAGCCGGCTGCCGGCGTCGACCGTGCGGCGCTGCTGGCGCTCGGCGCGGCTGTCCAGCGTGGCAGTGAGCACCCGCTTGCCAAGGCTGTCGTGCGTGCCGTCGACGAGGATCCGGCGCACGCCGCGCTGCCCGCGCCGCAGGTCTCGGGCATCCGCGCGGTGCCGGGCCGCGGGGTCAGCGCGACGCTGGCGCAGCCCGATGGCGACGTCGAGGTCTTCATCGGCAGTCGCGGCTGGATGCGCGAGCGCGACGTGGCGCTCGGCGCGCTGGCGGCGCAGGCCGATACCCACGAGGCGGCTGGACGCACGGTCTCGTTCGTCGCCGCGACGCCGGCGGCCGGCACCGGCGTGCCGGCGCGCGCGCTCGGCCTGTTCGCGTTCGGCGATGCGATCAAGCCGGGCGCCGCCGAAGCGATCGCCGCGCTGCACCGGCTGGGCGTGCGCACCGTGCTGCTCACCGGCGACAACGCCGGTGCGGCGGCGGCGGTGGCCGGCGCGATCGGTCTGGACGAAGTGCGCGCGCAGGTGCTGCCCGGCCAGAAGGCCGAAGTGATCGAGGCGCTGCGGGCGCAGGCGCCGGCCGGCGCACGGGTGGTGGCAATGGTCGGCGACGGCGTCAACGACGCCCCGGCACTGGCGGCTGCCGAGGTGGGCATCGCGATGGCCACCGGCACCGACGTGGCGATGCACACGGCCGGCATCACGCTGATGCGCGGCGATCCCGCGCTGGTGCCCGCGGCGATCGATGTTTCCCGGCGCACCTACGCGAAGATCCGGCAGAATCTGTTCTGGGCCTTCGTCTACAACGTGGTGGGCATTCCGCTGGCGGCGCTCGGTTACCTGAGCCCGGTGATCGCGGGGGCCGCGATGGCGCTGTCCAGCGTCAGCGTGGTCACCAACGCGCTGACGCTGCGCGGCTGGCGCCCGCCGGGAGGAGCCTGATGTCGTCGCGCCGCCAGACGCTCGCCGCGTTCGCCGCCGGTGCCGCTGCCGGCGCCCTGCCCTGGCCGCTGCGTGCGGCCGCCGCCCGATCGGCGCTGGTTCCCACGGTCGCCCAGACCACCGGGCCGTTCTATCCGGTGGACTGGAGCGGCGACGTCGACGATGACCTGGTAGTGGTGCACGGCGAGGCGGCGCGCGCGCTCGGCCAGGTGGCGCACGTGCGCGGGCGCGTGCTCGATCGCGAGGGGCGCCTGCTGCCCGGCGCGATCGTCGAGATCTGGCAATGCGATGCCAACGGCCGCTATCGTCATCCGGCCGATCGGGGCGGCGCCGGGCGCGATGCCGGTTTCCAGGGGCGCGGGCGCACGCGCGCCGGCGACGACGGGCGCTACGCGTTCCGCACCCTGCGTCCGGCCCCGTATCCGGGGCGCACGCCGCACATCCATTTCGCGATCTGGGCGCCCGACGGCACGCAGCTGGTCACGCAGCTCTACGTGGCCGGCGATCCGGGCAACGAGCGCGACCGGCTCTACAACGCGATCCGCGACCCGCGCCGCCGCGCCGGCGTCACCGCGCGCTTCGAGCCCGCCGATCGCATCGAGGCCGGTGCGCTGGCCGCGGAGTTCGACATCGTGCTCGGATGAATTCCGGCGCGCCGCCTTCTTCTTAAGCTTGCCCTAAGACACCGGCGGCAAGATCCCTTCCAACGTTGTCCCATCCGATGAAGGGAGTCACCGGTGGAAGCATTGCCCGTCCGATTCACGATCGATCTGCCTGTCGACCGCGCCAGTTCGCTGCTGCGCCGCGAGCTCGAACGAGAGGGCTTCGTCGTCGCAGGAGCCGTGCAACCCGAAGGCGAAGAACGCGAAGGCAAGCCGGCTTCGCTGGCGCTGTATGCCTATCACGGCC
Organism: Burkholderiaceae bacterium; assembly: GCA_023383035.1. Classification (GTDB taxonomy): domain Bacteria; phylum Pseudomonadota; class Gammaproteobacteria; order Burkholderiales; family Burkholderiaceae_E; genus Zeimonas. Next base: position 223 of record JAHDYE010000152.1, on the reverse strand, counting down.
CGACGATGCAGGCGGCGTCGCGCGCCGACCGCCGTGTCGGCCTGTACATGCTGTGCGCGGTCACGATTCGCGCCCAGAACCAGTCATCGAGCGAAATCCAGGGCATCGCGCCGAACCAGCTCGCCGGCGTGTGGGGCGGCCGCCGCCTCGAGCAGCATGCCGTGGCGCAGCGCCAGCATTTCGAGCGCGCGATCCTCGATCGGGGGGTTGTGCAGCGGCGCGC
>JAHDYE010000151.1 GCA_023383035.1 Burkholderiaceae bacterium | reverse complement strand
GCTGCAGTCCTTTTGCCTGAGAGTTTCCGGGGCGATACACCTTCGGCGCCGCGCTGCGCCGAAGGTGCGCGCGGTCTCTCCCACAACGGTTGTCCGGCTGGCCGACAGAGTGCCAAGCCGGCCGTTCGGTGTCAAATCACCGGCTTACGGCAGGCTGCGCCGACCGTCGGGATCCGGCCGCGCGGGCCTGCCCGGCCACGCGACCAGCACGATGCCGACGACCGCGCAGGCGAACGCGCCCGCGTGCACCGCGGTGAGGCGTTCGCCGAGGAAGACCGCGCCGGCCGCGCCGGCAGAGAGCGGCAGCGCGATCGTGAACACCCCGCTGTGATGCGCCGGCACGTGCTTCAGGCCGCTCAGCCACAGCCAGGTCGAGACCATGCTCGCGCACAGCGCGTAGAAGACCAGCAGTGCCCACCACCCCGGCGCGACCGCGGCGAAGTCGAAGCGCACGGCCTGCCACAGCCCGAACGGCGTGGACAGCGCCAGTCCCCAAAGGTTGATCAGCGCCGAGATGCGCCGCGCCGACAGCGAGGCGGTGAGCCGCTTGCCGAGGATCACGTAGACCGCTTCGCAAGCGACGCAGGCAAGCACCAGCAGGTTGCCGAGCCAGGGCCGCGCCGCGCCCGCTGCGAGGCCGTGCGGCGCAGCCACGCGAGCAGGAACACCGGCATCGCGGCGGTCAGCGGCTTGACCAGCGCGACGTACAGGCCGACCACCGCCATGCCGGCGAGCAGCAGGCCGTAGCCGGTCACGCGTTGGCGAAGCTGGAGTGCGGAGCGCATCGACAGCGGGTTGCGGAAGCAGTCGCGAATGTAGCAAGCTGCGTCCCGTTTCCATGACCGGGACCTGCCATGCGCGTACTTTCGGCCGTCTTCCACCGTCCCGGCGATCCGCTGTCGGTCGAGGACATCGAGCTCGATGCGCCCCGCACGGGCGAGCTGCTGGTGCGCATCGAGGCGGTCGGGTTGTGCCGCACCGACTGGCACGTCATGCAGGGCGAGCGCCAGGTGGCGATGAGCCCGATGGTGCTGGGACACGAAGGTGCGGGCGTGGTCGAGGCGCTCGGTCCCGGCGTGGACGGCATCGCGGTGGGCGACCACGTGGTGCTCGCCTTCATCCCCGGCTGCGGCAGCTGCCGCTGGTGCCGCCAGGGCCGCGCGCACCTGTGCGCGCTCGGCCCGCGCATCACGCAGGGCACGCAGGTGGACGGCAGCTGCCGGCGCCGCGACGCGTCGGGCCGCGAAGTCGGCGCCTTCTGCATGATCGGCGCGTTCGCGCAGCGCACCGTGGTGCACCAGGCATCGGTGGTGGTGATCGACCGCGACCTGCCGCTGGACCTGGCGAGCCTGGTGGCCTGCGGCGTGCCGGCCGGCATCGGCGCGGCGCGCCACCGTGCGCGCGTGAAGCCGGGCGACTCGGTGCTGGTGGTGGGCGTGGGCGGCGACGGCATCAACGTCGTGCAGGGCGCGAAGCTGGCCGGCGCCACGACCATCATCGCCGCCGACGTGGTCGCACGCAAGCTCGAATGGGCGCGCGCCTTCGGGGCCACGCACACGGTCGACAGCGGCAGCGCCGACCTGGTCGTCGCGGTGCACGCGGTGACCGACGGCGTCGGCGTCGACCATGCGTTCGTCTGCATCGATCCGCCCGCCACGCTGCTGCCGGCCTTCCGCGCCACCGCCAAGGCCGGCAACGTGGTCGTCACCGCGCTCACGCCGACCGGGCACACGTCGCTGCCGGTGCCGCCGCTCGAACTGGTCACGTCGCAGAAGGCGATCATGGGCTCGGTGTACGGCTTCGCCAGCCCGCGCGTGCAGATCCCCGAGCTGATCGCGCTGTATCGCCGGGGCGCGATCCGGCTCGCCGAGCTGGTCACGCGGCGCTATCCGCTGGCCGCGATCAACGAGGGCTACGCGGACCTGATCGCCGGCCGCAACCTGCGCGGTGTCGTGCTGCCGTTCGCGTGAGACGCCGCGCGCGGCGCTTTCAGGGAAGCGTGCGCAACGCGACCGCGCCGGCCGCGCCGCGCGGCGGCCCGGCCGCTTCGGTGGTCGTCCGGCTCGCATGGGCGTAGTGCAGCAGCAGGCCGGTCAGCAGCGCGCCGCCCACGACGTTGCCCAGCGTCACCGGCACCTGGTTCCAGGCGAGCCACTGCCCGACCGTGATGTCGGCGCCGAGCACGATCGCGGCGGGCACCACGAACATGTTCACCACCGAGTGTTCGAGCGCCAGCGCGAAGAACGTCGACACGGGCAGCCAGACCGACGCGATCTTGCCGGCGCTCGACGTCGAGCTCAGGCCCAGCACCGTACCCAGCGCCACCATCCAGTTGCACAGGATGCCCTTGACGAACGCGGTCAGCCATCCGTGGGCGCCGGCCTGCTCGTAGGCCAGCGTCTTCGATTCGGCCACGGCGACGAGCTTCGCGCCGAGCGCGCCCGGCTCGTGGACGAAGGCGCCGGTGAGCGCCAGCGCGAGCAGGCAGCCGACGAACAGGCAGCCGACGAAGTTGCCGAGGTAGACCCAGCCCCAGTTGCGCAGCATCTGCGGCCAGGACACGCGCGCGCGTACCAGGCCGACCGGCAGCACCGCGAAATTGCCGGTGGCCAGTTCCAGTCCCAGCAGCACGATCATCGCGAACCCGACCGGGAACACCGCGCCGGCCACCAGCGCCGCCATGCCGCCCGGCAGGCCTTCGGAAGCCTTGAACGCGAATGCGGTGGCATAGGCGAGCAGCGCCCCGGACAGGAAGCCCTTGAACAGCAGGGCGCGAACGTCCAGGCCCGCCTTCTTCGCGGCAGCGGCCTCGACGGCGTCCATGAGCGCGTGCGGCGCGACGTGATCCATGCGTTTCCCCGATTCAGGCCGGATGCGTGCGCGCGTTTCCGCCGCCGGCCGCGGACGGGTTTTCGTTGGCCACGGCCGGTCTTTCGTCGGATGCGGCTGGCGCGCTGCCGACCAGCAGGGCGCCCAGCCAGCCGCCGAACGACAGCAGCGCGAGCTGCACCATCAGCCAGCCGGCGGCCTGCTGCTGATCGACCAGGTAGCCGTTGCAGATGCGCACCGGCGCCGCGATGTACAGCCAGCCGAGCACCGCCAGCATGCTGAAGAAGTTGGTCCAGACGAAACCGCGCCCGATCGGCCCGAGCCGGGCCCAGGCGAGCGCGAGCGGCGCGCCCGCCAGCAGCGGCAGGCTGGCGAACTTGGCGGCCTCGACCCACGGATCGACGAGCGCCGCGTCGAGCGCGCGCGGCAGCATCCAGTAGCTCGACGCCAGCATCGCCGCCAGTGCCAGCGGCACCGCGCCGCCGGCCAGGCGCTGCAGCGCGCCGCGCCAGCGTGCCGGCAGCGCGCGGGCGAAGAGGAAGCCGGCCGCGGCCAGTAGCGGCATCTGCACCAGCATGTGCGTGCTCATCGACGCTTCGAGCCCGGTGCGCAGCGGCGCCAGCGCGAGCACGCCCACCAGCAGCAGCGGCGCGGCCACGCGCAGCGCGCGCACGCGAGCCGGGCGCAATACGGCGGTGCGGCGTGTCATGAACCTAACCCGATGTCGGCGAGGAAGCGCCGCGGCTCCTCGATGTCGGAAATGCGTGCGAGCCGTCCCTGCGCATCGAGCAGATGGATCGCGGCGTTGTGCTCGTATCCGCCCAGGCCGTCGGGAATCACCATGACGCCGAACGCATCGAGCAGCGTGCGCAGCCGCGTCGGGTCCGCGATGCGCGCGACCCGCCAGTGGCGTCCGTCGGCGCCGTGCGTGGCCGCCCAGGCCTCGAGCGCGGCGGGGTCGTCGTGCGCGGGGTCGAAGCTCAGGCTGAGCAGCGCGAACTCGCTGCCCAGCCGCTGCACCGGCACCGCGTCGCGGAGCTGGCGGAACGCCACCCCGAGGCTGCGGCACACCGACGCGCAACGGGTATAGACGAACTCCACCGCGACGCGTCGCCCGCGGTAGTCGTCCAGCGTGAAAAGCTGCCCGTGCTGGTCTTCCAGCGCGACCGGCGGCATCGGCTGCGGACTGCGCAGCACCCGTTCCCGCCGCGCCGATTCGGCGGTGAACGCGCGCAACCCGTCCGTGCTCCACCAGAACGCCACGGCGGCGACCAGCACGACCGTCAGCGAGGCGCCGATGGCACGGCCCGGGCGCCGGCGCGCAAACCCGCTCATCCGGCCGTCCCCCGCCGGCGAAGGCCGACGGCTGCGTGAACGCCGACGGCTGCGTTCATGCGCCGGCGCCCCGGGCGAGCGCGGTGCGCGGCGCATCCATCGACGCGGCCGGCAGGCGCAGCAGGAAGCGGGTCGCGAACACCAGCACCGCGGCGACCACGAGCACCGCGAACACCGCGGCGACGCGGTCGTACGGGACCCATTCGGGCAGGTGCGCGGCGTAGCGGCGTGCCACGCTCGCCTTGCCCGAATAGAGGAAGCTCAGCGTGAAGCCCAGCGTGGCAATCGCGAACACCCACAGCGCGACGCGATCGAGCGCCGCGTCGATGCCGTCGCGCGCCGGCTTGCCGATGTAGTACATGAAGCCGAACACCATGGTGATCATGCCGAGCAGCAGGTAGGTGTGGAAATGCCCCGGCACCCACATTGTGTTGTGCATCACGTAGTTCACGCCGATCGTGCCGTCGATGAAGGCCGGCATCGCGCCCGCGGCCCAGCCGAACAGCGACAGGAACAGCAGCCGCGAGGCCATGTCCCAGCGGATGCCCGAGCGGTAGACCAGCATCAGTCCGCCGTAGGCCGTGACCAGCAGGATCGGCACCGTGTTCAGGTAGCCGATCACGTGTCCCATCACCAGCATCCACTTCGGCATCGCGAAGTCCATCAGCAGGTGGTGCGGGTAGATGAACATCACCATCAGCGTCGACGCGGTCCACGATGCGAGGAACGGGCGATTGGCCTTCCACGGACGCTGCGTGTAGCGCGGCAGGATCTCGTACACCGCGATCACCGCCATGTAGATGGTCGCGTTGACGAACACGTGCCCGAAGAAGTAGATCAGGTTCTTGGCGAGCAGCGCGTCGATGGCGAACGACGGCAGGTAGACGTTCACCATCATCATCGCCAGGATGCTCGCGCCCGCGACCAGGCCGACCAGGTTGACGATGGTCACCATCGTCGAGGCGACCACCGTGGGCGGCGGCGCGTTGCCGTCGTCGCGCCCGAACAGCTGCGGCCAGCCGAGCGCACGCCCCAGCCCGCCGTAGCGCGCCAGCAGCGCGCGCGCGATGTCCAGGTGCAGCAGCAGGAAGCCGGTGCCGATCACCAGCAGTCCGCCCATGAACAGCGCCGCGGCGCCCGGGCTCCACATTCCCATCGACCGGCTCGGCAGCGGATGCAGGAAGGTCCATCCGCCGTGGAAGTGCCCGCCGATCACGCTGGCCAGGATCATCGCCACGCCGGCCAGGAACAGCCCGAGGTTGGCCAGGAAGATGCGCGGCGACAGCGCGACGTACTGCGCGAGGAAGTGCCACATGATCGCCGCGCCGGCGATCGCCGCGATGCCGACCATTCCGGCGCCGTGCAGCGTCATCAGCTGGTAGAACCACATCGGCCCCAGCGCGATCAGCTCCGCCTGCTCCATGCGCATCAGCACGCCGAACACCATCATCAGCAGCAGCGTGGCCACCGCGGTGACGAGGTAGGCGAGCACGGCGGGGCTCGCGCCCCGGTCGACCGTCTTCGTGTATGCAGCCATGTCGGGATTCCTAGGGTTCGGTGACCGTGATCTCGGCGATCATGTTGTGGTGCACGATGCCGCAGTACTCCATGCACAGCACGCGGTAGGTGCCGGCCCGCTCGAAGGTGTGGCGCAGGGTGTTGATGTAGCCCGGCATCGCCTGCGTCTGCGCGACGAGGCGCAGCTCGGTGTCGTAGATGCCGAAGCCGTGGTTGACGTCGGAGCTGGTCACGCGGAATTCCACCGGCTGGCCGGCCGTCACCTCGTTGCCGCTCAGCTCCCACCGCCACTGGTGGCCGACCGCTTCGATGACGCGTACGCCGGTGCCCGCCGCATGGGCGCGCGCCGCGCCGTAGGGCAGGTCGATCAGGTTGTAGACCATCGCGGGCCCGAGCGTGACGACCAGCACCCAGAACAGGCGCGCGCGCAGCCGGTACGCGCGCTTCTGCAGCGGCGTGTAGTCGTCCTCGCGCACGTGCGACTGCGAATAGACGAACAGGAACACGGCGAGGACCAGCCCCATCAGCGCGAGCGAGACCAGCCAGACGGATTCGTGCAGCATCGTGCGTGCTCCGCTTTCAGCGCGATGCCGGCGTCGAGGCGGCCAGCTGCGGCTCCACGTGATGCCATGACGGGTCCATGCGCCACAGCGCCGCATTGACCCTGCGCAGCGGGTCGGCGTCGGCGCGCGCGAGCGCTTGCGGATCGACGAGGACCGTGGGTGTCGGCGTGTGCTCGAGCATGCGCCGGAAGCTGGCGGCGACCGGATCCTGCGTGACCGCCAGCAACGCTGGCAGCCCGCTCGATGAAGCGGTCGACGAAGCGGCCGGTGATTCGACGGTCGATGGCGCGGCCAGCGCGGCGGCGGCGAAACCGGCGAGAACGATGGCGATCGGGGTCTTCATGTTGCGCTCCTGTTCGGTTCGGGCACGGGCGGGCCGACGGGGCCCGTTGCACGTTTCCTAGCGAGAGTCGTGCCATCTCGCGCAATCGCTTGATCCGAATCAGTTTTTCCCCTTCCGGCCGATGGCCAACCGTTCCGCTGCCACGATGTTTACGTTCAAATGAACGTTCACTGTGAACGACCGGACGCCGGCGCGTGAACACCATCGCTTCACTGAAGACCCTGCTCGACAGCCTCGAAGAGGGCGTGCTGTTCCTCGACGCGCAGCGGCGCGTCGTCGGCATCAACGCGGCCGCGGCGCAACTGCTCGGCAGCGACGACCGCGACGTCATCGGCCAGCTGTGTCCCACGCTGTTCGCCGGCACGCAGTGCGCGCACGAATGCGCGACGCGCGGCCACTGTTCGCTGGTGCCCGAGGCCTCGGCGGCGCGCAAGACGCAGGACATCACGCTCAAGCGCGGCGGCGCCGACGTCACGCTGCGCATGTGGGCGATGCTGCTGCCGCCGAACGACGACGGCGTGCACTGTTCGATCGTCCTGCGCGACCGTTCGCGCGAGGTGGCGCTCGAGGCCGAGGTGCGCCAGCGCTGGCGCCTGGGCGCACTGGTCGGCCGCACCCCGGCGATGCAGGCGCTGTACGCGCAGATCCTGCGCGCGGCGGCCAGCGACGCGAACGTGCTGATCTGCGGTGAAAGCGGCGTCGGCAAGGAACTCGTCGCGCGTGCGCTGCACGACAACTCGCCGCGCGCGCAGGGGCCGTTCGTGCCGCTGGACTGCGGCGCGCTGCCCGAGAACCTGCTCGAGTCGGAGCTGTTCGGCCACGCGAAAGGGGCGTTCTCGGGCGCGGCGGCAGCGCGGGTCGGCCGCTTCGAGGCGGCCAGCGGCGGCACGCTGATGCTCGACGAGATCGGCGAGATCTCGCCGGCCATGCAGACCAAGCTGCTGCGCGTGCTGCAGGAGCGCGAAGTGGTACGCCTGGGCGAGAACCTGCCGCGCAAGGTCGACGTGCGTGTGGTCGCCGCCACGCATCGCGACCTGGCCGCGATGGTGCAGCACGGCCAGTTCCGCGAAGACCTGTACTACCGGCTGCGGGTGCTGCCGCTGCAGGTCGCGCCGCTGCGCGAACGCGCCAGCGACATCGCGTTGCTGGCCGCCCGGATGCTGGGCCAGCTGGCCGAGCGCTACCGGCGCGCGCCGCTGCGCGTCTCGCCCGAAGCGCTGGCGGCGCTCGAAGCGTACCGGTGGCCCGGCAACGTGCGCCAGTTGTTCAACGCGCTCGAGTTCGCGATGGTGCAGGCCGATGGGCCGGTGATCCTGCCCCATCACCTGCCGCCGGAGGTCCTTGCTCCGCAAGCGACCGATCGCGCCGGGCCCTACGCGCCGGCGGCCGGGGGAGGGCTGCTCCATGCGTCGGAGGCGGCGCGTGCGATGGCCGGCCGCTACTACCGCCCGGCCGTGCCGCGCGATGCCGAGCCGGCGATGATCCGGCGGGTGCTGGAGGAGGCGGGCGGCAACCGCGCGGAAGCGGCGCGGCGCCTGGGCATGTCGCGCACCACGTTGTGGAAACGGCTGAAACGGACGCGGCCCGGCTGAGCGCGCATCGTTCGCGCCCGTCGCGCGGCGTGGCATTTGCGCGAACCGGCACCGGCATCGTGCACAATCATGGATCGACATGAATCCGCAGACCGTCCTCCCCGCCGCTCCGGTTGCCGCGTCCGACGCGGCCGGCGCCGCTGCCGGGCCGCTCGAGGACCGCTTCGCCGACACCGGCGCCGGGCTCGCGCCCGAGCGCCAGCGCGCGGTGATCGAGCGCCTGCGCACGATCCTGCCCGCGCACTGCCTGCTGTATCGTGAGGAGGACACGCGCCCCTACGAATGCGACGCGCTGTCCGCGTTCCGGCAGTTGCCGGTCGGCGTGGCGCTGCCCGACACCGAGGAGCAGGTGCGCGCGATCCTGAAGGCATGCAGCGCGCTCGACGTGCCGGTGGTGGCGCGCGGCGCCGGCACCAGCCTGTCGGGCGGCTCG
>JAHDYE010000150.1 GCA_023383035.1 Burkholderiaceae bacterium | reverse complement strand
TGCCCAGCAGGTTCTCGAGGACGATGCGCAACAGCGCCGGATCGCCGTGTGCGTGCAGCGCGTCGCCGAACTGCACGCTCACCTCGCGCTGCGGCTCCTGCCGTTGCAGCGCCTCGACGACCTCGCGCGCGATGCGCTCGAGATCGACCGGCGTGCGCATCAGCGGCACGCGGCCGACGCGCGACAGCGCCAGCACGGCATCGATCATGCGGTCCATGCGCGCGCAACCGGTCAGGATGCGGTCGAGATAGTCGCGGCCCACGTCGTCGAGCTGCCCGCAGTGATGGTCGTGCAGCAGCTTCGCGAAGCCGTCGACGGCGCGCAGCGGCGCGCGCAGGTCGTGCGAGACGCCGCTGGCGAACGCCTCGGACTCGCGCTCGAGGCGCTCGATGCGCTGCGCCTGGGCCGCCGCGTGCCGGCGCAGCCTTTCCACGTCGCCCGAATGCCTGCGCAGTGCCGCGAGCTCGGCCTCGCGCGGATCGAGGGCGAGCACCGCCAGCTCGGGGCGCTGCGGTACCGGCTCCAGGCGCGCCCGCACCTCGATGCGCTCGCCGAAGCGGTTGCGTATCGCCAGCGCGCGTCGCATCGGAGTGCGCTCGCGCACGGCGTCGTGCAGGGCGGCGAGCGCCGCCTCCTGGTCGTTGTCGAGCAGCGCGGCAAGCGGCCGGGCCGCGAGCTCGCGCGCCTTGCACGCGAACAGCCGATGCGCGGCATCGTTGGAGCGACGCACGGTGGCGACGCCTTCGTCGAGCGCGAGCAACACCATCGGTTCGGAGCTGGTCTCGGCCACGGTGCGCGCGGTGATGCCGCCATCGGCGGTGATCGCGTCGGCCGCCACGACGTGCGAGACGCCGCAGTAGCCGACGAAGCGTCCGTCGCCGTCGAATCGCGGACTCCCCGATTCGAGCACGTGCATGCGGCGGCCCTGCGCATCGGGACGCAGCAGCGGCAGGTCGTGCCAGGTGCGCCGCTCGGCGATCGCCTGCGAAGCCGCGACCCAGCGCATCCGGTCGAGCGGTTCGGCGCGATCGAACTGCGGCTGCCCGGTGCGCAGCACCCAGCGGCGCGGCGCCCACGACGCGCCGTACTCGATGCGCACGATCCGGCCGTCGACGTCGGTTTCCCAGTACGAGACGCCGGCAAGGTTGCGCATCGTCTCGAGCTGGCGATCGCGATCCTCGATTACCGAGTCGGCCGCGCCAACCAGCGATCCCAGACGGTTCAGCGCGCTGGCCACCGGTTCGAGAACGGGGCGGCCGTGGTCGCTTGCGCGCCATGCATATTCGCCGAAGGCGATGCGCATCGCGTCGGTGGCCAGGCGGTCCAGACGTGCCTGCGAGGCGACCCAGCCGCGCCAGGCGACGAACGCGAGCCACGCGGCGCCCAGCGATGCGCCGGCCAGCCACAGCATGATCCAGTAGGGCATCGGCGCCGGGAGTGCGCCGTCGGTGGGTGTATCGCCTGCCGTCGGTCGGCCGGCGACCAGCAGGCCCAGGACCAGGATCGAGAACGCGGCCAGCATGGCCAGCGCAACGGGAGAATGCGATCGGTGAGCGCCGGTCGCGCGGGATTCGGCCACGGTTGCCAGATGACGTACGGTCGGTGTGCGGGGCTAAATCTACCCGAACGCGGGACGAAAACAAGAGACGATGCATGCGCGCCCGCGGGCTGCGCCGGCAATCGACGGAAACCGACGGGAAAACGAGACACGACGAGGAGATCGGGGCAGGCGCCCCAGCCGGAGATGGAACAGCGTGCAACGATCGTTCTCGTCGATGCGGACGCCGGGTGGCGCGGAGCCGCGGCCGGTGCCTTGCGCGAATGCGGCTACGAGGTCATTGCCTGCGCATCGATGGCCGGGCTGGCGGGCGATCCGCCGCCGGTTCCCGACCTGCTGATCGTCGATGCGGCGGACATCGGTGCCGGCGCCCAGGCCCTCGATACGATGCCGCGGCACCTGCGTGCCCGGTTCGACGCCGTTCCGCGGCTGGTGCTGGCCGACGTCCATGACGAACAGGCGATCGGACGCGCGCTCGTGCGCGGAGCCGCCGACTTCTTCGTCCGGTCGACGCACTGGCCGCTGCTGGCCGCGCGGATCGACCGCCTGTGCCGCATGGCCCGCGTGCAGCGCGAACTGGCCGCCAGTCACGACCGGCTGGCGAAGGCTCACGCGCTGGCGCGCGTGGGCACGTTCGATTTCGATCCGAAGTCCTTGACGCTGCACGGCTCGACCGGCAGTTTCGCCATCCTGGGCTTCGATGCGCTGCGCGCCGCGATCAGCGCCGAGGAGTTCCTGCAGCGCGTTCCCACCGAGCACCACGAGCCGCTCGCGCGTGCGGTCGACCGGGCGATCCGCGAGGCCGAGCCGCTCGCGCTGGAGTTGCCCGTATCCGGAGCGGGCGGCCGGGCCACGATGATGCGCATCGCGGCCGAGCCGCTGTGCGATGCCGAGGGGCGCGTGACGATGCTGCGCGGCGTGATTCGCGACGTCACCGAGAGCCGGCGCGCCGAGCAGGATATCGAACGGATGATCAGCGCCGATCCGCTTACCGGCCTGCCGAACCGCAACAGGTTCCTGGCGTTGTGCTCGGAGGCGATCGCCGGTGCGCAGCGGGGCGGGTACGGCGTGGCCGTCATGGCGCTCGATCTCGATCGCTTCGCGCAGATCAACGAGTCGCTCGGACAGGTGGCGGGCGACGAGGTGCTGTGCATCGTCGGCGAGCGTCTGGTGCGCGACCTGGGTCCGCTGCGCTGTCGCCCCGGCGAGGGAGAGGGCGGCGGGACGACCGACGGCGCGGTGCTGGCCCGGCTGCCGGGCGATCGCTTCGCGGTGCTGCTGCCGCGGGTGCGCGAGCCGGCGGAAGTCTCGGAGGTCGTGCAGGCGCTGGTGCGCGGATTCGGCCGGCCCCTCATGGTGGCCGGGGCGGAGTGCTTCGTGTCCTGCTGTGCGGGCGTGGCGCTGTATCCGCGTGACGGCGAGACCGCCGGCATGCTGCTGTCGCGCGCCGACGCGGCGCTCGCGGACGCGAAACGGCGCGGCAGCCAGTCGGTGGCGTGGTACGCGCGTCCGCCCGACGTGCACGGGCGCGCCCGGCTGAAGCTGCTCAGCGGCCTGCACAAGGCGCTCGAGCGCGGCGAGCTGTCGCTGCGCTACCAGCCGTGGGTCGACGTCGGCAGCGGCACCCTGGGCGGTGTCGAGGCGCTGGCACGCTGGCAGCACGAGGGCGTATCGGTTCCGCCGGTCCAGTTCGTCGCGCTGGCCGAGCAGAGCGGGTTGATCGTGCCGATCGGAGAGTGGGCGATCCGCGAGGCGGGCCGGCAGATGCGTGCGTGGCGCGACGACGGCATCCGCGTGCCGAAGGTGGCGATCAATATCTCCACGATCCATTTCGAACGGCGATCACTGGCCGAAACCGCCCGCGAAGTGATCGTCGAACATTGCCTGGAACCCGGTGCGCTGGAGATCGAACTCACCGAATCCTGCATGGTGCGCGATTTCGACCGTACGCTCCAGGCGCTGCACGAGCTGCGCGATCTCGGCGTGGAGCTGTCGCTGGACGATTTCGGCATCGGCTATTCGTCGCTCTCGTATCTCACGCGCCTGCCGATCGGCAAGCTCAAGGTGGACCGCAGCTTCGTGCGCATGCTGGGCATGTCGGTCGAGGGGGAGGCCGTGGTGCGGGCCATCATCGCGCTCGGGCGCAGCCTGCGACTGCAACTGGTCGCCGAAGGCGTCGAGACGGTCGCGCAGGCGCGCGCGCTGCTCGCCAGCGGCTGCGACGCGATGCAGGGTTTCCTGTTCGCGCGCCCGGTGCTTCCGGCCCGGTTGCCCGAGGTGATACGCCGGATTCCCGAACGCTGCCTGCTCGTCGCCGGTCGGACCACGCCTGCGCCGCCCGATCACGCCGACGCGGCGTACCACGGAAGGCTGCAATGAACTCCACGAGCACGAATTCCGCGAGCCCTGCGCCGGCTGCGCCGGCGGAACTGGCGCGCGCGGCGTTGCGCCACCTGGCCCAGCGACGCCTGCCGCCCACGCCCGACCAGTACAGCCTGGCGTGGCGCGCCGTCGGCGGTTCGATGCCGGACGGCCGTGCCGATGCGCAGGCCGCGGCGCAGCTTCCCGACATCGGCCCGGTGATCGCCGAGTTGCTGCGCCAGCTCGACGTGTCGCATCGGCACTGGACGTCGGCGCGCAAGAAGGAAGCGCTGGGCCGGATGCTCGCGGTGCATGGCTCGGATCCGCGCGGACTGGCCGAACGGCTGCAACGGCTGATCGACAGCTGGCGCGAGTGTCCGGCCGATGCGCCCGTGAGCGCTCTGGCGCCGGAGCCGGCATCGCAGGGTGCGGATGCGGTCGTCCACGTCGCCGAATACGGCGTACCGGCCGATGAGGTCGTCGACGCCACGCCGGCGCAAAGCGCCCCGGTACCCGCGCAGGCGGCGGCTGCCGTGCCGTCGCAGGCTGTCGCCGCCCCGCAGGCCGAAGCCACCGTGCCCGCGCCGGGCGTCGCCGCGCCGGTGAGCGCGGCTGCCGCCGTACCGGCGCCGTCTCCTGCCGCGGCCGCCGCACCGACGCCGTCTCCCGCCGCGGCTGCCGCACCGACGCAGTCTGCCGCCGCGGCGCCGGCCGACGGCGAGCAGCTGCCATCGCTCGAGCGCGTGCTGGGCGACATGACCGACCTGCTGGTCGCCGTCTGCGAGACCGTGCCCACGCTGGTCGAGGAAGAGGCCTGGGTGCGGCAGCAGTTCGACACCATCCGCGCGATTCTGCACCCGGCCGAAGGCCTGCCCGACCGGCGTGATCTGGTGCACGCGCGCGCGCTGCTCCGGCGTACCGCCAACGAGCACCAGCGGCTGCTGAAGATGCGGCGCGACTCGCTGCAGATGATGAAGACGATGATCGCCCAGTGCATCGACTGGCTGCGTGCGCTCACCGAATCGAGCGGACGCTTCGGCAACAGGCTCAGCACCTTCGCCGAGGAGATCGAGCGCTCGAACGACCTGCCGGCGCTGGCCGGGACGGTGCGGCACCTGATCGAGGAAACCCGCTCGATGTACACCGAGCTGGAAGGCTCGCGCAACGACTTCGCGCAGGCCGGCGAGCGTGCCCGACAGCTCGAGGAAGAGGTCAGCCGCCTGGAGACGGAGCTGAGCGCCGCCAGTACGCAGGTCATGACCGATCACCTGACCAACCTGCTGAATCGCCGCGGGCTGGAGCAATCCTTCGAGGATCTGGCCGAGCGTTGTCGCGCCGAGGGCAGGCCGCTGTCGCTTGCGCTGCTCGACGTGGACAACTTCAAGCGCCTGAACGACGCGCTGGGCCACCAGGCCGGCGACGACGCGCTGCGCCACCTGGCCAGGCTGCTGCGCTCGCGAGTCAGGTCTTCCGACCTGAGCGCGCGCTACGGCGGCGAGGAGTTCGTCATCCTGCTTCCCGGTGCCACCGAGGAGCAGGCGGCCGAGGTGGTACGCGGCATCCAGCGTTCGCTCACCACCGACGTCTTCCTGCACCATGCGCAGCGGGTCTTCATCACGTTCTCGGCCGGCGTGGCGCAGGTCGTCGACGGCAGCACGCTCGAGGAAACGGTGGCGCGCGCCGACGACGCGATGTACGAGGCCAAGCGCGCCGGCAAGAACCGGGTGTGCATCGCCGCGCGCGTGCCGCACTGACGGCCTGGTCTCACTCGATCAGGCGGTGCCTGAGCGCGTACGATGCGAGCTCCGCGTTGCTCGACACGCCCAGCTTCTCCAGCACGCGGGCGCGATAGACACTGACCGTCTTGGGCGACAGCGTCAGCGCTTCGGCGATCTCCGACAGGCGCCGGCCCGCGGCGATCATCAGCAGCGTCTGCATCTCGCGTTCCGAGAGCTGATCGTGCGGCGCGCCGCCGCTCCTGCCGGTGACGTTGTCGAGCAGCAGGTGGGCAATCTCCGGCGTCAGGTACTTGCGTCCGGTGGCCACCGTGCGCACTGCCTCGATGATCTGCTGCGGCTCGGCCGATTTGTTCAGGTAGGCCATCGCGCCGGCGCGCAGCGCGCGGATGCCGTACTGGTCCTCCGGATACTGCGACAGCACCACCACGCCGATCGTGCTGCCGTCGGCCGCGAGCGACGCGAGCACGTCCATGCCGCCGCGGCCGGGCAGGTTCAGGTCGAGCAGCATCACGTCGCAGGCGACTTCCCTCAGCAGCGCGCGCAGTTCGGCGTAGTCGCCGGCTTCGCCGGTCACTTCGATGCCGCCGGCGTCGGCCAGCGTCTCGCGCAGCCCGCGCCGGATCAAGGCGTGATCGTCGACGAGCACGACGCGGATCATCGGGTGCCTCCATCGGGACGGTCGCCGGCGCCCCGGATCGGCAGCGACAGCAGGACGCAGGTGCCGTGCGGCCCCGGCGAGACGTCGATCCAGCCGCCGGCGCGGGCGGCGCGTTCGGACAGTCCGCGCAGGCCGAACGAGGCCGGTTTCTTCAGGTCGCCCGCGCGCAGGCCGATGCCGTCGTCGGCGATCTCCAGCGACAGTTGGTCGTCGCCGGCCACCAGACCGACCCGCACCGCGCTGGCGTGCGCGTGCTTGGAGACGTTGGTCAGTGCTTCCTGGAGCGTGCGATAGACGGTCATCGCGGCGGCGGTCTCGAGCGCCAGGCTCTCGACGTTGCAGGAGAAGTCGACCGGGATCGCGGTGCGGCGACGGAACTCCTCGATCTGCCAGTGCAGCGCGGCCACCAGTCCGGCGTCGAGCACCGGCGGATGCAGGTTGCGCTGGATGCGCTGCACCGCCTGCATCGCGTGGGTGAGCGTCTGCTTGGCATAGCGCGCGCGTTCGGCGCTCCTGGAGTCGCCGCTGCGCTCGATCCACGACAGATCGAAGCGCAGCGCCGTCAGCAGTCCGCCGACGTCGTCGTGGATCTCGCGCGCGATCGCGGCGCGCTCCTCCTCGACCACCGCGTCCAGGTGCGCCAGCAGCTCGCGCAGCTGTTGCCGCGATTCCTCGAGCGAGCGCGTCGCTTCGAGCCGCTCGCGCCGCGCCTCGGCGGCGGCGAGCGCGGCCAGCAGCGCCGGCCCGAGCCGTGCCAGCCGTCCCTTGATCAGGTAGTCGTCGGCGCCGCTGCGCATCGCCGCGACGGCGGTGTCCTCGCCGATCAGGCCCGAGACGATGATGAACGGCAGGTTCAGGCCGCTCGCGCGCACGATCTCGAGCGCCTCGGTGCTCGAGAAGCGCGGCAGGTGGTGGTCGGAGATCACCGCGTCCCAGGTCGTCGCGGCCAGCGCGTCGACCAGCTCGGCGCGCTCTTCCACGCGCCGGGCGACGATGTCGAACGGCTCGCGCGACAGCGTCGCCAGCAGCAGTTCGTAGTCGAGCTGGGAATCCTCGACCACGAGCAGGCGAAGCGTGCGGGGAGCCGGCAGCGGCTCGGCGGCAGTGGCAGTCAATCTGGCAGGCGCCGGTTGCGAAGACTGCCGGATTGTACGGATTCCCGGCGCGGGTCGGCCGGCGCGGCGGCGATCCGGTCCGGGCGGGCCCTGCGTCGCCCTACATTCTCAGCGCCGCCAGCATGTGCTCGAACATCGATTCGAACGGCGCCTGCAGCAGGGGCAGGCCGAGCGCGAGCAGGACCAGGCCGGCGCCGATCGTGACCGGGAAGCCGATCGCGAAGATGTTCAGCTGCGGCGCGATGCGCGAGATGATGCCCAGCGCCAGGTTGGCGAACAGCAGCAGCGCCATGAACGGCAGCGCGATCGTCAGCCCGAGCCCGAACAGCGACGCCCCGAGGCCGGCCGGGTCGATGCGTGCCAGCCATTCGGACAGCGCGGTGGCCGGCGGGATCACCTCGAAGCTGTGCAGCGCTGCGGCCACCAGCAGCAGCGGGCCGTGGATGGCCACGAACGCCGCGAGCGACAGCGTGTTCATCAACCGGCTGACCGCATTGAGCTGACCGCTGTCGGGATCGAAGAAGCCGGCGAACGACAGGCCCATCTGCAGGCCGACCGCCTCGCCGGCGACCTCGACCGCGGCGAGGATGCTGCGTGCGACGAACCCGATCGCGAAGCCGATCAGCGCCTCGGTGGCCACGGCCAGCCAGCCCGACGGGGCGGCCAGGTCGGCGGCCGGCGCGGGCGGGATCAGCGGCGCGACCAGCGCGGCCAGCAGCAGCGATACGGCCACCCGTACGCGTACCGGCACCGCGCGCTGCGACAGGATGGGCGCGCTGGTGAACAGCCCGAGGATGCGGAAGAACGGCAGCAGGAAGGCGCTCAGCCAGGCGAGCAGCTGGCTTTCGGCGACGTCGATCACGGCAACGCGTTGCCGCTGATCGCCGCCGGAATGCCCGCGAGCACGCGCTGCAGATAGTCGACCAGCAGCGACAGCATCCACGGGCCGGCCAGCATCAGCGTGACGGCGATCGCCACCAGCTTGGGCAGGAACGACAGCGTGGCCTCGTTGATCTGCGTGAGCGCCTGCAGCACGCTCACCACCAGGCCCACCGCGAGCGCGACCAGCAGCACCGGCGCGGCGACCGCCAGCAGCAGCTCCAGGCCCTGCCGGCCGAACGTGAGAACCGCTTCGGGACCCATGCGCCTACCCGAAGCTCGCCACCAGCGAGCCGGTCAGCAGGTTCCAGCCGTCGGCCAGC
>JAHDYE010000149.1 GCA_023383035.1 Burkholderiaceae bacterium | reverse complement strand
AGGCCACCGCCTCCTTGATGTACGGGAAGAACTTCAGCTTGTTCTCGATGTACTTCGGCGCGAACAGCGCGCCGCCGGCCAGCTTGCCGACGTCCTTGGCGCGGTCGATGATCTTCAGGTGCCCGTCCGGGTCGAAGTAGCCGGCGTCGCCGGTGTGGTACCAGCCGTCGGCGTCCTTGACCTCGGCGGTGGCCTCCGGATTCTTGTAGTACTCGCGCAGCAGCCCCGGGCTGCGGATCAGGATCTCGCCGGCGTCGGTGATCCTCAGCTCGACGCCGTCCACCGCAGGTCCGACGGTGTCGGGCTTGACCTGCCCGTTGGGCTGCACGCACACGAACACCGCGGTTTCGGTCGAGCCGTACAGCTGCTTCAGGTTGATGCCAAGCGAGCGATAGAACACGAACAGGTCGGGCCCGATCGCCTCGCCGGCGGTGTAGGCCACGCGCACGCGGCTCATGCCGAGCGTGTTGCGCAGCGGCCCGTAGATCAGCAGGTTGCCGAGCCGGTACTTCAGGCGGTCGGCGAACGGAACGTCCGGATCGCCGTCGAGCAGCCGCCCGCCCACCTTGCGCGCCACTTTCATGAAGTACTGGAACAGCTTGCGCTTCGGTGCGGCCGCGTCCTCCATGCGGATCGTGACCTGCGTGAGCAGCGCTTCGAGCACGCGCGGCGGCGCGAAGTAGTAAGTAGGGCCGATCTCGCGCATGTCGGCGGTGACGGTGGCGGCCGACTCCGGGCAGTTCACGGTGAAGCCGGTGACCAGCCACTGCGCGTACGAGAAGATGTTCTGGCCGATCCAGGCCATCGGCAGGTAGGCGAGCACCTCTTCGTCGTGCGTGAGCCCCTCCATGCGCGACGCCACGTCGGACACCGTGATCAGGCTGCGGTGGGCGTGGATCACGCCCTTCGGATTGCCGGTGGTGCCCGAGGTGTAGAAGATCGCCGCGATGTCGTCCGGCGAACCCTTCGCGACCTCGGCCTCGAAGAAGCCCGGGTGCTGCGCCAGCCACTCGCGGCCCTGCTCGATCAGCCGGTCGTAGGCGCCGAGCAGCGGGTCGGCGTAGTTGCGCAGCCCGCGCGGATCGTCGTAATAGACATGCACGAGCTGCGGACACTGCTCGTGGATCTCCAGCAGCTTGTCGACCTGCTCCTGGTCCTCCACGATCGCGAAGCTGATCTCGGCGTTGCGGAACACGTAGACCATCTCCTGCGCGACCGCGTCCTGGTACAGCGGCACCGGCACGCCGCCCAGCGCCTGCGCGGCGATCATGCCGGCGTACAGGCGCGGCCGGTTCTCGCCGATCAGCGCCAGGTTGTCTCCGCGCCGGAAGCCCTGGCTGGCGAGCCCGGCCGCCAGCGCCGCAACCTCGTCGCGCAGCTGCGCCCAGGTGATCGTCTGCCAGATGCCGAGGTCCTTCTCGCGCAGCGCGGCGGCGTCGGGGCGGGCCTTGGCGTGCTGCAGCAACAGGCGCGGAAAGGTGTTCGCGTCCGTGGAATCGGGCGATGCCACGCCCGCGACCGTCGACTCGGTCATCGTCTGCGTCTCCTTGCCGTGATTCTCGTGGGTCGGCGTCGATTCAAGATCATCGGACTTACCCCTAACTTTCCGGGGCGCCGGCGCCTGCCGCGCCTGCGGCGGCGTGCGCAGTCTAGGGGAGCGCCGGCAGTATAGTTGTCGTTCATCCGACAAAGTCGATCCCACCCGGAAGGACCCGCGCTTGTCCGTCCTTGACGATCTGCTCGCCCTCTCGCCCTGGATGCAGGGGCTTGATGCAACGCAGCATCAACGCGTGCGGCAGGCACTGATCGAACGCAGCGTGGCGGCCGGCGGCTTCGTCTGCCGCAAGGGCGAAGCGGTGGACTACTGGGTCGGCGTGATCGACGGCCTGGTGAAGATCAGCATCGTCTCGCTCGAAGGCAAGGCGGTCACCTTCACCGGCGTGCCGCCGGGCGGCTGGTTCGGCGAGGGCTCGATGCTCAAGGACGAGCCGCGCCGCTACGACGCGGTGGCGCTGCGCGACAGCCGCATCGCATACATGCCGCGCGCCACGTTCCAGTGGCTGCTCGACACCAGCATCGCGTTCAACCGCTTCCTGCTGCACCAGCTGAACGAGCGGCTCGGCCAGTTCATCGGCACGGTGGAGATCGACCGGCTGCTCGGGCCCGACGCGCGGGTGGCGCGCTGCCTGGCGCAGTTGTTCAATCCGCTGCTCTATCCCGGCGTGAAGCTGCGGCTGGAGATCTCGCAGGGCGAGATCGGCTACCTGACCGGCCTGTCGCGCCAGCGCGTGAACCAGGCGCTGCGCCGGCTCGAGCGCGACGGGCTGCTGAAGGTCGACTACGGGTCGGTGACGGTGCTCGAGCTCGACCGGCTGCGGCAGTTCGACGACTGACTACCCGCCCGCGCGTTTCAGGATGAGCGCGAGTTCGGCGACGCCGCCCGGGCGGCCGTGGCGCGCGTACGGCGGGCGCGGCCAGTGCCACTGCGGCGACGGGAACAGCGCGCGCATCGCGTTGACGTCGCAGTGATAGGGCGGGCCTTCGATGCGCCCCTCGCGACGCGAGTCGCGTTCGGCCTGCACTGCCATCAGCATCAGCGTGCCGCCCGGCGCGAGCCACGACGCCAGGCGCTGCGCGTAGGCGACCCACAGGTCGGGATGCAGCGCGGCCAGGCAGGCCTGGTCCCAGATCGCGTCGAGCGGCGCCGCGGGCGCCCACGCGAGCAGGTCGGCCTCGATCACCTCGGCCTGCAGGCCGGCCTGCGTCAGCCGGGCGCGGGTCAGCTCGACTGCGGCCGGCGCGTAGTCGACCGCGATCGTGCGGTAGCCGGCGGCGGCGAGCAGCGCGACTTCGTGGCCCGCGCCGCAGCCGGGCACCAGCACGCGCGCACCGGCGGGCACGATGCCGCGCGCGAGCAGCGGCGCGAGCGCCGGGTTGGGCTCGCCGCGGTCCCACGGCGTGCTGCCCGACTCGAAGCGCTCCTGCCAGAACGCGACCGACGGGCCGCCCGGCGCATCGCTCATGGCGCGTCAGCCGCCGTACAGATAGAAGCCGCGGCCGCTCTTGCGACCGAGCATGCCGGCATCGACCATCTCGCGCAGCAGCGGCGCGGGCCGGTACTTGGGATCCCTGAAGCTGCCGTGCAGCACTTCCATCACCGCCAGCTCGACGTCGAGCCCGATCAGGTCGCACAGCGCGAGCGGCCCGATCGGATGGTTGCAGCCCAGCTTCATGCCGGCGTCGATCTCCTCGGCGCTGGCCAGTCCTTCCTGCAGCGCGAAGATCGCCTCGTTGATCATCGGGCACAGGATGCGGTTGACCACGAAGCCGGCGCTGTTCTTCACGCCGATCGGCGTCTTGCCGAGGCGCTGCGCGAGCGCGGTCACCAGCGCCACCGTGTCGTCCGAGGTGCGCAGGCCGCGGATGATCTCGACCAGCGCCATCACCGGCACCGGGTTGAAGAAATGCATGCCGACGAAACGCTCGGGGTGATGCATCGCCGCGGCCAGCCGGGTGATCGAGATCGACGACGTGTTGGTGGCGACCACCGCGCCGGGGGCCACGATCGCCTCGACGTTCTGCAGGATGCGCAGCTTGAGTTCCTCGTTCTCGGTGGCCGCCTCGATCACCATGTCGGCGGCGGCGAGATCATCGGCCCGCGTGGTGGTGCGGACGCGCGCCAGGATGCCCGACTTGCCGGTCTCGTCGAGCGAGCCCTTCTTCACCAGCCGGTCGAGCGAGCCTGAAACCGTGGTCAGGCCGCGCTCGATGGCGGCCTCGTTGATGTCCTGCATCAGCACCTGCAGGCCGGCCGCCGCGCAGGCCTGCGCGATGCCGTTGCCCATCGTGCCGGCGCCGATGATGCCTACGGTCTGGATCGTCATGGCGGGAACCCTCGTCGTTCGGAACCCGCATTCTATCGGGCCGCCCGGCCGCTCTACCGGATCGAGACGGTGCCGGTGAAGCAGGAAACCAGTTGCTCCTCGCCGTCGGCGCGCACGCACGCGACGTCGACCCGGTACACGCCGATGCGCCGGCTGCGGCGGATCTCGCTGGCGCGCGCGACCAGGCGGTCGCCGGCGCGCACGCCGACCTGGAAGGTCATGTGCACGTCGATGCCCGAGGCAAGCGGGCCGTGCGAGTTCGACGCCAGTCCGAACGCGGTGTCGGCCAGCGCGAACAGCGCGCCGCCGTGGCAGCCGCCGTTGAAGTTCAGGTGGCGCGCGTCGACGCGCATCTGCACCTCGGCGCGCCCCGGTCCGGCGTCGACCAGCGTGAAGCCGAGCGCGGCGCACAGGCCGTCTCGCGCCAGCAGCGCGGCCAGGCGCGCGCGCCAGGCCTGCGTGTCCGCCGGATCGGCGGGTGCATCGGGGGCGGGCGCCGTGTCGCGCAGTGCGACAGCGGCGACGGCCGCGTCGGGCACGGCGGACGCAGCGGAAGCGACGACCGTATCGACGGCTGCGGCCGTGGCCGCCGCATCGGCCACCGCATCGGCCGGCGCGGCGGCGATCACGGCAGCCGGCGAAGCGGCCGGCAGGATCGGCCCGGCCCGGCGCAGGCGCC
The DNA here is from genome assembly GCA_023383035.1 of Burkholderiaceae bacterium. Taxonomy (GTDB): domain Bacteria; phylum Pseudomonadota; class Gammaproteobacteria; order Burkholderiales; family Burkholderiaceae_E; genus Zeimonas. Next base: position 4,081 of record JAHDYE010000149.1, on the reverse strand, counting down.
GGCCGCAGCCGTGCTGCGCGGCGTGCGCCTCGATCGCATCGACCAGCGCGGCCACGCCTTCGCCGGTGGTCGCGCTGACCACCAGCACCGGCGTCTTCCAGGCGCCTTCGGCGAGCGGCCGTCGCAGCGCCAGCATCTCGCGCATTTCGCGTCGCGTTTCCTGCGCCAGCGGCAGGTCGCCCTTGCTGATGGCGAGCAGGTCGGCGATCTCCAGCACGCCGGCCTTGATCGCCTGCACGTCGTCGCCCAGGCCGGGCGGACACACCACGACGCGGGTGTCGGCCAGCGCGGCAATCGCGGTTTCCGATTGTCCGGTGCCGACGGTTTCGACGATCACGCGGTCGAAGCCGGCCGCGTCGAGGCAGTCGACCGCGGCGCGCGTGGCGCGCGACAGCCCGCCGAGCTCGGCGCGCGCCGACAGCGAGCGGATGAACACATCGGGATGCACGCCGTGCTCGCCCATGCGGATGCGATCGCCGAGCACCGCGCCGCCGGTGATCGGGCTGGACGGATCGATCGCGACCACCGCGATGCGCCGGCCGCGCGCCAGCCACTGGCCGAGCAGCACGTTGACCAGCGTGGACTTGCCGCTGCCGGGCACGCCGGTGATGCCCACCACCAGCGCGCGGCCGGCGCGCGCGGCCACTTCGGCGGCGGCGCGCCGCGCGTCCTTCGCATCGTCGTCGAAATGCGTCAGCAGGCGCGCCAGCGCGCGGCGGTCGCCGGCCAGCGCGCGCGCGACCAGCGGCAGCTCGTGCGTGTCGTGACCGCCCATCAGACGATCGCCAGCGGCTGGCCGAAGCCGAGATCGCGCCGCAGCCGCGTGCAGATCTCCTCGTGCGTGAGGCCGGCGCGCGCCGCTTCGACCACGGCGCCGAACACGTTGTCGCCGGGATGCTCGGCGGCCCGCGTCAGGCGGTCGAGCGCCTTGCTCACCGCCGCCGCCGGGCGCGCCGCCTTCCAGGCAACGAACTCGTCGATGTGGCGACGCATCGCCGCCGGGTCGGGCCGCTCGATGAGCGGGCGCTCGTCGTCGGCCTCGTCGACCTGGTAGGCGTTCACGCCCACCACCACCTGCTCGCCCGAATCGATGCGGCCCTGGAAACGCCGCGCCGAGGCGCCGATCATCCGCTGCACCAGCCCCGACTCCACGGCCCGGTACATGCCGCCGGCCTCGTCGACGGTCTTCATGATGGAGACGATTCTCTCTTCCATGCGGTCGGTGAGCGACTCGAGGTAGAACGCGCCGCCGAGCGGATCGATCACGTCGGTCAGGTGCGCCTCCTCGCGCAGGATGTTCTGCGTGGCCACCGCGATGCGCGCGCCGAACTCGCTCGGGCAGGCGAGCGCCTCGTCGTAGGCGTCGGTGTGCAGCGACTGCAGGCCGCCGAAGATGCCGGCCATCGCCTGCACGGTGACGCGGGCGATGTTGTTCAGCGGCTGCTGGCGCGTGAGGTCCACGCCCGAGGTCTGGGCATGGAACTTGAAGCGCCACGCGCGCGGGTCCTTCGCGCCCAGGCGCTCCCTGGCGATGCGCGCCCAGATGCGCCGCCCGGCGCGGAACTTGGCGATCTCCTCGAAGAAGCTCAGCGAGATGTCGAAGAAGAACGTGAAACGCGGCAGGAACGCGTCCGGGTCCATGCCGTGCGCCGCGCAATCCTCGGCGTTCTGGATCGCGGTGCACAGCGTGAACGCCATCGCCTCGGCCGGCGTGGCGCCGGCCTGCTGCATGTGCTGGCCCACCACCGACATCGGGTTCCAGCGCGGCAGGTAGCGGTTGCAGTACGCGATGTGGTCCATCAGCACGCGGCGCGCGCCCGGCAGCGAGAGCCGGTAGAACATGTGGTTGGCGACGAAGTGCGAGATGTAGTCGCTCTGGTTCGACGTGCCGGCGATGCGACGCCAGTCGATGCCGCGCCGTTCGGCGTCGATCATCATGAACGCCAGCAGCGTGAACGGCGACGGATCGTTCATCGCGCACGACACCGTGCCGACGTCCACGCCCTCCAGGCTGCGCTGCATGTGCTCGACGTTGTTGATCACCACGCCGCAGGTACCGAGCAGCTCGGGATCGACGGTGTCCATGTCGTAGCCGCGATAGACCGAGTTGCACGGGATCAGCGACACCGCGCTGGTGCCGCTGGCCATCAGCGCGAGCAGGCGCGCGTTGTAGTCGGCCGGCGTGCCCAGCCCGATCAGCTGGCGCTGCGTCCAGGTGCGGCCGCGGTGCATGGTCGCGTAGATGCCGCGCGTGTAGTCGGCCTGGCCGGGATAGGCGAGCGGCACCGCGGCGCCGTAGCGCGTCCAGTCGCGCGGCGTGTACAGCGGCTGGATCGGGATGCCCGACACGTTGACGACGGCGCGGTTGGTGCCGATCGAGGCGCGGTAGTCGCGCTCCCAGGCGTCGTGCTGATCGGCATCGGCGCGGTTCTCCAGCAGCGACGGCGAAACGGGCTGGTTCATCGGTGTCTCCTCACGCATCGGCGCGCGCGCGGCGCGCCTCGAGCGCGTACTCGCGCACGCGCGCGGTGATGTGGTCGAGCGTGCTGCCGGGATGGAACACCTGGCGCACGCCGGCCTCGAGCAGCGTCCGCTCCTCGTTGTCGGGCACGATGCCGCCCACCACGACGCGCACGTCGTCGAGCCCGGCGGCGCGCAGCGCCTGCATCAGCTTCGGCACGATCAGGTGGTCGGTGGCGAGCGACGAGATGCCGATCACGTCGACGTCCTCCTCGGTCGCCAGCTTGACCACCGCGTCGATGCGCTGCCACGGCGGCGTGTAGATCACTTCCATGCCGGCGTCGCGGCACGCGGCGGCCACGACGCGGCTGCCGCGGTCGTGGCCGTCGAGCCCGATCTTGGTGACCAGCACGCGCGGCCGGAAATCCTCAGCGTTCATGCGCGGTTCCTCATTGTCGTTGCAGGCAGCCCTTCAGCATTCCGACGAAGCGGCGCGCGATCTGCGCCGGCGTCAGGCGGCCGTCCTCGCGATACCACTCCTGGCTCCAGTTCAGCGCGCCCAGCAGCAGCAGGCGCAGTTCGCCGGCACGCACCGAGCGCGCCAGCGGCAGTTCGGCCACCAGCCGCTCGAAGCGCTGCTCGTAGCTGCCGCGCAGCGCGATCAGCTCTTCGCTGACCGTCGGCGCGTCGCTCGGGCGCACGCGGATCACCACCTGCGAATAGTCGGTGCGATCGAGCAGCGCGCTCAGATGGGCCACGCAGGCGGCTTCGAGCCGCTTCCACGGCTCGCGCTCGAGCGCCGCCGCGGCGTCCACGCTGGCGCTCAGGCGCCGGACGCCTTCGCGGTAGACCGCCACCAGCAGGTCTTCCTTGGTCGGGAAGTGGTAGTAGAGCGAGCCCGGCTGCATGCCGATCGGCTGCACGATGTCGCGCACCGACGCGGCGGCGAAGCCGCGCTGCGCGAACACGCGCGCCGCGCCGTCGAGCAGCGGCTGGAGCCGGTTGTGCGCACGCCGCGCGGGCGCGTCGGCGACGCCGGCGAGCGGCTCTGCGGAAGTTCTGGCCACGGTTCGGAGCAGCAGGTCTTAGAAAAGCGAACGATTGTTTGGCTAACAGGATAAGGCGAACGTGCCCGCCCGTCAACGTGCCGGGGCGCCGGCGCCCCGATTTCAGCCGGTGCGCGCCAGGAACCCGGCGCCGGCCAGCCGGGCCAGCAGCGTCGCCACATGGCCGGTGCCGCGCGTCTGCACCACGATCTCCACCTCGACGCGTTGCGCGCCGATGCTGCCGAACGCCCGCTCGTGGCGGATCTGCTCGATGTTCGCCTGTTCGTCGGCCAGCAGCGCCGTGACCTGGGCCAGCGCGCCCGGCACGTCGCGCACGTCGACGTACAGCCGCGCCAGGCGTCCCGAGCGGACCATGCCGCGCTCGATGATCGAGGCCAGCAGCAGCGGGTCGATGTTGCCGCCGGTGAGCACCAGCCCGACGCGCTGGTCGCGGAAGCGCTCGCGATGGCGCGACAGCGCCGCCAGCCCGGTCGCGCCGGCCCCCTCGACCACGGTCTTCTCGATCTCGAGCAGCGACAGGATCGCCTGCTCGATGTCGCCCTCGTCGACCAGCA
>JAHDYE010000148.1 GCA_023383035.1 Burkholderiaceae bacterium | reverse complement strand
GTCGAAGCTGTTCCGCGACGAGAGCGACGTGCGCCAGCTGATCAAGCTCAAGGCGATCTACGAGCTGCTCGAGGCGGTATCGGACAAGTGCGAGGACGTCGCCAACGTCATCGAAGGTGTCGTGCTCGAGAACGCATGACGACGCTGCAGATCAGCTTCTCGGTGCTGGCGTTCCTGGTAGTGCTGGCGCTGGCCTTCGATTTCATGAACGGTTTCCACGATGCGGCGAACTCGATCGCCACCATCGTCTCGACCGGCGTGCTCAAGCCCTACCAGGCGGTGGCGTGGGCCGCCACCTTCAACTTCCTGGCGCTGTTCTTCTTCGAGCTGAAGGTGGCCGCGACGGTCGGCAAGGGCATCGTCGACCCGATGGTCGTCGACCATGTGGTGATCTTCGGCGCGCTGGTCGGCGCGCTCGCCTGGAACATCATCACCTGGTGGTTCGGCATCCCGTCGAGCTCGTCGCACGCGCTGATCGGCGGCATGATCGGCGCGACGCTGGCCAAGTCGGGCGCCGGCTCGCTGATCGGCAGCGGCATCACCAAGGTGGCGCTGTTCATCGTCGTCTCGCCGATGCTCGGCTTCGTGCTCGGCTCGGCGCTGATGCTGGGGGTCTCCTGGGTGTGCCTGCGCACCACGCCGCGCGGCACCGATCGCTGGTTCCGCCGGCTGCAGCTGATGTCCTCGGCGCTTTACAGCCTGGGCCACGGCAGCAACGACGCGCAGAAGACCATGGGCATCATCTGGCTGCTGCTGATCGCCGCCGGCGCCACCTCGACCGCCGAGACGCATCCGCCCTACTGGGTGATCCTGTCGTGCTATGTCGCGATCGGGCTGGGTACGCTGTTCGGCGGATGGCGTATCGTGAAGACCATGGGCCAGAAGATCACCAAGCTCAAGCCGGTGGGCGGGTTCTGTGCCGAAACGGGCGGAGCGCTCACGCTGTTCATCGCCTCGGGCGCGGGCATTCCGGTGTCGACGACGCACACCATCACCGGCGCGATCGTCGGCGTCGGCTCCTCGCAGAAGTTCTCGGCGGTGCGCTGGGGGCTGGCCGGCAACATCGTCTGGGCGTGGATCCTGACGATCCCCGCATCGGCGGCAATGGCCGCGCTCGCCTGGTGGGCCGGCTCGCTGTTCCTGTAGGACGCTCGATGGGCGCAAGCAGCGATCCGGGCAGCGCGCTGTGGCTCGAGCTGCCGCCGCAGTCCTCCGAGGCGCCACGCCGTCTGCTGGTATTCCTGCACGGCGCGGGATCGAGCGCCGAGGCGTTCGCGCCGATCGCGATCGCCTGGCAGCTGAAGTTTCCCGGCGCCGTCGCGGCGATCTTCGAGGCGCTGCGTGCCGCGCCCACGCAGCACGGCCGCGACTGGTTCGACGGCCGCGGCATCGCCGCCGACCGCGTGTCGCGTATCGGGCAGGCATGCGACACCGTCGCGCAACGCATCGAGGCGCTGCAGCGCACCGCCGGCATCGACGGTGAACGCACCATCATGGTGGGCTTCTCGCAGGGCGCGACGCTGGCGCTGGAGCTGGCCCGTTCGCACGCGCGGCTGGCCGCGATCGTGGTGTCGTACGCGGGACAGCTTGCGCGGCCGATCGGGCCGGACGAGCGCATCACGCCCACCATCCACCTGCTGCACGGCGAGTTCGACAGCCTGGTGCCGGCGGTGCACGCCGAGCGCGCCTATCGCGGCCTGAACGCGGCCGGCGCGCACGTGACGCTGGACATCGCCGCCGACGAGGCGCATTCGATCGGCCAGGCGATGGTCAATCTCGGCACGGCACGGGTGCTGCAGACGCTGTTTCGCGGGCGCAAGCCGCGCGCCCGCAGCGGCTCGGCCCTGCACTGATCAAGCGTCTGCTCGAAACAGTTAGAATCGGAAATTCTCGAACCCTCCAGGAGGAATCGCCATGAGCCGTGAAGTCGTCATCGTCAGTGGAGTCCGCACCGCGGTCGGAACCTTCGGCGGCAGCCTGAAGGATCACGCGCCGACGCAGCTCGGCGCGCTGGTCGTGCGCGAGGCCGCCAGGCGCGCCAACGTAGGTGCCGACGACGTGCAGCACGTGGTGTTCGGCCACGTGATCAACACCGAGCCGCGCGACATGTATCTGGCGCGCGTGGCCGCGCTCGACGGCGGCCTGTCAAAGGAGGTGCCGGCAATGACGCTGAACCGCCTGTGCGGCTCGGGCCTGCAGGCGATCGTCTCGGCGGCGCAGGCGATCCTGCTCGGCGACGCCGACATCGCGCTGGCCGGCGGCGCCGAGGTGATGAGCCGCGGCCCCTATTCGATGCCGGCGGCGCGCTGGGGCGCCCGGATGGGCGACGCGCGCGTCGTCGACATGATGACCGGTGCGCTGCACGACCCGTTCCACAACGTCCACATGGGCGTGACCGCCGAGAACATCGCGAAGAAGTGGAACATCAGTCGCGAAGACCAGGACGCGCTGGCCGTGGAGAGCCACCGGCGCGCCTCGATGGCCACGCGCGAGGGGCGCTTCGCGTCGCAGATCCTGCCGATCGAGCTGAAGTCGCGCAAGGGCACGGTCAGCTTCGCCGCCGACGAGCACATCCGTCACGATGCCACGATCGAGGACATGCGCAAGCTCAAGCCGGCGTTCCTGAAGGAAGACGGCACGGTGACGCCGGGCAACGCGTCGGGCATCAACGACGGCGCGGCCGCGGTGGTGCTGATGGAGCGGCGCACCGCCGAGGCGCGCGGCCTGCAGCCGCTGGCGCGGCTGGTTTCGTATGCGCACGCGGGCGTCGATCCGGCCTACATGGGCATCGGGCCGGTGCCGGCGTCGCGCAAGGCGCTGGAGAAGGCGGGACTGAAGGCGCACCAGATCGACACCATCGAGGCCAACGAAGCTTTCGCCGCACAGGCGCTGGCGGTCACGCGCGATCTCGAGCTCGATCCGGCGAAGGTCAATCCGAACGGCTCCGGCATCTCGATCGGCCATCCGGTCGGCGCCACCGGCGTGCTGATCACGGTCAAGGCGCTGTACGAACTGCAGCGCACCGGCACGCGCCATGCGCTGGTCACGATGTGCATCGGCGGCGGACAGGGCATCGCCGCGGTGTTCGAGCGGATCTGAAACGTCCTCGTTCCGCTGCCTGTCGTAGCAGGCGCTGCTTTCAGGCAGGCGCCGCTGCGCGTGCCGCGCCGCTCGGCCGCTGGTCGATCGGCGCGTGCACCAGGGCCGCGAACGCGCCGAACGCGATCAGCAGCGCCCACGCGTAATCGTAATTGCCGAAGGTGTCGAACAAACGCCCGCCGAGCCAGGCGCCGAGGAAGCTGCCGATCTGGTGGCCGAGAAACACCACGCCGCCGAGCAGGCCCAGATGCTGCACGCCCCAGCGCTGGCCGATCAGCGCGTTGGTGAGCGGCACCGTGGACAGCCACAGCAGGCCCATCGCCGCGCTGAACAGGTAGACCGAGGTGGCACCGAGCGGGACCAGCAGGAACAAGCCGATCACCACGGAACGCGTGACGTAGATCGCTGCCAGCAGCCACTTGCGCGACAGCTTCTGCCCGAGCATGCCGGCCGCGAACGAGCCGATCACGTTGAACAGCCCGATCAGCGCGACGGCGGTCGCGCCGATGTTGGCCGACATGCCCTTGTCCATCAGGTACACCGGCAGGTGCAACTGGATGAACACCACCTGCAGTCCGCACACGAAATACCCCCAGAACAGCAGGTGGAAATTGCGATCGGCGATCGCGCCGCCCAGCGCGTCGCTCAGACGCACCTGGCCGGCGCGTGCCGCCGCGGTGTCCTCGCCGCGCATGCCCCATGCCAGCAGCAGGATGACGCCGACGATCGCCGCGTGCAGCAGCAGCGCCGCCTGCCATCCGAGCGTGGTGATCAGCTTGCCGGCCAGCGGCAGGAACAGGAACTGCCCGAACGAGCCCGCGGCCACGCCGACCCCGAATGCGAAGGTGCGCTGCTCGGCCGGCACGACACGGCCGAGCGCCGCGAGGATGACGCCGAACGACGTGCCGCCGATCGCCAGGCCCATCACGACGCCGGCCGACAGCGACAGCGTGGTGCCGGTTTCGGCCCACGCCATGCCGAGGAAACCGAGCACGTAAAGTACGCCGCCCAGCAGCAGCGTGCGCAGCGAGCCGTACTTGTCGGCCATCGCGCCGAGGAACGAGCCGCCCAGCCCCCACATCAGGTTCTGCAGCGCGATCGCGAACGAGAAGGTTTCGCGCGACCAGCCGCGCGCCTGCGTCATCTCGGGCAGGAACAGGCCGAACGACGAGCGCACGCCGGTGGAGATGAGCAGGACGGCGGAGCCGAACAGCAGCACCGGCAGCCACGATGGCGTTGCCTTCGCCTGCGCTGGCGCGCCGTTCATGCCGACCTCCTGCGTGCGATGTGCGCCGCCGTGCGGTCGCGCGTCATGCCACTGCGCCCAGCGCGCGCCGCGCCGCCGCCAGCGTCGCGTCGACGTCGGCATCGGTGTGCGCGCCCGAGAAGAAGAACGCCTCGACCGGCGACGGTGGCAGGTAGACGCCTTCGTCGAGCATGCAATGGTAGAAGCGCTTGAACCGCTCGACGTCCTGCGCCTGCACCTGCGCGAAGCCGACCGGCGGCGCGGCCAGCATGTACAGCCCCGCCAGGCCGCCGCGATGCTGCGCGCAGAACGCCACTCCCATCTCGCGCGCGGCCGCGTTCAGGCCGTCGACGAGCCGCGCGCAGCCGGCGCCGAGGCGCTCGAAGAAGCCGGGCTCGGTGATCAGGTCCATCGTCGCCAGACCCGCTGCCATGGCGATCGGGTTGCCCGACAGCGTACCGGCCTGGTAGACGGGCCCGAGCGGCGCCATCATCTCCATCACCGCGGCCGGCCCACCGAAGGCGCCGACCGGCATGCCGCCGCCGATCACCTTGCCGAATACGGACAGGTCGGGCACCACGTCGACGACCTGCTGCGCGCCGCCCAGCGCGGCCCGGAAGCCCGACATCACCTCGTCGAAGATCAGCAGCGCGCCATGCTTCGTGCACAACGCGCGCAGTCCGGCGAGGAAACCCGGCGCCGGCAGGATCAGGTTCATGTTGCCGGGGATCGGCTCGACCATCACGCAGGCGATGCGCGCACCGTGCGTCGCGAACAGCGCTTCGACGCTGGCCAGGTCGTTGTACTGCGCCACCAGCGTGTGCTTCGCGAGGTCGTCGGGCACGCCGGCCGAGCTCGGCGTGCCGAACGCGAGCGCGCCCGAGCCTGCCTTCACCAGCAAGCTGTCGGCGGTGCCGTGATAGCAGCCTTCGAACTTGACGATCGCGTCGCGCTTCGTGAAGCCGCGCGCCAGGCGCAGCGCCGACATCGCCGCCTCGGTGCCGGAGCTGGTGAAGCGTACCCGCTCGACCTGCGGAAACAGCGCGCAGATGCGCTCGGCGAGCTCGCTCTCCATCACGTTGGGCGCACCGAACGACAGGCCACGGCGCGCGGCGCGCTCGACCGCCGCGAGCACGTGCGGATGCGAATGGCCGGCGATCATCGGCCCCCACGAACCGAGGTAGTCGATGTAGCGCCTGCCCTCGACGTCCCACATGTACGCGCCCTCGGCGCGATCGATGAAGCGCGGCGTGCCGCCGACCGCGCGGAACGCGCGCACGGCCGAGTTCACGCCGCCCACCAGCACCTTGCGGGCGCGTTCGAATTCCGACAGATTGGAGCTCATGCCGAGCGGCATCCGGAAAGACCGACGAAGCCGCCAAGTCTACTGGATGTCGTCGCGGGCCGCCGCCGCCCGCATCGACGGCATGCGCTGCCCGCGACGCGCGGCCCGGGTGACGTGCGGGGGTCTGGTGCGGGTGCGGCGGCCGCTACGTCGCCGAGCGCGGCGACGCCTGCTCGACCAGCTTCTGCGCCATCTGTCGCAGCACGAACTTGAGCACCTTGCCGGTGGGGTTGCGCGGCAGCTGCTCGAGGATTTCGAGCCGCTCGGGCCAGAAGCTCTTGCTGATCTGCTGCGCCTCGAGGAAGGCGCGCATGCTCGTCATGTCGATCTGCGCGCCGGGCTGCGCCGCCACGAAGGCGCACGCGCGTTCGCCCAGGCGCGGATCGGGCATGCCGACGATTGCCGCCTCGAGCACGCCCGGCATCCGGTACAGCGCCGCCTCGATCTCCACTACCGGGATGTTCTCGCCGCCGCGGATCACGATGTCCTTCTCGCGGCCGCAGATGCGGATGTAGCCCTCGTCGTCCATGCGCGCGATGTCGCCGGTATTGAACCAGCCCTGCTCGTCCACGCCGTACAGCTGCGGCCGTTTCAGGTAGCCCACGAACAGGGCGGCGCTGCGCACCCGCAGCGACCCCTGCTGGCCGCGCGGCATCTCGTTGTCCTGGTCGTCGACCACCTTGACTTCCGAACCGGGCATCGCGATGCCGTCGCTCTCCTCCACCTTGTGCTCCGACAGCAGCGTGGTGGTCGCCGAACAGACTTCGCTCATGCCCCAGCTCGCGATCACCTTGACGCCGAGGTTCTGGCGCGCCTGCTTCACGACCACCGGCGGGATCGGCGCACCCGACGTGACGAACAGCCGGAACGCGCGCAGGTCGCGCTGCTCGATGTCGTCGAACTGCGCCAGGTCGGCGAGGAACGGCGTCGACGCGAACGTGTAGGTGGCGCGATACTGCTCCATCAGCTCGGCCGCGCGGCGCGGATGCCAGATGTCGAGCAGCACGATCGGCACGCCGAGCACGACGCCCAGCATCAGGCCGTACGCGAAACCGGCCTGGTGCGCCAGCGGCGAAGGCATGAAGACGACTTCGCGATCGTCGCACTGCAGGCGCTCGATGAACTGCAGGATCGTGCCGAGCAGCGTGTTCGAGGTGTGCAGCACGCCTTTCGGCTCGCCGGTGGTGCCCGACGTGTAGAGCAGCTGCACCAGGCCGTTGCCGTCGAGCGGCGTGCCGCGCGCGAACGCCGGATCGGCCGGCGCGGCCAGCAGCGCCTGCTCGAACGAGTCGGGGCCGTCGCCGTCGACCAGGAACACGTGCTCGAGCAACGGCAGCTCGTAGCTCAGCGAACGCGCCAGCGCGCCGTGATCGAAACCACGGAAGCGCGACGGCGCGATGAACACCTTCGACTCCGCGTGCCCGACCATGAACGACAGCTCGCGATGGCGGAAGATCGGCATCAGCGGGTTGGTGATCGCGCCCACGCGCAGGCAGGCGAGATGCACCGCGACGAACTCCCACCAGTTCGGCAGCTGCAGCGACACGACGTCGCCCTTGCCCACGCCGCGCGCCGCCAGCCCCTGCGCGATGCGCGCCACGCGCTCGCCCAGTTCGCGCCAGCTCAGCCGCGTGGTGGTGCCACTCTCCTCCCGATAGCCGATGATCGCGGTCGCGTTGCCGCGCTCGTCGATCCAGCGGTCGAGGTAATCGGTGAGCACCCGGTCCGGCCAGATGCCCCGTTCGCGCTCGAGCGCGATCCTGCGTGCATCGACCTGCACTGCCTGCATGCTCTCCTCCTCCACTGCGGGCCGCGCGGCCCGCCCGGATTATGCCTTGCCGTCCAGGAAGCGCTGCACGCGCTGCCGGGTCTCCGTGAGCGCGAGCAGTGCACCGCTGCCCTGCAGTTCCACCTCGTAACCGTCGAGCCGCGGATCGAGCGCGGCGGCGATGCAGCGCTTGCTCTCGCGCAGCGCGGCGCGCGGCAGCCCGGCGATGCGCTCGACCACGCCGCGGGCGATCGCGTCGAGCCCGGCAGCCGGCGCGTGCCACTGCGCCAGCCCCAGCCCGACCGCTTCCGGCCCCTGCACCACCTCGGCCCCGAGGATCAGGCGTCGCGCCAGCGCCTCGCCGCAGATCCGCGTCATGCGCTGGGTGCCGCCGGCGGCCGGCAGCAATCCGAGCCGCGCTTCGGGAAGACCGAGCCGCGCCTCGTCGCCGACCACCCGCAGATCGCACGCCAGCGCCAGCTCGAAGCCGCCGCCCAGTGCCGCACCGCCGATTTCGGCCACCGACACCAGAGGACTGCCTTCGATGCGCGCGTAGACCTGCTGCAGGTGGCGCGTGAACGCGATCATCGCGTGCCGGCCTTCATCGTCGGCGAAGCGCGCGCGCATGAACTGCAGGTCGGCACCGGCGCAGAACACGCGCTGCGCGCTGCGGATCCACAGCACGCGCAGCCGCTCGTCGGCCTCGGCCTCATCGAGGACGCGGTTCAGCGTGTCGACCCAGACATCGTCGATCGCGTTGACGGGCGGGCGGCACAGCGTCACCACGGCGGCGGCGCCATCGATCGACAGTTGCATCGGCGGCTGCGCCGGCACGGCCGCGGCAAGGGGTTTGGTGGAATCGTGGCTGCTCGCCATGGGTTTCTTCCCGTGTCGGTTCGGATGCGCCCGTGCGCCGGCTCAGGCCGGTTCGGCCCGCTCGGAGCGGGTCGAAGCGGGGCGCGGAGCCGGCCCGCGCTGGAAATCGTCGCTGCGCCGGCGCAACGCAGCCAGCGCGGCCCTGCCCTTCGCCGTCAGGAACGGCTCGACGATCAGGCCGATGCCGCGCGAGACATAGTCGCCCAGGCCGTAGCGGTCGCGCAGCGCCCAGTTCTTCAGTGCCCACGCGTGGCAGAACATCACGATCTGGTAGGCGAACAGGAATTCGTCCACCGCGCGCATGTAGCCGCCCTCGATGCATTCGCGCACGCAACGCTCGAGCAGCAGGTTGGTC
>JAHDYE010000147.1 GCA_023383035.1 Burkholderiaceae bacterium | reverse complement strand
GCCGCGCGAAGCCGGTGACCAGCGTGGTGCCGTAGCGCGCCTTGAACTCGTCGAGCGCCGAATCGTCGACGATGCGCGCGATCACCTCGCGCACCTCGTAGGGCTTGCGCGAATCGGTCGGGATGATGCCGTACAGCTCCTCGGACGGGTAGCGCGGCTCGACCGGATCGATCACGTCGAGCTGCTGCGGCTTGCGGCGGTTGAGGTTGCCGACGATGCGCCGCGCGATTGCCAGCGCGTGCGCGTCGTTGTTGGCGAGGTGGTCGGCCACGCCCGAAAGCCGCGTGTGCACGTCGCCGCCGCCCAGCTCCTCGGCGCTCACCACTTCGCCGATCGCCGCCTTCACCAGCGGCGGCCCGCCGAGGAAGATCGTGCCCTGGTTGCGCACGATCACGGTCTCGTCGCTCATCGCCGGCATGTAGGCGCCGCCCGCGGTGCACGAGCCCATCACCACCGCGATCTGCGCGATGCCCTGCGCCGACAGCGTCGCCTGGTTGTAGAAGATGCGCCCGAAGTGCTCGCGGTCGGGGAACACGTCGTCCTGCGTGGGCAGGTTGGCGCCGCCCGAATCGACCAGGTAGATGCACGGCAGCCGGTTCTCGCGCGCGATCTCCTGCGCGCGCAGGTGCTTCTTGACGGTGAGCGGAAAGTAGGTACCGCCCTTGACCGTGGCGTCGTTGCACACGATCACGCACTCGATGCCCGCCACGCGCCCGATGCCGGTGATGACGCCGGCGCACGGCGCCTCGTCGTTGTACACGCCCAGCGCGGCCAGCTGCGACAGCTCGAGGAACGGGCTGCCCGCATCGAGCAGCATCTGCACGCGCTCGCGCGGCGGCAGCTTGCCGCGCGCGACGTGCTTGGCGCGCGCCGTCTCGCCGCCGCCCTGCGCCACCTGGGCGATCTTCGCGCGCAGGTCGGCCACCAGCAGGCGCATCGCCTGCGCGTTGGCCTGGAACTGGGTATCGCGGGGATCGAGCCTGCTTTCGATGACGTTCAATCGGGCCTCCTGTGCTGCCGATGGCGCGTGGCGGGCGCCGTGTCGTCGTGGGCAGCGCCCACGCATTGCATCACGAGCCGCGTGTACTGCGCGACGAGCTCGTGCTTGCCCAGCCGCCCGTCTTCGCGGAACCACGTGCCCACGCCGGTGAGCATCGCCAGCACCGCGAAGGCGGCCACGCGCGCGTCGGGAACGCGGAACGCGCCGCGCTCGACGCCGTCGCGCAGGATCTCCGTGAGGATATCCTCGTAGCGCCGCCGCAGCGCGACCACCTTGCGATAGTCGGCGGGCGCGAGGCTGCGCAACTCCATGTTCGCGACGAACACCTCGCGCCGGCGCAGCGTGTGCGAGCGCACGTGGAAGTCGACGAACGCGCGCAGCCGCTCGACCGGGTCGTCGGTGCCGGGCCGCTCGCGCTGCCAGTGCTCGAGCAGGAAGCGCAGGTGATCGAGCAGCAGCTCGACCAGCATGCGGCCCTTGCTGGGAAAGTAGCGGTAGATCGAGCCCGGCTGCACGCCCACGCGCCGCGCCAGCTCGCGCAGTGTCATCGCCTCGAAGCCGCGCTCGGCGATCAGCGCGATCGCCGCCTGGCGGATCGCGTCCTCGGTGCGGGCGCCGTCGGAGCCGGTGGTGCGGGCCATGTCGGGTCGGTCGGGGTCGGTTCGACTCGGTCGGGTCGGTACGCGGCGCTTCGGCGGTGGGCGCGGAGGCACGCCGTGCGCACGCATCGGAACAGAGGATAGCATGCGAATTGAACGGGCGGCCGTTTAATTACAGCGGAAGCTGCGCGGCGGGCCCGGATGCGCAGTTACCATCCGGGAATGCGAGTCCTCATCGCACCGCGGGACGTCGTCGGACTGCTCGCCTGCGCCGGCATCGCCTTCGTGAGCGCTCCGGCGGCGGCGCTGCCGGGAATGCGGCCGGCCCCGCCCGACGAGCGCTTCGCGCTCGCCGAACCGGCCGCGTATCCGGGAGACGCGCAGCGGATCATGCAGCCTGCCCGCACGATGCCCGACTGCGAAACCGCGCTGCGCCTGCCCTGGGGGCCGATCGAGTCATGCCGTACCGCGGTGGTCGCCGGCACCGTCGCCACGACCGCGACGCTGAGCATGCTGGCCTGGTGGAGCCAGGGCTTCACGTCCCGCTTCAGCGTGGCGAGCGAAGGGTGGTTCGGCAAGCACACCTACGCGGGCGGCATCGACAAGCTCGGGCACGCGTATTCGTTCTACGTGGCCACGCGCCTGGGCACGCGGGCGCTGACCTGGGCGCGGCTGCCGCCCGCCGAAGCGCTGGGGCTCGCCGCCGGGCTGGGCCTGGGCGTGGGCCTGGGCATCGAAGTGCTCGACGGCCTGTCGCGCGGCGGACGCTACGGCTTCAGCTGGGAGGACCTGGCGATGAACGCGGTCGGCACCGGGCTCGGGGTGCTGATGGAGTCGCGCCCCGAGCTGGACCGCTACCTGGCGTTCCGGCTGATGTACTCGCGCGGCGGGCGCGAAGGCAGCTGGTACGACCATCAGCTCTACCTGCTCGCGTTCCGGCTGTCCGGCCTGTCGGCGATCGGGCCCGCCAACCCGCTGCGCTACGTCGAGCTGGTGGCCGGCTACGGCGCGAAGGGCTCCCGCAGCGACCAGGACTACAGCGTCGAGGACACGCGCCGGCGCACCGCGTACGTCGGCATCGCGCTGAACCTCACCGAGCTGCTCGACCGGACCGCGTTCGCGGGCAGCGCGCGCCACGGCAGCGCGCATCGCTGGACCACGGAAGCGCTGCGCTACCTGCAGCCGCCCGGCACCGTGGTGGCCGCGCACCGGCATTGGCGGCCGTGAGGGACAGGTCCGGACAGTCGCTGGCAAGCCGGCCTCTGCCGTTCGGCTCATCCGTCAGCTGGTACGGAACCCTCCTCGGCAGCGCAGGCGCGGGGACCGACGCCGCCCGGCTCCGGCGTAGAGCCCGCCCGTCGCATAATCGGTCATCGCCGTATCCGCAGGGAGCCGACCCATGCCCGACCTGTTCGACAACCCAATGGGCCTGATGGGCTTCGAGTTCGTCGAGTTCGCTTCGCCCGAGAGCGGGCTGCTCGAATCGGTGTTCGACAAGCTCGGCTTCACCGAGGTGGCACGGCACCGCTCGAAGGACGTGTCGCTGTACCGGCAGGGCGCAATCAACTTCATCATCAACCGCGAGCCGCGCAGCATCGCCTCGTACTTTGCCGCCGAGCATGGCCCGTCGGCCTGCGGGCTGGCGTTCCGCGTGAAGGACGCGCACCGGGCCTATGCGCGCGCGCTCGAACTGGGCGCGCAGCCGGTCGACATCCCGACCGGCCCGATGGAGCTGCGGCTGCCGGCGATCAAGGGAATCGGCGGTGCGCCGCTGTACCTGATCGACCGCTTCGAGGACGGCAGGTCGATCTACGACATCGACTTCGAGTTCATCGACGGCGCCGACCGCCATCCCGCCGGCCACGGCCTGAAGCTGCTGGACCACCTCACGCACAACGTCTATCGCGGGCGCATGGCCTACTGGGCCGGCTTCTACGAGAAGCTGTTCAACTTCCGCGAGATCCGCTACTTCGACATCCAGGGCGAGTACACCGGCCTCACGTCGAAGGCGATGACCGCGCCCGACGGCCTGATCCGCATTCCGCTGAACGAGGAGTCGTCCCGGGGCGCGGGGCAGATCGAGGAATTCCTGATGCAGTTCAACGGCGAGGGCATCCAGCACGTGGCGCTGCTCACCGACGACCTGATCGCCACCATCGACCGGCTGGCGATGGCCGGCGTGCCGCTGATGACACCGCCCAACGACATCTACTACGAGATGCTCGAGGAGCGCCTGCCCGGCCACGGCCAGCCGGTGCACGAGCTGAAGACGCGCGGCATCCTGCTCGACGGCAGCACCGCCGGCGGCAAGCCGCGGCTGCTGCTGCAGATCTTCTCGCAGACGCTGCTCGGCCCGGTGTTCTTCGAGTTCATCCAGCGCAAGGGCGATGAAGGCTTCGGCGAAGGCAACTTCAAGGCGCTGTTCGAGTCGCTCGAGCGCGACCAGATCCGCCGCGGGACGCTCGGCGCAGGGGCCTGACTGCGCCGGAAGTGACGGCGTGTCAGCTTCGCCACTGGCGAGATGGCTCCGTTCAACGCTGAGGGAAGATGCGAAACCTGCGACGTCCGGTCATCCTGTACGTCTCGAAGTCGTTGTGATCGATGGTCAGGATGTCGGTAAGCCGCAGCTTCGAGCCGGCATGCACGAGGGTGGCATCGGCGAAATCCATCGGCCGGTCGCGGTAGCGTTCCATCAACGATTGCAGCGCAGGAAGATCCGCTCCATCCATGCCGACGAGGACGATCGCGCCGCTGTGCAGCAGTCGCCACGCTGCATCATGGTCGCGTCTGCCGGAACCCAGGAGATGAAAGAACTCCGTCAGCACCGCGGCGGTCGTGCCCAGCGGGAGGCGCATCCGGCCGAAGGCCGCAACGCAGGCCGCGTGCCACTTGTCGTCCCGATCGAGCAACGCCAGCAACGCGCCGGTGCCGATCAAGCCGCGCGGCTGCATTTCGGGTCAACCGCCCTGACCGCGCTTCTTCCGCCGGGCCATGAGCATCGCGCGAAGCCTCGTGCGTGATTGCTCCGCGCGATCCGGGTCTCCGCCCGCAACGCTGCCGATCGCAGAGGCGGCAGCCTGCCGGAGCCTTTGCTGCAAGGCTTCCTCCTGCTCGGTATCCACTCGCTCGCCGAGCCATTGATCGACCGCCTCATCGAGCAGGTCGGAGACGGTCCGGTTCTGTCTGCGCGCGATCTCTTCCAGAGCGGCTTTCCGTTCGCTCTCGAGGCGCCAGCTATAGACTTCGGTTTTCATGCACTACACTGTAGTACAGTGTGCCGGCGGTTGCAACGACTGGACTCGTCGATCGATTCGTCCAGGGCAGCCGTGTGGCAAGGACGGCCGGTTCGATGCTTTGGCGCTTCGGCCGCGGTTCAGCCCCCGTCCGCCGCCAGCGCCCGCCCGATCAGGATGCGCTGGATGTCGCTGGTGCCCTCGTAGATCTGGCACACGCGCACGTCGCGCCAGATGCGCTCGACCGGGTAGTCGGCGACGTAGCCGTAGCCGCCGTGGATCTGGATCGCGTCGGAGCACACGCGCTCGGCCATCTCGGAGGCGAACAGCTTGGCCATCGCCGCTTCCTTCAGGCATGGGCGGCCGGCATCCTTCAGCGCCGCCGCGTGCCGCACGAGCTGGCGCGCAGCCTCGATGCGCGTGGCCATGTCGGCGAGCCGGAAGCTCACCGCCTGGTGCTCGAAGATCGGCTGCCCGAACGCGACGCGCTCCTTCGCGTAGGCGAGCGCGGCCTCGAACGCGGCGCGCGCCATGCCGACCGACTGCGACGCGATGCCGATGCGCCCGCCCTCCAGGCCCGACAGCGCGATGCGATAGCCCTGGCCTTCCTCGCCGATCAGGTTGGCCGCCGGCACGCGGCAGTTCTCGAACACGATCTGCGCGGTGTCGGAGGCGTGCTGGCCGGTCTTCTCCTCCAGGCGCGCCACCACGTAGCCGGGCGTGGCGGTCGGCACGATGAAGGCCGAGATGCCGCGCTTGCCGGCGGCGCGGTCGGTCACCGCCATCACGATCGCCACGTCGCCGTGCTTGCCCGACGTGATGAACTGCTTGACGCCGTCGAGCACCCAGTGATCGCCGTCGCGCACGGCAGTCGTGCGCAGCCCCGAAGCGTCGGAGCCGACCTGCGGCTCGGTGAGGCAGAACGCGCCCAGCATGCGCCCCGAGGCCAGCGGACGCAGCCATTGTTCTTTCTGCGGGTCGTTGCCCCACGCCATCAGGATCGAGCAGACCGGACAGTTGTTCACCGAGACCACGGTGGAGGTCGCACCGTCGCCGGCGGCGATCTCCTCGATCACCAGCGCGAGCGACCGGTAGTCGAGCCCGGCGCCGCCCCAGCGTTCGGGCACCGCGATGCCGTAGCAGCCGAGCGCGGCCAGCCCGCGCAGCGCCTCGGCCGGGAACGTCGATTCGCGGTCCCAGCGCGCCGCGTGCGGCACGATCTCGTTGCGCACGAACGCGCGCACCGCGTCGCGCGTCATCGTCTGCTCTTCGGTCAGCAGCATGGCTTCACCGCAGTGTGGCCGTCACTTCGATCTCGATTCTCATGCGCGGGTCCACCAGCCCCACGACCATCGCGGTGGCCGCCGGACGCGCGTTGGCGAAGTACCGGCCGAACAGCGGCGCGAGCCGCTCGAACAGCGCGGCATCGGTCAGCAGGTAGCGCACGCGCACCACGTCGTCGAGGCTTGCGCCGGCCTCGGCGAGCGCCCGCTCGATGTTGCGGAAGCACTGGTGCGTCTGCTCGACCGGGTCGTCGGCGATCGTCATCGACGCGTAGTCGAAGCCGGTGGTGCCCGACACGTGAATGGTGTCGCCGTCGACTACCGCGCGCGAGTAGCCGGCCAGCGCCTCGAACGACGACCCCGACGAGATGCGGCGCCGGTTCATGCGCGGCCCCTCACCACGCCAGCGACTGGCCGCGGTAGTCGTAGAAGCCGCCGCCCGGATACGCGGTGGCGTCGGCGATCACGCGGCGCATGCCGAAGATGCTGGCGGCGACGTCGATCTCGGCGTTCGGCCCGCCCATGTCGGTGCGTACCCAGCCCGGGTGCAGCGCGAGCACGCGCACGCCCAGCGACGACAGCTCGACGTGCGCCAGCTTCGCGACCATGTTCTCGGCCGCCTTGGAGATCCGGTACAGCATGCCGTGGCTCGTACCGGTGGCCGAGATCGAGCCCATGCGGCTGGAGATGAAGGCCAGCGTGCCGCGCGCCGGACCCACCAGCGGCGCCAGCACCGGCAGCAGGCGCATCGGCGCGAGCGCGTTGGTGCGCATCACCAGGTCGAAGTCTTCGGTGGCGGGCGGCTGGTGCAGGGTGCTGTTGCGCGGGCCGTAGACGCCCGCGTTCAGGATCACCGCGTCGAGCCGCTCGCCGTCGAGCTGCCACGCGAACGCGGCCATGCGCTGCGGATCGAGCACGTCCAGATCGAGCGTCTGCGCGCCGAGGTCGCGCAGCCGGATCCGGTCGGGTTCCGAGCGGTGGGTGGCGTACACCTTCCACCCGTCGCCCAGGTACTGTCGCACGAACTCCAGGCCGAGCCCGCGCGACGCTCCGATCACCAGCGCGGTGGACATCCTCAGAGCATTTCGATCGCGACCGCGGTGGCTTCGCCGCCGCCGATGCACAGCGACGCGACGCCCTTCTTCAGGCCGCCCTTGCGCAGCGCGCCGATCAGCGTGACGATCAGCCGCGCGCCCGACGCGCCGATCGGGTGGCCCAGCGCGCAGGCGCCGCCGTGCACGTTGACCTTGTCGTGCGGCAGGCCGTGCTCCTTCATCGCCGCCATCGTGACCACCGCGAAGGCTTCGTTGATCTCGTACAGGTCGACCGACTTCGAGCTCCAGCCGGTCTTCTCGTAGAGCTTGGCGATCGCGCCCACCGGCGCGGTGGTGAACCACTGCGGTTCCTGCGAGTGCGTGGCATGGCCGACCAGGCGCGCCAGCGGCTTGCAGCCGAGCCGCTCGGCGGTGGATGCGCGCATCAGCACCAGCGCGGCGGCGCCGTCGGAGATCGACGACGAGGTGGCGGCGGTGACCGTGCCGTCCTTGCGGAACGCGGCCTTCAGCGTGGGGATCTTCTCGACGTTGGCCTTGTACGGCGACTCGTCCTTGTCGATGACGACATCGCCCTTGCGGCCGGCCACCGTGACCGGCGCGATCTCCCACTTGAAGCTGCTGTCGTTGTTGGCGGCCAGCGCGCGGCGCGTCGATTCGATCGCGTAGGCGTCCTGCTCCTCGCGGGTGAAGCTGTACTTGGCGGCGCAGTCCTCGGCGTACTGGCCCATCGACTTGCCCCCGCCGTTGGGCGTCTTCTCGTAGGCATCCTCCAGACCGTCGAGCGCCATGTGGTCGTACATCGTGCCGTGGCCGTAGCGATAGCCGCCGCGGCCCTTCAGCAGCAGGTAGGGCGCGTTGCTCATGCTCTCCATGCCGCCGGCGACCACGATGTCCTGGCTGCCGGCCACGAGCAGGTCGTGCCCGAGCATGGCCGCCTTCATGCCCGAGCCGCACACCTTGTTGAGGGTGGTGGCGCCGGTCGAGCGCGGCAGCCCGGCGCCCAGCGTGGCCTGACGCGCCGGCGCCTGTCCCTGGCCGGCCGGCAGCACGCAACCCATGATCACTTCCTGCACCTGTTCGGGCTTCAGGCCGGCGCGCTCGACTGCTGCACGGATCGCGATCGCGCCGAGCTGCTGGCCGGCCAGGCCCGAGAGTTCGCCCATCATCGCGCCGATGGGCGTGCGGGCTGCGGAAACGATGACGATCGGGTCGCTCATGGGATTCTCCTGCGGGGATGATCGAAGGCCTGAATCGTACAAGGATGCGACATCCGCCCGACCTTGTCGATGACGAGGGACTTGCGCGGAAGGGGGTCGGCTGCGTGGTCCGCTACGCGTCGAGCGCCGCGGCCGGCTGCATGGCGAGCCGGTTGCGGAAGCGCAGCGTTTCGGGATACGGGAAGACGTCGTCGAGCTCGCCCTCGCGGATGCGCCGCTGACGTTCCTGCCAGTAGTCGGCGTCGAGCAGGTCGGCGTGGTGCTTCATGAACAGCTCGCGGATGCGCGGATTGCCGAGCAGGAACGTGGCGAACTCCTCCGGGAACACGTCGTGCGGCCCCACCGAGTACCAGGGCTCGGCCGACATCTCGTCCTCGGGCGTGCGCGGCGGC
>JAHDYE010000146.1 GCA_023383035.1 Burkholderiaceae bacterium | reverse complement strand
CCAGCATCAGCAGGCTGGTCGACAGGCACACCAGCGCGTGCGTGCGAAAGCCCGCCGGTCGGCCGTGATAGCTGCGTTCGAAGCCGATCGCGCCGCCGACCGCCAGTGCCACCAGCAGCCGCAGCGCGATGTCCCGGTACGCCGGGTCGGCAAGGAGCGGCGACAGGTCCATGTCAGCGCCCGCGCCCGTGGAACGGATACTGCGGATCGTTGTAGCCGGGCGTCGATGCGTGCCCCGGTGCGACCAGCGAATCCACCAGCGCCTCGTCCTCGCCGCTCCAGGCACAGTCGCTCGCCCCGAAGTAGTCGGCCAGCTGCGCGGCCGTCTTCGGGCCGGCGATCACCGAGCTCACCGCCCGGTTGGCCAGCAGCCAGGCCACGGCGAACTGCAGCAGCGTGATGCCGCGCGCCTCGGCGTGCGCCCGCAGCGTCTGCGCGATCGCCAGCGACTCCTGGCGCCATTCGGTTTCCAGCATGCGCCGGTCACCGCGCCCCGCGCGGCTGCCTTCGGGTACCGCGCTGCCCGGCAGGTACTTGCCGGTCAGCACGCCGCGCGCCACGGGGCTGTACGGCACCACCCCCAGCCCGTGGTGCACGCAGGCGGGCACGATCTCCACTTCGGGCTGGCGATTGAGCAGGTTGTAGTACGGCTGGCACACGACCGGCGCCGGTATGCCATGACGCGCGGCCAGCGCGCACAGCGTCGCGATGCGCCAGCCACGGAAGTTCGACAGGCCCCAGTAGCGGATCCGCCCCGCGCGGATCAGGTCGCCGATCGTCTGCAGCATCTCGTCGTCGGCGCCATCGTCGTGGTCGCGATGCAGGTACCAGATGTCGAGGTAGTCGGTACCCAGCCGCCGCAGGCTGCCCTCCAGCGCCCGGATCAGCCACTTGCGCGAGTAGCGCGATTCGTTCGGCTGCTTCGACATCGCGTTGCCGACCTTCGAGGCGAGCACCCAGCGGTCGCGGTCGCCCGCGAGCAGCGGTCCGAGCATCGATTCGGCGGCGCCGCGGCCGTAGACGTCGGCGGTGTCGACGAAATTGACGCCGCGCTCGCGCGCCAGCGCCACGATGTCGGCCGCGGCGGCCGCATCGGTCTGGTCGGCGAACATCATGGTGCCGAGGCACAGCTCCGAAACCAGCAAGCCGCTGCGCCCCAGTCGGCGAGTCTTCATGGCAGGAAACCCGGCTGACGGACAAACCGACACGATAGCCGGTTTTCGGTCGCGTCCGGCGCCGGTGTCCCGCCGCGGCCACTGGGGCCGCCCGGAACCGGAATCAGACCAGGTGATCGCGCATCCGGTCGGCGAGGCGCTTGCGCGCCCGATGCAGGCGTACCCAGCAGTTGGCCTCGGTGATGCCGAGGCGCATGCAGACCTCGGCGGTTTCGTGGCCTTCCAGCACCTGGAGCACGAACACGTCCTTCAGCGTGGCCGGCAGCGCATCGATCTCGCGCAGCAGCGCATCGAGCAGGCGTGCGTTGCCGACGCGCTGCGCGGGATCGTCGGCCGCGGCCAGCTGGGCGAACGCCAGCCGGTCGAAGCCATCGTCGGTGCCCTCCTCGCCACGCGTGCCGTCGGCCACCACCTGCACGTAGCGGCCCTCGCGTCGGAAGGTGTCCTGGATCTTGTGATTCAGGATGCCGATCAGCCAGGTACGCAGCGCCGACTGACCCTGGAACGAGGCGCGGTTCGACAGCGCCGCCAGCAGCGCCTCCTGTACCGCGTCCTCGGCCAGATCCTCGTCGCGGATGCGGCGGCGCGCGAACCTTAGCATCGCGCTGCGATGCGAGGCCAGCTCGGCGGCGCTGGGCGCGGGGAGCGCGAAACCGGTGACAGGGGCCATTCAGCAGACTCCGACCGAAGGGAATGAATGTCCGCAGTCTGCCGGCTGCCCTTTACCTTTCGATCTCGCCAAGATCACGATTCGATAACGGATCGCCGCCGGGCGGCGCCCACCCTCCCGGCGCCGCGTAAGCCGGGCGCCGCCGCGCGGACAGACGCCCGCAGGAACCGGGGTGGGTTTGCTATGCTGGACCGGATGGAAAAGCGGATTCTGGTCATCGAGGATCAGCGCGACATTGCCGAGCTGATCGCCATGCACCTGCGCGACCTCGGACACCGGGTCGACTGCGTGCACGACGGTGCCAGCGGCTACGACGCGGCCCGCTCGGGCCGCTACGACCTGGTCGTGCTCGACATCATGCTGCCGGTGCGCGACGGACTGGACGTGGTGCGCGCGCTGCGCATGGAAAAGGTGACGACGCCGGTGCTGATGCTCACCGCCCGCTCTACCGAGCTCGACCGCGTGCTCGGCCTGGAACTGGGCGCCGACGACTACCTCACCAAGCCGTTTTCCATTCCCGAGCTGCAGGCGCGCGTCAAGGCGATGCTGCGCCGCGTGGACATGCACGCGCCGGCCGCCGCCGACAGCGGCGCCGAGCGCATCGAGATCGGCGATCTCGTCATCGACTGCTCGAGCCGCGAAGTGCGGCTGCGCGGCGTGCCGATCGCGCTCACGGCGAAGGAATTCGACCTGCTGGTCCATTTCGCGCGGCACCCGGGCCGCGCCTTCACGCGCATGCAGCTGCTCGACGCCGTCTGGGGCACCACTTTCGAGGGCTACGAGCACACCGTGAACACGCACATCAACCGGCTGCGTGCGAAGATCGAGGCCGATCCGGCCAATCCGCGCCACGTGCTCACGGTGCGCGGCGTGGGCTACCGCTTCATGGATCCGCGATGAAATCGCTGCGCGCCCGCGTGCTGCTGCTGCTCGTGGGCTTCGGTCTGATGATGGCCGCGCTGCTGGCGATCATCATGCACGCGTCGGTGCGCCAGTACTACAGCGACTGGATGTACGCGAAGAACGCCGGCTTCGCGCAACGCATCCTCGAGGCCCACCCGAACCTGTGGCGCGACTACACGCGCGATCCGGCCGGCTTCGGCGCAACGCTGCGCCAGTACACCCTCTACGCTCCCGACACCGGCCTGTACCTGCTCGATCTCCACGGCCGGGTGCTGGCCAGCGCCGGCGAAACCCAGCCGTTCTGGGGCGACTATCGCGTCGACCTCGCGCCCATCGTCGACAGCATGCGCGCCGACCCGGCGTTGCCGATCGTCGCCGACGACCCCGACTTCGAGGGCAAGACCTCGCTGGTGGCGGCGCGCCAGGTGCTGCACCAGGGCGGGCCGCGCGGCTGGCTGTACGTGGTCGCGCGCCGCACCGACCTCGGCACCGCGATGCCCGCGCTGCTCAGGAGCTACGCGATCCGCACCGCGGCCACGGTCGGCCTGATGACGATCGCGATCGGCGTGCTGCTGACGATGGCGATGATGTCGCTGCTCACCCGGCCGCTCACCGCGCTCACGCGCGCCACCGAGCAGGTGCGCAATTCCGGCTTCTCCGACGAACAGTGCGGGGGCTTCTTTCCCGACGCCGACCGCGACGACGAGATCGGGCGACTGAGCCGCACCTTCCGCGACGCCTTCGACCGTCTGCGCCAGGAGACCGAGCGCGTGCGCACCATCGATTCGCGGCGCCGCGAGATGGTGGCCAGCGTTTCGCACGACCTGCGCACACCGCTCACCGCGCTGGTCGGGCAGATCGAGACGATCCGCATGAAGGGCGACAGCCTGCCCGCCGACGCGCAGGCGCACCTGCTCGAGCGCGCGCTGCAGAACGCGCAGCACCTGAAGCGGCTCACCGACGCACTGGCCGAGCTGGCGCGGCTCGACAGCCCCGAGTTCCGCGCCCAGCCCGAGCCGATCGCGATCGGCGAGCTGGCCGACGACGTCGTGCAGCGCTTCGCCGCCGCCGCGCAGGAAGCCGGCGTCACGCTCACCGTCGAATATCCCGACGGCCTGCCGCTCACTCGCGCCGACGCCGCACTGATCGAACGGGCGCTCGCCAACCTGCTCGACAACGCGCTGCGCGTGACGCCGGAGGGCGGGCATGTGCGGGTGTGCGCGTTGCGCGACGGCGGCGGCATCCGGCTGGAAGTCGCCGACACCGGACCGGGCGTGCCCGAGGAAGACCAGCCGCGGGTGTTCGAGCGCTTCTACCAGACCAGCCGGCACCGCGAGCATCGCGGCAGCTCCGGCCTGGGCCTGGCGATCGTCAAGCGGGTCGCCGAGCTGCATGGCGGCACCGCCGGCCTGCGCAGCGAGCCGGGTCGCGGCTCGACCTTCTTCATCGAGCTGCCGCTGGCAGCCTGAGCAGCCGCGCTGCCTGTCCGGTGATGGCCGAGATCACGAGCGGATCCCCGCCCGCGGCGTAATCCGCGGCGCCGTCTTTCGCCCCACGCACCGATGTCCTGGCGCCGCATCGCCCACCTCGACATGGACGCGTTCTACGCGTCGGTCGAACTGCTGCGCCGGCCCGAGCTGCGCGGGTGCCCGGTGGCGATCGGCGGCCACGGCGAGCCGTCGCGGCGCGGCGTGGTCACCACCGCCACCTACGAGGCACGCGCCTCGGGCATCCGCTCGGGCATGGCGCTGCGCCGCGCCGCCGAGCTGTGCCCCGAATGCGTGTTCCTGCCGGTCGACTTCGCCGAGTACCGGCGCTATTCGCGCCGCTTCAAGGCGGCCATCGCCACGCTCACCGACCGCATCGAGGATCGCGGCATCGACGAGGTCTACATCGACCTGTCCGCCGTACCGGGCATCCGCGTGGAGCGCGGCGTGCCGGTGGCGCGCGACCTCCAGCGGCGCGTGCACGAAGCCACCGGGCTGGGCTGCTCGATCGGGCTGGCGCCGAACAAGCTGCTCGCCAAGATCGCCTCCGAGCTGCACAAGCCGGGCGGGATCACCGCGATCGACGAGTACGATATCGCCGCCGTGATCTGGCCGCTGCCGGTCAGGCGCATCAACGGCATCGGCCCGAAAGCCGACCTGCGGCTCGAGGAACTGGGCATCCGCACGATCGGCGCGCTCGCCGCCGCGCCGCCCGCGATGCTGATCGCGCACTTCGGGCGCAGCTTCGGGCAGTGGATGCACGAAGCCGCGCACGGCCGCGACCAGCGCCCGATCGTCACCGCCAGCGAGCCGGTCTCGATGAGCCGCGAAACCACCTTCGAGCACGATCTGCACCTGCGCCGCGACTGGCAGGCGCTGGCAGCCTGTCTGGCCGAGCTGTGCCGCGAGCTGGCCGGCGACCTGCACCGGCGCGGCTACGCGGGCCGCACCATCGGCGTGAAGGCGCGTTACGACGACTTTCGGATCGTCACGCGCGATCACACGCTGGCGCTGGCGACCGACGACGCGGCAACGATGCGGCGGGTGGCATTCGAATGCCTGTCGCGCGTGCCGGCCGCGCGTCGCCTGAGGTTGCTCGGCGTACGGGTGGGCGGGCTGTCGCGCGGCGCGCCGCCCCGGCAGGCTGACGCCGCCGGGGTCGTCGCCGCACCGTCCCTCGCTGCGGCATGGCAGGGCGAACTGCCGTTTTCCGGCCCGGAGAATCCGTGAAGGAAACGGCGCGGGCACGCCGATCCGTTCGCGCGCCACCGGCGGCAGGGCGCGCGCGGCCCGTATAATTGCAGGCTTTTTCGTACCCACGCGGCGGCGATCGATGAACGACATCAAGAAAGTGGTGCTCGCCTATTCCGGCGGCCTCGACACCTCGGTGATCCTCAAATGGCTGCAGGACACCTACGGCTGCGAGGTGATCACCTTCACCGCCGACATCGGCCAGGGCGAGGAAGTCGAGCCGGCGCGCGAGAAGGCGCGCATGTTCGGCGTGAAGAAGATCTACATCGAGGACCTGCGCGAGGAGTTCGTGCGCGACTTCGTGTTCCCGATGTTCCGCGCCAACACCGTCTACGAAGGCGAGTACCTGCTCGGCACCTCGATCGCCCGCCCGCTGATCGCCAAGCGCCTGGTCGAGATCGCCCAACGCGAGAAGGCCGACGCGATCTCGCACGGCGCCACCGGCAAGGGCAACGACCAGGTGCGCTTCGAGCTGGGCGCCTACGCGCTGATGCCCAACGTGAAGATCATCGCGCCGTGGCGCGAATGGGACCTGCTGTCGCGCGACAGGCTGCTCGCCTACGCCGACACGCACGGCATCCCGGTGGACTTCAAGAAGCGCCAGGGCGGCGCGCCGTTCTCGATGGACGCCAACCTGCTGCACATCTCGTACGAGGGCGGCGTGCTCGAGGACCCGGCCGCCGAACCGCCCGCGAAAGGCATGTGGCGCCTGACCGTCCCGGTCGAGAAGGCGCCCGGCAAGCCCGAGGACGTCGAGCTCGAGTTCCGCCGCGGCGACCTGGTCGCGGTCAATGGCCGGAAGATGAAGGCTCACGAACTGCTCGCCGAACTGAACCGCCTCGGCGGCCGGCACGGCGTGGGCCGCCTCGATCTGGTCGAGAACCGCTACGTCGGCATGAAGTCGCGCGGCTGCTACGAAACGCCCGGCGGCACCATCCTGCTGCGCGCGCACCGCGCGATCGAATCGCTCACGCTCGATCGCGAGGTGGCGCACCTGAAGGACGACCTGATGCCGCGTTACGCGAGCCTGGTCTACAACGGCTACTGGTGGTCGCCGGAACGGCGCGCGCTGCAGGTGCTGATCGACCACACGCAGGCGAACGTCAACGGCACGGTCACGGTGCGCCTGTACAAGGGCAACGTGATCGTGGTGGCGCGCCGCTCGCCCGACTCGCTGTTCGATGCGCGCATCTCCACCTTCGAAGACGACCAGGGCGCCTACGACCAGGCCGACGCCGGCGGCTTCATCAAGCTGAACGCGCTGCGCATGCGCATCGCGGCCAACAAGGCGGCGGCAGGCGGCGCTTCGCCTCGCAAGAGCGCTGCCGGCCGCTCCGCGCGGGCGCGCAAGACCGCGAAATAGCGCGAAGCGGGGGTCGATGGCGCTGGTCTCGCTGCAGGACATCCACCTCGCCTACGGCCACGTCGCGCTGCTCGACGGCGCCGACCTGTCGATCGACGCGGGCGAGCGCATCGCGCTGATCGGGCGCAACGGCAGCGGCAAGTCCTCGCTGTTGCGCGGCATCGCCGGCGAGCTCGCCTTCGACGACGGCCGCGTCACCCGCCAGGGCGGCGTCTCGATCGCGTTCGTGCCGCAGGAGCCGGCGCTCGATCCCGCCCACTCGGTGTTCGAGGCGGTCGCGGCCGGGCTGGCCGGCCACGCCGACACGATCGCCGCCTACCAGGCGCTGGCCGCGACGCTGGCCGACGAGGCGCATCCGCCGGCTGCGGCGCTCGAGCAGCTCGCGGCGCTGCAGGCGCGGCTCGACGCCGACGGCGGCTGGGCGCTCGCGCACCGCATCGACGGCGTGCTGTCGCGCCTGGCGCTGAACGGCGGCGCACGGGTCGAACACCTGTCCGGCGGCACGCGCAAGCGCGTCGCATTGGCGCGCGCGCTGGTCGCCGAGCCCGACCTGCTGCTGCTGGACGAGCCGACCAACCACCTCGACATCGAATCGATCGCCTGGCTCGAGGAGCTGCTGCGCGGCTTTCGCGGCGCGCTGGTCGTGGTCACGCACGACCGGCGCTTCCTCGACCGCGTGGCTACGCGCATCGTCGAGCTGGATCGCGGTCGCCTGCGTTCGTACCCGGGCAGCTTCGCGCAGTACCAGGCGCGCAAGGCCGAGGAACTGGCCGGCGAGGCGGTGCTCGAGGCGAAGTTCGACAAGCTGCTCGCCCAGGAGGACGCCTGGATCCGCAAGGGCGTCGAGGCGCGGCGCACGCGCAACGAGGGACGCGTGCGCCGCCTCGAGGCGCTGCGGCGCCAGCGCGCCGAGCGCCGCGAGCGGCTCGGTCGCGTGGCGCTCGGCGTGGACAGCGGCGAACGTTCCGGCAAGCTGGTTTTCGAGCTGCTGGGCGTCACCAGCGTACGCGGCGGCAAGACGGTCGTGCGCGACCTCGATGCCGTGGTTCAGCGCGGCGACCGCGTCGGCCTGGTCGGCCCCAACGGCGCCGGCAAGACCACGCTGCTGAAGCTGATGCTGGGCGAGCTCGCCCCGGATCGCGGCACCGTGCGCCGCGGCACCCAGCTGCAGGTGGCCTACTTCGACCAGCTGCGCGAGCAGCTCGACGATTCCGCCACGCTGGTCGAGACCATCAGCCCGGGCTCCGACTGGATCGAGATCGGCGGGCGTCGCACCCACGTGATGAGCTATCTCGAGCGTTTCCTGTTCGCGCCCGAGCGCGCCCGTTCGCCGGTCGGCTCGCTGTCGGGCGGCGAACGCAACCGCCTGCTGCTGGCGCGCCTGTTCGCGCGTCCGGCCAACCTGCTGGTGCTCGACGAGCCCACCAACGACCTCGACATCGACACGCTGGAGCTGCTCGAGGAGTTGCTGGCCGACTACGCCGGCACCGCGCTGATCGTCAGCCACGATCGCACCTTCCTCGACAACGTCGTCACGCAGACGATCGCCGCGCTGGGCGACGGCGTCTGGCGCGAGTACGCGGGCGGCTACGCCGACTACGAGGCGGCGCGCGAGCGCGAGGCGGCCGACGCGGCGCGGGCAGACGCGTCGGCCCGGGCTGCGGCGCCGCGGCCGGTGCGCGACGCATCCGGCACCGCTGCCGCGGCGGGCGGGCGCGACGGGGACAAGCGCGCCGCCGGC
Organism: Burkholderiaceae bacterium; assembly: GCA_023383035.1. GTDB lineage: Bacteria > Pseudomonadota > Gammaproteobacteria > Burkholderiales > Burkholderiaceae_E > Zeimonas. The sequence goes on along the minus strand of JAHDYE010000146.1, from coordinate 383 downwards.
GCACCCGCTGCCGACGAGCGCAGCGACGGCCCCCTTGGCAACGAGCCTGCGGGCGACGAAGCGCAGGAGCCGGCGGCGCGGCGCCGCAAGCTCAGCTACAAGGAGCAGCGCGAGCTCGAAGGGCTGCCGGCGCACATCGCGTCACTCGAGGCCGAGCAGAAGACGCTCGGCCAGCGGCTGGCCGACCCGGCGGCCTGGCGCGGCGAGGCGGGCGACGCGCGCGCGATGAACGAACGCTTCGCCGCGATCGAAGAGGAGCTGCTGGCCGCGCTCGAGCGCTGGGAGGCGCTCGAGGCGCGTCGCTAAGCCGGCGCGCCGCGCCGCGGCACGGCGCCGCGCGCCGGCTGCGCGAAGGCCTACAATGCCCGGCGTTGCCCCGGCCA
>JAHDYE010000145.1 GCA_023383035.1 Burkholderiaceae bacterium | reverse complement strand
CCGGCGAGCGCGGTCGACTTCGACAGCGGGCCCACCCCCAGCCGATTCTCGGGCGCCGCGTTCAGCGGCACCGCGCTCTCGGCGCCGAACTCGACGTAGGCCTCGTCGATCACCACCGGCCATGCGGCATTGGCGGCCGCCAGCCGCGCCACTTCGGCACGCCCGATCGCGCGGCCGGTGGGTGCGTTCGGGTTGGGCAGCACCACCGGTCCGCCGCCCGCGTAGTCGTCCACGCGCAGCGTGAAATCGGCGGCCAGCGGCACTGCCTCGAAGTCGATGCCGTACAGGCGGCACCAGCTCGGATAGAAGCTGTAGCTCACATCGGGAAAACGCAGCGGCCGCGCATGCGAGAGCAGCGCCTGGAACGCGAACGCGAGCACCTCGTCCGAGCCGTTGCCGACGAACACCTGCTCCGGCGCGAGCCCTTCGCGCGCAGCGATCGTCGCGCACAGCGCGCTCGAAGACGGATCGGGATACAGGCGCAGCGCCGCACCGGCATCGCCCAGTTCGGCGCGCATTGCCGCGAGCACCGCGGGCGACGGCGGGTACGGGTTCTCGTTGGTGTTGAGCTTGACCAGACCGGCGCGTGCGGGCTGCTCGCCCGGGACGTAGGGAGACAGCCCGGCGACGATCGGGCTCCAGAATCGGGACACGATGGCTCCTCAGTAATGCAGCTCGGCGAACACCACCCGGTTCTCGCTCGCGGGCCAGCTTCGCACCGCGATGCGTTCGCCGCCGAACTCGGCCACCACGGTGCGCACCGGCCCGGGCGGCAGCACCAGCTTCGACTCGGAGACGCCGGGCACGCCGGGCGGCACGCCGGGCGGCATGGCGCCGTCCAGGCTCATCCGGTCGCGGCGCAGGTCGAAGTAGCCGCGCGGTCGCGTCATGACGACCACGCTGCCGGCCGTGCGCTCGGCGCCGGTCAGGCGCGCCGGGCGCATGTGGACCAGGTCGGACGAGCGCGGGAACGCCGAGCGGTAGACGTGCGTGATCGCGTACCCGGGGGCCGCGACCACGAACTCGTACGGCGCGTCGGAACGCGCCTGCATCGGACCCCACTGGCCGTCGGCACCGGTGATCCGCGCATGTACCGGGGCGCCGAGCCGCTCGCCGGTATGCGGCGCCACCTCGTAGACCTCGACCGAGACGCCGGCCATCGGCAGGTTGGTGCCGGGACGGTTGATCCGCCCGTCGAGCACCGGCACCGACTCGGCGACGATCGCGGTGCGCGTCGGCATGTGCCCGGTGACGAACCACCAGGTCTGCTCGAACGCGCGCGGATGGAACGACACCTCGCGATGGTCGAGCGCGCCCAGCACCAGGTTCGTCGCGCCGTTCAGCGCCGGGCTGGCCGCGGTGACGCCGGTGGGCATGCCGGGCCGGCCGATCCAGCGGCCGTCGGGCTGCGCGTACTTGTCGTTGCCGTCGGAGCGCAGCGTCAGCCACTTCGGTCCGTAGGTGACTTCGAGATCCCACGGACCCTGCGGCGCGTTCAGCGCGGTGAGGAACGGCCCCTTGCCGTTGAACTCGCTGCCGGGCAGGAAATCGTCGCTCGCCCACACACCGTGATTGGGAGTGCCCCCCAGCACCACGCGCGCGACCTTGTCGGCCGCGCCCTCGACGTTCTTCAGGTAGTTGCGGATCGTCAGGCCGCCGCGCGAATTGCCCACCAGCACCAGCTTGCGCGCGCCGGTGATGGCCAGCACCCGGTCGACCTCGACCGACAGGTGCCGCATCTGCTCGGCGCTCGACGAACGCCCCGGCTGCGTGACGGCGTCGTCGTCACGCGCGTACGGATACGGGAAATCGATCGCGTACAGGCGATTGCGCGGCCAGCCGTTCGATTCGAAGCGCCACATCGTGGTTTCCCACTGGGCCGAAGACCCGCCGTTGCCGTGCACGAACACCAGTGGCGGCATCGGGTCGCCGCCCATGCCCAGGTGCGCGCAGGCGCCCAGCGCCGCCGTGGCCAGCGCAGCCAGCCAGCGCAGCGCACGTGCCGGCGCGCCTCGCGCGGGCGCCGCCGACGTCTTCGGGGGAACGGGCATGCAGTGCCTCGTGGACGAATCCAGTCGGCAAGCGTAACCCACATCGGGCAGCGCGGCACCGCGATCGTGCAGAAAACGCCGGGCTGCGTGCGTTCAGCGCGGCGTGCCGCGCGCCATCGTCACCAGCGGCCAGGCGAACGCGGCCGCGATGCCGCCGACCGCAGCGGCGATGGCGAACAGGTTGAACCAGTCGACCCAGTACTTCATGTCCGACAGCGACGCGCGGGTGAGCGACGGCACCACCAGCGCCGCAACCAGCGCCACCACGACGCCCATGCCGGCGGCCGGCCCGAACGCGCGCCGCCAGGCCGCAGCCGGTTTTCTCGACGCATTCAGCACCAGCGCCACCAGCACCAGTACACCGAACGCCACCGGCACCACGTTCTCGCGGGCGATTTCCCAGACGATGTTCAGAACCAGCCAGATCTCGTACACGGCGTGCTCCCTCAGACGCGGCCCCTGATCACCGCGAGGTACGCGGGCTTGAGCAGTCGATACTTCATCAGCCATGCTGCCCAGCTCTCCTGCAGCGGCTCGATCATCGGCAGCGACGGCGTGAGCCGGCCCTCGTAGTCGAACTCGATCAGCATCGCCGATCCTTCACGCACCAGCAGCGGGCACGACGTGTAGCCGTCGAACTGCTGCGACGGCTCGCGCCCGGCGATCAGGTCGACCAGATTACCCGCAACCACGGGCGCGCTCTTCTTGACGGTGGCCGCGGTCTTGCCGCGCGGCGTGCCGTTGATGTCGCCGACGCCGAACACTTCCGGAAAGCGCCGATGCCGCAGCGTGCCCCGGTCCACCTCGAGCCAGCCGCCGAGCGCGAACGGGCCGTCCTGCCAGGCCAGCTCGCTGTTCTTCACCGCATCCACCGCGCGCATCGGCGGCACCACGTGCAGCAGATCGTAGGGCACCTCGCTGCGCTCGCCTTCGGGGCTGGCGAAGACGGCGCGCCGCGCGCCGATGTCGACCGCGACCAGCTTGCTCAGGTAATGCGTCTCGATACCCAGCGCCTTCCAGCGACCGAGCACGTTGTCGTTCACCGCCTGGACGCCGAACACGGTGTCGTCGGGCAGCGCCGAATGGAACGCGATCGTCGAACGATCGCGGGTGCCGGCCCGGCGCAGGTGGTCGTCGACCATGAACGCCATCTTCAACGGCGCGCCGGCGCACTTCAGCGGCCCGGACGGCAGCGTCATCACCGCCTGCCCGCCCTGGCGGCGGAACGCGTCGAGCACCGCCCAGCTGGCCTGCGCCGCCTGCGGCCCGTGATAGACGCTCGCCAGCCCGTTGCGGCCGATCGCGGCGACATCCATGCCCTCGATCTGCGCGTAGTCCAGGTGCAGGCCGGTGGCCACCACCAGGAAGTCGTAGCCGATGCGCCGGCCGCCGGTCGTGATCACCGTTTTCGCCACCGGATCGAAGCCGCCGGCCATCTCCTGCACCCATTCGACGCCGGCCGGCAGGAAGTCGGCGTTGGCGTCGCGCACCTTGGTCACCGGCCAGATGCCGGTGGCCACCAGCGTGTAGCCGGGCTGGTAGTTGTGCTCCTGTTTCGCGTCGACGATCGTGATGCGCGCGCCGTCGAGCGCCTTGCTCAGGCGACTGGCGATCGCCAGGCCGCCCAGGCCGCTGCCGGCGATGACGATGCGCGCGCTGGTCTTCAGCGCCGCGGCGCGCGCGGCAGCAGAGCGCAGGCCCGCGGCGCCGGCGGTGGACAGGCCGACAGCGCCGCCGAGCAGGCGCCGCCTCGAACGGCTGATCGGGACATCGGTGCGCATGACGGTTCGCTCCGCGGGCTCCATATACCCATAAGGGTATCAGATCGCGACGGCGAAGGTGCGCCGTCGGCCTGCCGGCGCGTCAGTCTTGCTCGTCGTCATCCTCGGGAATCACTGCGTCGACGGCGGCGCCGACCGCCTTGGCGGTGACCTTGACCCCGGTCGACACGACGGTGACCGCCGCGTCGGCCACCGCGACGACGGCGCAGCCGCCCAGCGACGTGGCGATGACCGCGGCCGCGACGAACACCGCCACCGTGCGCGCGAGTACCATGGCGGACGAAACGGAACGTTCGTTCATGCAGACAGTATAAGGGGCCGATGAGTTATCCCACGCTGCTTTCGCCGATCCGCATCGGCGCGCACACGCTGCGCAACCGCGTCGTCATGGGTTCGATGCACACACGCCTCGAATACGCTCCCGATGCGCAGCGGCGCGAAATCGCCTTCTACGCCGAGCGCGCGCGCGGTGGCGTGGCGATGATCGTCAGCGCCGGCCACTCGCCCAACGACGAAGGGCCGATGGAAGCCGGCTCGCATGCGCTCGCCACGCGGGCGGCGGCGCTGGCACACCGCCCGCTCACCGACGCGGTGCATGCGCACGGCGCGAAGATGCTGTTGCAGATCCTGCACGCGGGCGCCTACGCGAAGCACGACCGCGCGGTCTCGCCGTCGGGCGTGCGCTCGCCGATCAACCCGCGCACGCCGCGCGCGCTCGCGGCCGCCGACATCGAGCGCACCCTCGACGACTTCGTGCGCTGCGCGACGCTCGCGCGCGAAGGCGGCTACGACGGCGTCGAGGTGATGGGTTCCGAGGGCTACCTGATCACCGAGTTCACCAGTCCACGCACCAACCGGCGCGACGACGAATGGGGCGGTTCGCTCGAGAACCGCTGCCGCTTCGCGGTCGAGATCGTGCGGCGCGTCCGCGCCGCGCTCGGACCGGATTTCCTGATCGCCTACCGGATGTCGGCGGTGGACCTGGTCGAGGACGGCCTGACCGGCGCCGAGATCGACCATCTGGCGTGCGCGATCGAAGCCGCCGGCGCCGACATGCTCAACACCGGCATCGGCTGGCACGAGGCACGCATCCCGACCATCGCCTACCACGTTCCGCGCGGCGGCTTCCGCTACGCGATCGCGCGCCTGAAGCGCGCGGTGAACATTCCGGTGGCGGCATCGAACCGCATCAACACGCCCGAGCTGGCCGAGGAGATCCTCGCCGCAGGCGAGGCCGACCTCGTCTCGATGGCCCGACCGATGCTGGCCGATCCGCACTTCGTGAACAAGGCGCGTGACGGACGCGCCGACGAGATCAACACCTGCATCGCCTGCAACCAGGCGTGCCTGGACAACATCTTCAGCGAGCGTGCGGCCACCTGTCTGGTGAACCCGAAGGCGGCGCGCGAAACCGAATTCGACGACACGCCGCCGACGACGAAGAAGCGCGTGGCGGTGATCGGCGCCGGGCCGGCCGGGCTCGCGTGCGCGATCACGGCCGCCGCGCGCGGCCATGCGGTGGAGCTGTTCGAATCGGATTCCGCGCTCGGCGGCCAGCTCGAGCTGGCGCGGCGCATCCCCGGCAAGTACGAGTTCGCCGAGCTGCTGCGCTATTTCCGCCGGCAGGTCGAGCGCAACGGCATCACGGTACACCTGGACACGCGCGCGGACGCGCAACGGATCGCGCACGGCGGCTACGACCGCATCGTCGTCGCCACCGGCATCGTCGCGCGCACGCCCGACATCGAGGGCATCGACCATCCGAAGGTGGTGTCCTATGCCGACGTGGTGATGCGGCGTGCGAAGGCCGGCCATCGCGTGGCGGTGATCGGCACCGGCGGCATCGGCTTCGACGTTGCCGAACTGCTGCTCGAGCTCGATGTCGCCGACCTGCTGATCGACGAATACGAACCGCCCACGCCCGAGGAATTCTTCGACGAATGGGGCGTGGACCCGGCGATCGCGACCCCCGGCGGCCTGCGCGCGCCGGTGCTGCCGAAGTCGCCGCGCAGCGTGATCCTGATGCAGCGCGCGCATTCGCGCCCGGGCGCGCGCCTGGGCACGTCCACCGGCTGGATCCTGCGCGAGAAGCTCAAGCGCCGCCACCTGCGCACGCTGACCGGCGTCACCTACCGGCGCATCGACGACGCCGGCCTGCACTACAGCGTCGACGGCGAGGAACGCGTGCTCGAGGTCGATACCATCGTGGTCTGCGCCGGGCAGGAGTCGTCGCAGGGGCTGGCCCGCGAGCTGACGCAGGCGGGCCTCGCGTTCGACGTCATCGGTGGTGCGCGTGTCGCCTCCGAGTTGAATGCGGTGCGCGCGATCGACGAGGGAACGCGGCTGGCGTACCGGCTGTGATTCGGCCACTCGCGCTCGTCGGTGCGAGCGGGTCCGCGGACCTCACGCCGCGGCGCGCGCCAGGCAGCGACGCTGCCTGTCCTCGACCCGGTTGGCGAACCATTCGGTGGTGAGCTTGCGCGTGATCTTCGGCCCCGCCAGCGCGATGCGCGGCACCGCCGCACGTGGCAGCGGCCGGCGCTCGCGCTGCTCGGCCAGCTCGAACACGCGCCGGTAGAGCACGCTCCGCTCGAACTCGGGACCCTCGCCCTGCTCGAGCGCCTGGCGAATCGCCGCGTCGCTCATGCCGAGCCGCTGGCCGAGCGAGCGCACCGCGAGCTCGGTGCTGCCGGGCGCGGCATCGCCGGCATCGCCATGGCGGACCAGGTCGCCGTCCAGTGCCAGCGAGGTGCCCGAGACGACGCTCACCGCGTGCTGGAACGCCGCGTTGCGGCTCGCGTAGCGGCCGGCATTGAAGTCCGCGAAGCGATACAGGTGCCGGTCGTAGGCGGCCGGGTAGTCGAGCAGGTGCGCGATGCCGAAATACATGCCGCCGCGGCGCGTGAACACCTCGTTCCTGATCGATCCGGCCACGCGGTACGGGTAGCCGCGCTCGTGCGCGTGCCGTTCGGCGAACGCGATGCCCACCTGCATCGGCCCGCCGGTGCGCACCGGATTGAAGCCGGCGAACAGGCGTCGGCCCAGCGGCACCATGTCGACGAAGTCCTCGAAGATGTCGCTGAGCTCCTTCTCGGTCCTGACCGCGTCGATGCGTTCGACGTAGGTCCGGCCGTCGGGCGAGACCAGCCCGAGCGCCGCGCGTAGCGCGAACTTCGGCACGTGCAGTCGCCCCGCCCGGCGCTCGATCTCGGCCCAGGCGATCTTCGGCAGGTTGGGCACCGCGGGATCGGCGCGATACCCCGACTCCTGTTCGGTCACCGCCAGCACGGCGCAGAGGTTCGGCAGCGTCGCGGGAATCTTCAACGCGATGAACGCGGCGTGGATGTCGACGGCCCAGCCCGCGCGGTCAGGCACGTTGGCCGGCACGAGGCTCGCGATCTGCGCCCGTACTTCGGCGGGCGACGGCGGCGCGGGATCGCCCTGCGACCCCACGCCCGCGCAGCCGGCGAGCATGGCGACGACCGTCAGGGCAGCCAACGAACGGGAAGGACGACGAAACGACATGGCCGGCAGTTTAGACGTCCTGGCCACCGCCGCCCGCGCCGGACGCTCGCGACGCGTCCGCGTCCGTGGCCGGGCGCTTCGTCGAGACCTGCCGTTCCCCCGCTGAAGAGGGACGCACGGACGCGGTGATTCTCACGCCAGCGCCGCGTCGATCCGTACGAATTCCTCGCGGTACAGCCTCGCCAGTCGTCGAGCGGTGTTCCGCAGCCGCCACGGGTCCACGCCCAGCGCGTCGCGGATCGCGTCGGCCATCTGCCCGATGCCGACCGCGCCGCGCATGCCGGTGTCGTCCCACGCCGCCGCGAACGCCGCCTGCTTGCCGGCGCCTTCCGCGCACGCCGGATGGCGCAGGTTGACGCGCGGCAGAGCGAAGGCCGCCGCGGCGATCCTACCGTGCAGGCTGCTGCCGCAATAGCCGCGGCTGACCGCGATCAGCGCGCAGATGTCCCACACGTCGAGCGATTCGAAGACCCGCACCGGCGCAGCGCGCATCCGCGCGGCGGCCCGATGCAGGATCTCGGGCTCGTCGTGCCACGGCGCCGCGCCGGCGCGAAACAGCATCACGCCGAAGCCGGCGGCGGCAGCGACACGATCGAGCTGCATGGCGATCGCCGACAGCGTCGCATCGTCGCCGAAGTCGGCGCTGAACTGCACCGCCAGGTAGCCCTGCGGAAACGCCTCGACGACCTGCGCGACTTCGCCGGCGCGGGCGTGCCGGCGGATCCGCTCGCCGAACAACTCGGCGACCATCACTGCCGGATCGGGCATCAGCCGCGCGGTGACGCCGGCTGCCTCCAGATGCGCGAGCGTGCGCCGGTCGCGCACGCCCACCGCGTCCGCCGCGGCAAGGTCCGCCAGCACTTCGGCGCGCAGCCCGCGCTCGCTCGCATCGAGGTCGACACCCCCGACGCCGGCATAGGCCACGCCGGCGAGGCCGGGAAACCGGCTGCGCGACACCGTGTACGGCGCCAGCGCGGGTGTGCCGAGCGCGCCCTGTGCCCATTGCAGCCGTTCCTGCAGGGGCCGGGCGTCCAGCCGCGCGACGATGCGTCGCGCTTCGTCCGGCTCCAGCAGCATCACCGCTGCCTGCCAGGCGTCGCAATCAAGGATCTCGCCGCCGACGTGGATCAGGGTAGCCGAACGCCCGCGCAGGCCGGCAATCGCGTCGGCCAGCGCCGTCACCCGGTGTCCGCCGAAGCGGCGCAGGTCGCGTTCCACCAGGCCGGCGAACACGAGCTCGCGACCCGGCAACAGCGCAGCAGCCACGTGCGGAAACAGCAGGTCGCCGAGGTTATGCCGGTCGAAAGCGCCGAAAAGGATGACCGGATGTCGCGCGCCGGAGGCGTCCGGGCTTCGGCTCATGGCCGCGCGTGCTCAGACGGCAACGACTCCGATCGGCGCGATGCCAGCGGCATGCCTGGTCCGTCCGCGATCCAGCGCCGAGGCGCCCGGCAATACGACTTCCTCAGTAAGTCTCCAGGTGCAGCCGCCCTTCGCGCTTGAGCCGCCCTGCCAGCTCTTCCCACTGCAGGCCGCCCTGCGTGGCGACGTCGCGCAGCGCCTGCAGCACGCCCGCCTCCATGCTCTTCAGGCCGCACACGTAGATCGCGGTGTCGCCGTCGCGCAGCAGCGCGGCCAGGTCGGCGGCGCGCTCGCGCATCACGTCCTGCACGTAGC
>JAHDYE010000144.1:5763-9053 GCA_023383035.1 Burkholderiaceae bacterium | reverse complement strand
GCCACGCGTAGCCGATGACGTCGTTGACCTGCTCCTCGCGGCAGGCGCGCACGCAGCGCCCGCACTGGATGCAGGCGTCGAGCTGCACCGCGATCGCCGGGTGGCTGAAGTCGGGCGCGGGCTGCGCACGCCCGGCGAAGCGCGACGCGGCCACGCCCAGCGTGCGCGCCCAGTGGCGCAGCTCGGAATCTTCGCGCCGGTCGGCGGCGGGTGCGTCGGCCAGCAGCAGCTCGAGCACCATGCGCTGCGACGCGCGCGCCCGTTCGCTCGCGGCGCTCACCTTCATGCCCGGCGCCGGCGTGCGGCAGCACGAAGGCGCCAGCGCGCGTTCGCCTTCGATCTCCACCACGCAGGCGCGGCAGTTGCCATCGGGGCGATAGCCATCGCGATGGCACAGCCGCGGGATCTCCACGCCATGCCGGCGCGCGGCGGAGAGGATCGTTTCGCCCGGCTGCGCCTCGATGCGCCGGCCGTCCAGCTCGAAGCCGATCGGCGCCTGCACGGTGGACGCCGGCGCACCGGCCGGCATCGCTGCCTGCGCGCTCGCCGCTCGCGCCGCGGGCGCGGCAACCTTGGCGCCGATGTCACCCGTCGGGCCTGCCGCGCTCATCGCGTCTGCGCCCGCGTTCCTGCGCCGGCCGGCGCCAGCTCGTGCGCGAAATGGCGCAGCACCGACAGCACCGGATTCGGCGCCGCCTGTCCGAGCCCGCAGATCGACGCATCCGCCATCGCCGCCGACAGCTCGCGCAGCAGCGCGACGTTCCAGTCGGCCGCGGCGATCTCGCGCAGCGCCTTGGCCGTGCCCACGCGGCACGGCGTGCACTGGCCGCAGGACTCGTCGCGAAAGAACGCCATCAGGTTGCGCGCCGCATCCACCACGCCGTCACGCTGCGACAGCACGATCACCGCCGCCGAACCGATGAACGCGCCGTGCGGCTGCAACGTATCGAAGTCGAGCGGTTCGTCGGCCAGCGCGGCGGGCAGGATGCCGCCCGAGGCGCCGCCCGGCAGGTACGCGTACAGCTCGTGCCCGGGCGCCATGCCGCCGCAGTATTCGTCGATCAGCTCGCGCACGCTGATGCCGGCCGGCGCCAGCTTGACGCCCGGCTCGCGCACGCGCCCCGACACCGAGAACGAGCGCAGGCCGCGGCGACCGCGCCGCCCGTGCGCGGCGAACCAGGCGGCGCCGCGCGCGAGGATTTCGGGCACCCAGTACAGCGTCTCGACGTTGTGCACCAGCGTCGGACGTCCGAACAGGCCAACCTCGGCGACGTAGGGCGGACGCAACCTCGGCATGCCGCGCCTGCCTTCGATCGATTCGATCATCGCGCTTTCTTCGCCGCACACGTAGGCGCCGGCCCCGCGGCGCAGCTCGATGCGCGGCAACGCGTAGCCGGCCACGGGCGGCGTGCGGCGCAGCGCCGCCAGCTCGCGCTCGAGCAGGGCGCGCACGCCGGCGTACTCGTCGCGCAGGTAGAGGTAGCAGGCGTCGCAGCCCACCATCACCGCCGCGATCAGCATGCCCTCGAGCATCCGGTGCGGTGCGCGTTCGAGGTAGTGGCGATCCTTGAACGTGCCCGGCTCGCCCTCGTCGGCGTTGACCGCCAGCAGCCGTGGAGCCGGCTGCTGCGCGACGATGCGCCACTTGCGCGCGATCGGGAAGCCGGCGCCGCCCAGGCCGCGCAGTCCGGACGACTCGAGCTCGCCCAGCACGGCGTCGCGGTCGAGCTCGCCGTCGACCAGTCGCGCCAGCAGCTGGTAGCCGCCGGCCTCGCGGTACGCGGCGTAGTCCTGGGCGGCAGGCAGCGGACAGTCGCGTTCGCCGCGGGTCACCGCCGCCGCTACCGTCTCGACGTCGGCCGGCGCCACCGGCCGGCGATCGACCACCGCCGCGGGTGCCTGCGCGCAGCGCCCGATGCACGGCACGCGCTGCACGCGCACGTCGGCGCCCAGCCGCTGCGGCAGCGCCTCGATCAGCGCTTCGGCGCCGGCCAGCCGGCACGGCAGCGAATCGCACACGCGCACCGTGAGCGCTGCCGGGCGCGCATCGGTCTGGCGCACCACGTCGAAGTGGTGGTAGAAACTCGCCACCTCGAACACCTCGGCCTGCGAGAGCCGCATCGCCTCGGCCAGCGCCGCCAGCAGCGGCACCGGCAGGCAGCCTTCGGCGTCCTGGATGCGATGCAGATGTTCGATCAGCAGGTCGCGGCGCAACGGCTGGCCGTCGAGCAGCGCCTGCAGGCGCGTGCGCGCTTCGGGTTCGACCTGCCGGCCCTTGGGACGTCCGACCGGCCGGCGGAACGTGGTGGCATCCATGGCTCCGACTGTACCAGCGCCGTGGACGGGCTTGTCGCATCAGGGCCAATCCGGACGCGATGCCCTGCCCCGTCGCGCCGCTCTGCCCCGCCTCTCCCGTTTCTCCCGCCGTCCCCGCGCGTGCCGCCGTGGCCCGCGGCCGCACGTGCGCGCAGCGCGCGACTCAGAGCGCCAGGTCCACCGTCTCCAGGTGCTCCGGCACGCGCGCGCGCCAGCCCAGCTCGCTTTCGATGCGCACACGCAGCCGGTCGGCCGCTTCGGGCTCGCCGTGGGTCACGTAGACCTGGCCCGGCGGAGAACGGAAGCCGCGCATCCAGCCCATCAGCTCGTCGGCATCGGCATGCGCCGAGAAGCCGTCGAGCCCGGTGACGCCGGCGCGCACCGGATGCCATTCGCCGTGGATCTTGACTTCGCGCGCGCCGCCGACGAGGTGGGCGCCGCGCGTGCCCGGCGCCTGGAAGCCCGCGAACACGACGTGATTGGCCGGGTCGGGCAGGATGCGCTTGAGGTGGTGCAGCACCCGGCCGCCGGTGGCCATGCCGCTGGCCGAGACGATCACCACCGGCATGCGCAGCGCGGCCAGCCGCTTGGACTCTTCCGGCGTGGTGATCAGCTTCGCGGCGCGATACATGCCGCTGCACTGCTCGGGCGTTAGCCGGTGGTCGCGCCGGAAACGGTGATACAGGCGCGTGGCGTCCACCGCCATCGGACTGTCGAGGTAGACCGGAATCTCCGGAATCTCGTCGCGCTCCTTCAGGCGGTACAGCGCGTAGAGCAGCGTCTGCGCCCGGCCCACCGCGAACGACGGAATCAGCACGGTGCCGCCACGCGCCGCGGTTTCGCGGATCACCCGTCCGAGCACGGCTTCGGCGTCTTGGTCGACGTGGCTGCGATCGCCGTAGGTGGATTCGACGATCAGCGTATCGGCCGACTCGACCGCACGCGGCGCCTGCATCACCAGGTCGTCGGGCCGC
>JAHDYE010000144.1:0-5753 GCA_023383035.1 Burkholderiaceae bacterium | reverse complement strand
CGTGCGGGCGGCCGAGGTCGCCGCTGAACACCAGCGAGCGATGCCCGCGCTGCAGCCGCACGATCGCGGCACCCAGCAGGTGGCCGGCGGGCAGGAAGCGGGCAGCCAGTCCGTCGCCAAGGTCGAAGTCCTCGTCGAAGCCGATCGTCGCGATCCGCCCGAGCGCGCGTTCGGCGTCCTCGCTGGTGTAGAGCGGACGGGCCGGCTTGTGCTTGGAGTAGCCGTGCCGGTTGGCGAACTCGGCTTCCTCCTCCTGCAACCGCGCGCTGTCGCGCAGCAGGATCTCGCACAGCTCGCGCGTGGCCTCGGTGGCGACGATCGCTCCGCGAAAGCCGTCGCGCACCAGCGCCGGCAGGTAGCCGCTGTGATCGAGGTGCGCGTGGCTGAGCACGACGCGATCGATATCGCGCGGGCGCATCGGGAACGCCGCCCAGTTGCGGTCGCGCAGCTTCTTGAATCCCTGGAACAGTCCGCAGTCGAGCAGGATCTGGCGCTCGCCCGAATCGAGCAGGTAGCGCGACCCGGTGACCGTGTCGGCGGCACCCGCGAAGGTGAGCCTCACTGGAAGAAGTCCTTCACGCGATCCATCCAGCCCCTGGTCTGAGGGCTGTGCTTCGGGTCCTTCAGCAACGCGTCGAGCTCGCGCAGCATCTGCTTCTGCTTCTCGTTCAGGCGCACCGGCGTCTCGACCACGATGTGCGCGTACAGGTCGCCCGGATAGCTCGAGCGGATGCCCTTGATGCCCTTGCCGCGCAGCCGGAACTGCTTGCCCGACTGCGTGCCTTCGGGCAGCTCGATCTCGGCGCGTCCGCTCAGCGTCGGGATCTGCACCATGCCGCCGAGCGCGGCGGTGGTGATGCCGATCGGCACCTCGCAGTGCAGGTCGTCGCCGTCGCGCTGGAACACCGGGTGCTCCTTGACGCGGATCTCGACGTACAGGTCGCCGGGCGGCCCGCCGTTGATGCCCGGCTCGCCGTTGCCCGCCGAGCGGATGCGCATGCCGTCGTCGATGCCGGCCGGAATCTTCACCTCGAGCGTCTTGTTCTTCTTCACGCGCCCGACGCCCTCGCAGGTGGTGCACGGCTCGGGAATCACCTTGCCGCTGCCGCGACAGGTCGGGCAGGTCTGCTGGATCGAGAAGAAGCCCTGCTGCACCCGTACCGCGCCCTGTCCGCCGCACGACTGGCACACCTTCGGCTTGGTGCCCGGCTTGGCGCCGCTGCCGCGGCAGGTCTCGCATTCTTCCCAGCTGGGTACGCGAATCTCGGACGTGTAGCCGTGGGCGGCCTGCTCGAGCGTGACCTCCATCGCGTAGCGCAGGTCGGCGCCGCGATACACGTTGGACCGTCCGCCGCCCGCCCCGCGCTGGCCGCCGAAGATGTCGCCGAAGATGTCGCCGAACACATCGGCAAAGCCGCCGAAGCCCTGGCCGCCGGCCCCGCCCGGAAAGCCGCCGGCGTTGGGATCGACGCCGGCGTGGCCGAAACGGTCGTAGGCGTCGCGCTTGGCCGGGTCGGTCAGCATCTCGTAGGCTTCCTTGACCTCCTTGAACTTCTCCTCGGCGTCCTTGCTGTCCGGATTGCGGTCCGGGTGGTACTTCATCGCGAGCTTGCGATAGGCCTTCTTCAGGTCGTCCTCGGTCGCGTTCTTGGCGACGCCGAGTATTTCGTAGTAGTCACGTTTTGCCATTATTGGCTCAAGCGTCTCGCTTCACTTCCTTGAAGTCGGCATCGACGACGTCGTCTTCCTTCGGGCGACGCGCTTCCGAGGCGCCTTCGGGCGCGGCACCGCCTTCGGGCGCCTGCGCCGCGCCGCTTTCGGCCTGCGCCTTCGCGTACATCAGCTCGCCGAGCTTCTGCGACGCGGTCATCAGCGCGTTGGTCTTCGCCTCGATCTCGTCCTTGTCGTCGGACTTCAGCGATTCCTCGGCCGCCTTCAGCGCATCCTCGATCTTCGACTTCTCGCCAGCGTCGATCTTGTCGCCGTACTCGGCAAGCGACTTCTTCACCGAATGCACCAGCGCATCGGCCTGGTTGCGCGCGTTGGTCAGCTCGACGCGCTTGTGGTCCTCGGCCGCGTTGGCCTCGGCGTCCTTGACCATCTTCTGGATCTCGGCCTCGGTCAGGCCCGAGTTGGCCTTGATGGTGATCTTGTTCTCCTTGCCGGTGGCCTTGTCCTTGGCCGACACGTGCAGGATGCCGTTGGCGTCGGTGTCGAAGGTGACCTCGATCTGCGGCGTGCCGCGCGCCGAAGGCGGAATTCCCTCGAGGTTGAACTCGCCGAGCAGCTTGTTTCCGGCGGCCATCTCGCGTTCGCCCTGGTAGACCTTGATCGTGACGGCCGGCTGGTTGTCGTCGGCAGTGGAGAACACCTGCGCGTGCTTGGTCGGGATCGTCGTGTTGCGCTTGATCATCGGGGTCATCACGCCGCCGAGCGTCTCGATTCCCAGCGACAGCGGGGTGACGTCGAGCAGCAGCACGTCCTTGCGGTCGCCCGCGAGCACCGAGCCCTGCACCGCCGCGCCCACCGCCACCGCCTCGTCGGCGTTGACGTCCTTGCGCGGCTCCCTGCCGAAGAACTCCTGCACGGTGGCCTGCACCTTGGGCATGCGCGTCATTCCGCCGACCAGGATCACGTCGTCGATGTCGGAGGCCTTGAGGCCCGCGTCTTTCAGCGCGAGCCGGCAGGGCTCGATCGTGCGCGCGACCAGTTCGTCGACCAGCGACTCGAGCTTGGCGCGCGTGATCTTCATGTTCAGGTGCTTCGGGCCGGACGCGTCGGCCGTGATGTACGGCAGGTTAAGGTCGGTCTGCGTCGACGACGACAGCTCGATCTTGGCCTTCTCCGCGGCTTCCTTCAGGCGCTGCAGGGCGAGCACGTCCTTGCCGAGGTCCACGCCCTGGTCCTTCTTGAACTCGGCGATGACGTAATCGATGATGCGCTGGTCGAAGTCCTCGCCGCCGAGGAAGGTGTCGCCGTTGGTCGAGAGCACCTCGAACTGCTTCTCGCCGTCGACGTCGGCGATCTCGATGATCGAGATGTCGAAAGTCCCCCCCCCGAGGTCGTACACGGCGATCTTGTGGTCCTTGCGGCTCGCCTTGTCGAGCCCGAACGCCAGCGCCGCGGCGGTGGGCTCGTTGATGATGCGCTTGACTTCGAGCCCCGCGATGCGTCCTGCGTCCTTGGTCGCCTGGCGCTGGCTGTCGTTGAAGTACGCCGGCACCGTGATCACCGCCTCGGTGACCTCCTCGCCGAGGTAGTCTTCGGCGGTTTTCTTCATCTTGCGCAGGACTTCGGCCGAGATCTGCGGCGGCGCGAGTTTCTTGTCGCGCACCTTGATCCAGGCGTCGCCGTTGTCGGCCTTGACGATCTCGTAGGGCATCAGCTTGATGTCCTTCTGGACTTCCTTCTCCTCGAACTTGCGTCCGATCAGCCGCTTGACCGCGTACAGCGTGTTGCGCGGGTTGGTCACGGCCTGGCGCTTGGCCGGCGCGCCGGCGAGGATCTCGCCGTCTTCCATGTACGCGATGATCGACGGCGTCGTGCGCGCCCCCTCGGAGTTCTCGATCACCTTCGGCTGGCCGCCCTCCATGATCGCGACGCACGAGTTGGTCGTGCCCAGGTCGATGCCGATGATCTTGCCCATGATGTGTCAGTCCTCGTTCAGAATTGGTCAGTTGTTCTGTAAGTGCGTCTGCCGGTGCCCGAATTCAAGCCTTCGTCCGGGCGCGCGGCTCAGGCCTGCGCGACGGTGACGAGCGCCGGGCGCAGCACGCGATCGTTGATCGTGTAGCCCTTCTGCAGCACGGACACGACGTGGTTGGGCGGCGTCGCGCCGCCACCCGGTACCACCGAGATCGCCTGGTGCAGGTTCGGGTCGAACTTCTGCCCGGCAGGATCGATCTCGATCAGGCGGTTCTTCTCGAAGGCGGAGCTGAACTGGCGCAAGGTAGCCCGGACGCCCTCGCGCATCGCCTCGACCGTGGCGGCCTCGGTCTTCAACGCGAGTTCGAGGCTGTCCTTTACCGGCAGCAGCGACTCGGCGAACGACTCGATCGCGAACTTGTGCGCGCGCGAGACCTCTTCCTGGGCGCGCCGGCGGATGTTGTCCATCTCGGCATGCGCGCGCAGGAACTTGTCGTGGTTCTCCGCAGCGCGGGCCTCTGCGTCGGCGAGCCGCTGGGGAAGTTCGTGGCTCAGGTCCTCGGCAGCGAGCGCCTCCGGCGCCGCGGCGGAATCACCGGGGAGCGGCGTTTGAGGATTCGTTCGGTCGTCCGAACGCTGCCCGTGCCCGTGCGGGTCGGGCTGCTCGCGCGGCTGGGCGCCGGCGCCGGATGGTTGGTCGGAATTCATCAGCTCCCTCGAAAAATCAATGACTTGGCGGATTCTCTAAAGGGAGGTTGGGGCGGAATCAGGGAAATCAAGCCCCGAGCAGCGCGCGCCGCCGAAGCCGCCGCAGCCCTCGCAGCCGGCGGATCGGCCGGACCCGCGACCTGCCGCAGCGGCCCGGCTAGCGCGCGGCGCCGCGCGCCAGCGCGCGCTCGCGGCGGACGCGCAACTCGCGATCGCCCCCGGCGCTCGCCTGCGCGTCGGGGCGCAGCACCGGCCATCCACCGACATGCTGCTGGACCAGCGAGGCGAGTGCCGAGATGAAGGCGGGATGATCGTTCAGGCAGGGAATGTAGCGGAACTCGCGACCACCGGCGGCGAGGAAGGTCTCGCGCCCCTCGATCGCGATCTCCTCGAGCGTCTCGAGGCAGTCCGCGACGAACCCCGGGCAGACGACGTCGACCCGGCCCACCCCCGACCTGCCGAGCGCCGCCAGCGTGCGGTCGGTGTAGGGTTCGAGCCAGCGAGCGCGCCCGAGCCTGGACTGGAAGCTGACGACGACCCGCTCGTCGGGCAGGCCCAGGCGCGCAGCCAGCCGGCGCGCGGTGGCGAGGCATTCGCAGTGGTAGGGATCGCCCAGCAGCAGCATCCTGCGCGGCAATCCGTGAAAGCTGATCACGAGCCGATCGGGCGGGCCTTCGTCCATCCAGGAGGCGCGCACCCGTTCGACCAGCGCCTCGATGTACGGGTCGAAGACGTGAAAGCCGCGCACCGTGCGCAGCTCGGGCAGGTTGCGCCACCGGCGCAGCTCGGACCAGATCGCGTCGTAGCTGCTCGCCGTGGTGCTACCCGAGTATTGCGGGTACAGCGGCACGACGAGCAGCCGGGTCACGTTGCGATCGCGCAGTTCGCGCAGCACGCTCGCGATCGACGGCTTGCCATTGCGCATCGCCGCCGCCACCTCGACCGCCAGGCCCCTCTCGCCCAGCGCGCCACGAAGCAGCTCGGACTGCAGCCTGGTGTAGACCGCCAGCGGGGATCCCTGCTGTGTCCAGATGCGCAGGTACTTCGCGGCCGACTTGCGCGGCCGCGTTCGCAGGATCAGCCCGTGCAGCACCAGCCTCCAGATCGGCCTGGGGATCTCGACGACGCGCGGATCGCCCAGGAACTGCGCCAGGAAACGGCGCACCGCGCCGGCGTGCGGCGCGTCGGGTGTGCCGAGCTGCACGAGGAGCACGCCGGTGCGTTCGGGCGTCGCGTGATCGAACTCGGTCGTCGAGGTGAATCGGGGCATCGCTGGCGCGTCCTCAGTGCTTCGTGGCCGCCGTTTCGCGGTCGATGAACGCCCGAAGCTGGAGCAGGGCCCTGCGCCGCAACGCCGCGCGCCCCGCCGGCAGGGCGCACACGGCCCAGGCACGCACGCC
>JAHDYE010000143.1 GCA_023383035.1 Burkholderiaceae bacterium | reverse complement strand
GGTGAAGATCTTCTCGCAGGCCATGCGGTCGGTGTGCGGCGTCTTGAACACCCATTTCTTGACCGGTTCGATGATGACCACGGCGCCGGCCAGCGAGATGAACGGCACCTGCGCTTCCTCGGCCAGCGGCACCGCTGCCATGGTCTCGCCGGTGGTGGAGCCGCCGACGATCACGTCGACCTTGTCCTGCTCGATGAGGCGCTTGGTGAAGGTGCGCGCCTTCTCGGCGTTGCCACCGCTGTCGTAGGCGAACAGCTGCAGCTTGCGCCCGAGCACGCCGCCGCCGGCGTTGATCCGTTCGACGTACATCTCGAGCGTTTTCTGCTCGGGGTCGCCGAGGAACGCGGCCGGGCCGGTGGCCGACAGGAAGGCGCCGATCCTGATAGGCTCCTGCGCGGCGACGCTGGCCGTGCCCACGAGGACGCTGGCGACGACCGTTCCCGCCATCCTGATCGCGGCGCGGGTGCTTCCGATGAACTTCATGCGAGTCTCCTTTGCTCTTCTGCAAGGGCCGGGCCGGACGGGGCCTGCCGTGTTTGACGTCGACGGCGCGGATGCGCGGATCGACGCGATGTACCCGCCGCGGCGGTCGTGGTGCGGAACCGTCGGCGGATGTCTGCATCGGGCGACAACGGAAGCATTTACAGCGCGCCCATTAACACCTATTCTGGTACCGGAATGCGGGTATTGGATTTGATCTGTATCAGAGTTTCGGAGCCCCAATGATGAGGGTATCTCCCGGTGCGAGGGTATCTCCCGCTGCCGGTTCCGGCAACAGTCGCCCCGCTCGACGCCGCGCCGCGCCGGGTGCGGCCGCGCGCAAGCCGTCCGGAGTGGTCGCCATCCGCCCGGCGCGTCGCGCCGATCTCGACCAGGTGATCGAGATCGACGCGATCGTCACCGGCCTGGAGAAACGCAACTACTGGCTGTCGATCTTTCGCCGCTATGGTGAGGGGGCGCGCCCCGAGCGGCATTTCCTGGTGGCCGAAGTCGACGGGCGCGTGGTCGGCTTCGTGATCGGCGAAGTGCGCGACTGGGAATTCGGCTCGCCGCCGTGCGGCTGGGTGTTCGCGATCAACGTGGCGCCCGACCTGCGGCTCGCCGGCGTGGCCACGCGTCTGCTGCAGGCGCTGTGCGAGGGCTTCAGGCGTCTGGGCGTGCGCAAGCTGCGTACCATCCTGGCGCGCGACAACACGCTGATCCTTTCCTTTTTCAGGAGCCAGGGGATGATGGCCGGCCCGTTCATGCCGCTGGAGATGGACCTCGATGCTTGAACATGGGCGAGCCCGATGAGGCTGCAGAAGAACACTTCGCTGGCGCTGTACAGCGTGCTCGAGTTCGCGATCGATCCGTCGCGTCACATACCGGCGTCGGAGATCGCGGAGAAGTACGGCGTATCGCCGCACCACCTGGCCAAGGTGCTCTCCGAGCTCGCGCGCTCGGGTTTCGTCGAGTCGGTGCGCGGCGTGGGCGGCGGCTACCGTTTCGCCGGCAACGCGCGCCGCATCACGCTGATGGACATCATCCAGTTGTTCGAGGACTTCGCCACACCGTCGGCCGAACGTCGCGAGCCGAGCGAATCGACGCCGGTGGGCATGGCGCTCGGCGCGGTGATGTTCGAGATCGACGAGATCGCCAAGGCGACGCTCGGTTCGATCACGCTGGCCACGATGCTGCGCCTGATCGAACGCCAGCAGGGCAGGCCGCTCGGGCCGGCCGCACAGGTCAACGGCGCGGCGTTGCGTGACGACGCGACACCCGACGAGGCGACGCAGGCCGCGGCGGGGGCGGCGACGAACCGGCGCAAGCCGCGGCGTGCGCCCGCGGCGCGCCGCGAACGCGGTCGCACGACCGCGCGCCCGCGTTCCTGAGCACGAGCGCGCGCGCGTTCTGACGCAGGGGGCGACGCCGCGACGGCGTCGCTCAGACCGCCACCGGCGCGGCGATGTGCGGGTGCGTCCGGTAGCCCTCGAAGCGGATGTCTTCGTACTCGTACTGATCGATCGAGGCAGGCCTGCGCACGATTTCGAGCCGCGGCAGCGGCAGCGGCTCGCGTTCGAGCTGGATGCGCGCCTGCTCGAGATGGTTGCTGTACAGGTGCACGTCGCCGCCGGTCCAGACGAACTCGCCGGGCTGCAGGTCGCACTGGTGCGCGAGCAGCGCCAGCAGCAGCGCGTAGCTGGCGATGTTGAACGGCACCCCGAGGAACACGTCGCACGAGCGCTGGTACAGCTGCAGGTGCAGCCTGCCGCCGATGACGGCGGTCTGGAACAGGCAATGGCAGGGCGCCAGCTTCATCGCCGGCAGATCTCCGACGTTCCAGGCGCTGACGATCTGGCGGCGCGACCACGGATCGCTCCGGATCTGGCGGATCAGGCCGGCGATCTGGTCGATGTGCCGGCCGTCGGCGGTGACCCAGTCGCGCCACTGCCTGCCGTAGATCGGCCCGAGATCGCCGTTCTCGTCGGCCCATTCGTTCCAGATGGTGACGCCGTTGTCGCGCAGGTAGCGCACGTTGGTGTCGCCGCGCAGGAACCACAGCAGCTCGTGCACGATCGAGCGGGTGTGCAGCTTCTTGGTCGTGACCAGCGGGAAACCTTCGGACAGGTCGAAGCGCATCTGGTGGCCGAATACCGCGCGCGTGCCGGTGCCGGTGCGGTCGGGCCGATCGACGCCTTCGCGCAGGATCCGCTCGAGCAGATCGAGGTATTGCCTCATCGCGTGGTGCCCTCGCCGGCGGGGGCTGCGGCCGGCGCGTTCGCCGCCGCGGCCGGCGGCTCCGCGGGGGGTTCGCGCGACACGAGCGGCTCGGGCATCGGCTGGCCCGGCGCAGCCTGGCCCGGCACGGATGGGTCGGGAGCCGGCACGACGCGCGCCGGCGCTTCGGGGGGCGCCGCCATGGCGGGCGCAGCGGCCGGCGGCGTTGCGGGAGGGGGCGGAATCACCGGGCGCGCGGGGGCGGCGGAAGCCGACACCGGCGGCGAGGTACGTGCGGCAGCCGGCGAGGCGCTGCGCGCCGGACCCGCCCACAGCAGACTCTCCGACGGTCGCTGCGGCGCCACCAGTTCGACGCGCACGCCGTTCTGCTCGACGACCGCGGCATCGGCGCGTACTTCGACCAGGCGGGTGCCGGCATTCACTGCCTCGCCGACCAGATAGGCTTTCGCGGGCTGGCCGTCGACGACCAGCACCGCGCTGCCGCGCACCGCACTGGCCGCCACGCCGAGCACCTGCAGATTGGCGGGCGCGGCAGCCGCGAGCGTCGTTGCCGTGCCGCCCGATTGTCCGAACAGCTTGACGGCTGCAACCAGATCGGGGGCGTCGCGATGATCGACCAGCGAGCCGGGCGGCGCGATCGGCACCGGCGGCGCGAGCAGTTGCAGGGTCCAGTACGCGATCGTCGCGCACAGCAGCGTGAACGTCGCGAACGAAGCCGCCAGTGACGTCCATCTGGCCGAGGCGACCGTTCGTTTGAGGCGCATTTCGGGGGATGCAAGGGTGCGGAAGTGCGCTGGTATGATAGCCCGAGTCGTCAAGGAAACATTCTGGAGTATCGATGCACCGTTCGTCGGACGACCGGAGGCCGACGCGGCAGCAGCGCGGCTTCACGCTGATCGAGATCATGGTGGTGATCGTGATTCTCGGCGTGCTGGCCGCCATCGCCGTGCCGCGCATCATGAGCAAACCCGATGAAGCGAGGGTGAAGGCGGCGCAGACCGAGATCGCGCAGCTGTTGCAGGCGCTCGATCTGTACCGGCTCGACAACCAGCGTTACCCGAGCACCGACCAGGGGCTGTCGGCGCTCGCCGAGCGTCCCACGCTGGAGCCGATGCCGCAGAACTGGAAGGCCTACCTGAAGCAGGCGCCGATCGATCCCTGGGGCAAGCCGTACCAGTATCTCAACCCGGGCATCCGCGGCGAGATCGACGTGTTCAGCCTGGGCGCCGACGGCCAGCCCGGGGGCGAGGGCGTCGCCGCCGACATCGGCAACTGGTCGCTGAACCGGTAAGCGCGTGAACGGGCCGGCCACCGACGCCCGGCCGCGCGAGGCGGGTTTCACGCTGCTCGAACTGCTGGTCGCGATCGTCATCGCCGGGGTGATGATCGGCATCGTGTCGCTGTCGATCAGCGGCTTCGACCGCAGCCTGCGTTTCGAGGCGGAGCGGCTGGCGCAGTTGCTGATGCTCGCGCGCGAAGAGGCGCAGGTGCGCGGCGCGCCGATCCGCTTCGAGGCCGACCAGGACCGCTACGGCTTCTTCGTGTGGCGCGAACGGCATTGGCAGAAGCTGCAGGACGACCGCGACCTGCGCGAGCGCAACTGGGAGCAGCCCACCCGCCTGCGCGTCGAGCGCACGGATGGGCGCGGCGAGATCGAATTCGGGCGCGACCAGGTCGACGCGCCGTTCGAGCTGCATCTGTCGCGCGGCGAGTCCAACGCGTCGATCGTCGCCAACGGGCTCGGCGCGTTCGAGGTGCGTTGATGCGCAGGGCGCGGCGGCGCGGCGCGGGGCGGTGCGATGCGACGATGCGTCGCGCCCGCGTTGCGCGCGGCTTCACGTTGATCGAGGTGCTGATCGCGATGACGATCGCGGCCGTTGCGCTGATGGCGGCGATCCGCGCCACCGGCTCGCTGGCGGTCAACGGCGCCGACCTGCGCAACCGCACGCTGGCGCAGTGGAGCGCCGAGAACCGGCTCGCGCAGATCCGCATCTCCAGCGAGTGGCCCAATCCCGGCAGGCGCCAGTACGACTGCAGCCAGGCGAGCGTCGTGCTGCTGTGCCGCGAGGACGTGATCCAGACGCCGAACCCGTTGTTCCGGCGCGTCGAGGTCAGCGTGTTCGACGAGCACGGCAGTTTCCGGCTGGCGCGTCTGGTCGGCTTCTCCACGAGGCTGCCGTGAGCGGCCGGCGGCGCGCACGCGGCTTCACGCTGCTCGAGCTGCTGGTGGCGGTGGCGCTGCTGTCGGTGCTGGCCGTGCTCAGCTGGCGCGGCATGGATTCGGTGCTGAGCGGGCGCGACCGCATCGTCTCGGCCTCCGACGACCTGCGCGCGCTGTCGGTGGCGCTGACGCAGATGGAGGAAGACCTGCGCCGGTCGTGGCCGATCCGCCTGCTCGGGCTGCCGGAATCGTCGATCACCTTCCCGGTCGGCAGCGGCAACGGCAGTGAGCCGCCCACGATGGGCCTGCTGCGCGAGACGCGCGGCGCCGACGCGGTGCAGGTGCAGCGCGTGATCTACCGGCTGCGCGAAGGCATCTTCGAGCGCGGCTTCAGCCTGTGGGCGGCACCGTCTCCCGACGGCTCGCAGCAGGTGCCCGCCACCCCGTTCACCTGGCAGCCGATCCTGAGCAACGTGCAGACGGTGCAGTTCCGCGGCTGGCTCGATGGACGGGGCTGGTTGCCCGCGGCCACGCTCGGCCCGCTGTTGACGGCTGCCCAGGCCACCGAGGGCGCGCCGCTGCCGCCCGGGGCCGCCGCACGGCCGGCGCTGCCGCAGCTCACCGGCATCGAAGTGGTGCTGGTGCGGCGCGGCGAGCGGATCGTGCGCGTCTTCGCGGTGACGGACTGAGCATGCGCGTGCGTCGATCCGGCCGGAGTCGCGCGACGCCACGCCCGCGCATGGGGCAGGCGGGCGTGGCGATCATCAGCGTGCTGCTGGTGGTCACGCTGGCCACGCTGATCGTCAGCAGCCTGTTCTGGCGCGAGCACGTGATCGTGCGCTCGGTGGAGAACCGCCTGGCGCTTGCACAGATGCGCTGGATCGAGACCGCCGTGCTCGACTGGGCTTGGGTGGTGTTGCGGGTGGACCAGGCGTGCTCCGGCGCGGTCGATCACCTGACGGAGCTGTGGGCCACGCCGGTGGAGGAGACGGTACTCGACGAGACGGTCACCGGTGGCGCGCGCATCAGCGACACCGACAGCAGCGCCCGGCTGGCCGGGCAGATGTTCGACGCGCAGGCGCGCCTGAACCTGAACAACCTGGTGATCGACGGCCAGCCGTCGACCCTGCATCGCGAGGTCTTCGAACGCCTGCTGGCGATCGTCGGGCGCCCGGAGAGCCTGGCGGGCCAGCTCCAGATGCGCCTGCTGCGGGCCTATCCCCCGATGGTGGGCGGGCGCCGACCGCAGGCTTCGGCGCTGCCGCTGCTCAAGCTGGCCGACCTGCGCACGGTGCCGGGCTTCGACGAGGCGACCACCGTGGCACTGGAGCCGTTCGTGGTCTTCCTGCCGAAGCGGGTACGATTCGGTGCCTCCGAGTTCGTGACCGAGAACTCGAAGGTGAACGTCAACACCGCCCCGCCGGAGGTGCTGGCGGCCAGCATCGCCGACACCGACCTGCAGGCGGCACGCCGTTTCGTCGAAGGCGTACGGCAGAGAACCTACTTCGCGAGCCTCGACGTCGCGCGCTCGCGATTCGACGGTTCGCCGGTGCTGCCCGCCAACCTGCTGTCCGTCGGTTCGGACTTTTTCTTCGTCAAGGGGGTGGTACGCTTCGGACGCGTCGAATCGCAGAGCGAAGCGCTCCTGTATCGCGGCGCCAATCGCGTGGAACTCATATGGCAGCACAGGTACTGAGAAAAGGCCAGGCGATCGTCTGGTTGCCGCCGCGCGCGATCGGCGAACGTGCCTTCGCGACCGAACCGGTGCTGCTCGCGATGCTGCCGGTGGCAGTGTCGGACAAGGTGGGCGGCGGCGCCAATCTGGGCGGCCAGCCGGTGACCGTGTTCGGCAGTGCCAGCACCGCGCGCTACGTGCGCGTGAGCCTGGACGCGCTGCCGGTGCTGAAGTCGGCCACGCTGATCTTCGATGCGCGCGATGTCAACCTGCTCCACGTGACGGTGCCGTCGCTGTCGGGCGCGCGGCTGCAGCAGGCGCTGCCCAACGCGGTCGAGGACCTGCTGCTGCAGGACGCGCAGGCCTGCGCGTTCGCGCTCGGCCCGCGTCTGGGCGGTGAAGGGCAGCGGCTGGTGGCGGCCATCGATCGCGCCTGGCTCGAATTCGTGATCGGCGCATTCGAGCGCCGCGGCATCGTGGTGCAGGCCGCATGGCCGGCGCAGCTCGCGCTGCCGGTCGGTGCCGACCGTACCGCGCTCGCCTGCCTGAACGACGGACTGGTACTTCGCACCGGCCTGTTCGACGGCATCGGCTGGGGTGCCTCCACGCAGGCCAACGCGCGCGCCGAAGCGATCGTCATGCTGATGGCCAACGCCGGCACGCCGTCGGCGCCGTTCGCCGAGCCTGCCCCCGACGCCGCGCCGCCAGTCACCATTCCCGACCCTGGCGCGGTGGCCGGCCTGGCCGCGCGCGAGCTGCCCGCCGAGCCGCCGCGCCTGAGGCGGCGACTGGCGGTGTTCGTCGAGGACGCCGGCTGGCAGACGCCGGTGCTCAAGGCCGCCTCGCGCGCCGGCTTCGAGGCCGACATCCGCGCGTTGCCGTTTCCGGTGGCCGCACCGCTGGACCTGCTGGCCGCGCGGCCCGGCACCGCCGCAGGACGCTGGTTCGCCGACATCGACTGGGGCGCGTGGCGCATGCCTGCCGCGTTCGCCGCGGCAGCGGCTGTCGTGGCGCTGCTCGGATTGAACCTGCACTGGGGAACGCTGGTGCGCGAGCGCGACATGCTCGCGCAACAGATCGAGCAGCGCTACCGGCAGACGTTTCCTGCTTCGCAGGTGGTGGTCGATCCGCTGCTGCAGATGCAGCGCCAGGTGGCGGGCCTGCGCACTCGCGCCGGCCAGGCGGGTCCGGACGATTTCGTGCCGCTGCTGGCGCGCTTCTCGCAGGTGCTCGGCGGGCAGGCGGCCGATTCGATGGCCAGCGTGGAGTATCGCGACGCGCGGCTGCGCGTGCGCTTCCAGCCCGGCTTCTACGAGGCACGCTCGGTGCGCGACATCCTGGTGCGCAACGGCCAGCAGCAGGGGTTGTCGGTGAAGTTCGACAGCGAACGCGAACCTACCGCCACCGTCGCGCTGCTGCGCTGAAGGCGGAGCCGTCCCATGCTCGAGACCTTCCTGCAGCGATGGCAACTGATGACGGCGCGCGAGCGGCGCATCGTCATCGCCGGCGTGAGCCTGCTGGTCATCGTGCTGGCCTGGCTGATCCTGTTCGAGCCGGCGTGGATCGGGCGTCGGCAGGTGCAGGGAGAACTGCCGACGCTGCGCGCGCAGCTCGCGCAGATGGAGCAACTCGCCGGCGAGGCGCGGCGGCTCGACGCGGTGCCGGCCGGCACCGATTCACCCCAGGCGGTGAAGACGCAACTGGAGCAGTCGATCGAGAGCGCCGGCCTGAAACCTGCGCTGGCACAGCTCTCGCACAGCGGCAACCTGTTCGACCTTCGCTTCAAGAGCGTCTCGTATGCGACGTGGCTGGCCTGGCTCGATTCGGCGGCACGGGCCACGCGCCTGCGCGTGGTCGACGCGGCCGTCACGCGCGAAACCGGTATCGGCGTGGTGTCGGTGCGGCTGGCGCTCGAGATGCCGCGCCGCGAAGCGCGCGCGGAGGGCCGCTGATGCGCGTCAACCAGGGGCGCATGCTGCTGTACGGGCTGGTCGGCATCGTCGGCGCGGTGATCGCGCTGGCAGCCGGGGCGCCGGCGGCGTTCGCCGACCGGGCGCTCGATCGCGCCACGGCTGGACGCGTGCGGCTCGCCGAAACCGACGGCACGATCTGGCGCGGCTCGGGGCGGCTGGTGCTGGTGGATCTCGGCGCCAACGAAGGCGAGCGCCGCTCGCTGGCCGGCGTCACGGTACCGGGCCGGATCGACTGGAACCTGCGCCCGCTGCCGCTGCTGATCGGTCAGGTCGACGCGGCGATCCGCATCGAAGGCATGACGCAGCCGGTCCGGATCCAGGGCGACTACGATGAAGTGCGCGTCAGCGGCGGATCGCTCGTGCTGCCGTCGGTCGAGCTGGGGCGCATGGGTTCGCCGTGGAATACGCTGCGCCCGTCGGGCGCGCTCAGCCTGCGCTGGGAGAACCTGCTGGTGAAGCAGGGCGCGCTGGAGGGTCGCGCGCAGATCGAGCTGCGCGACGCCTCGTCGGCGATGACGCCGGTCAGGCCGCTGGGCAGCTA
>JAHDYE010000142.1:4066-9137 GCA_023383035.1 Burkholderiaceae bacterium | reverse complement strand
CCGTCGAACAGCACGGTGACCACCGACCGTGCGGCCTGCAGCGCAACGGCGAGCCGCGCATCGTCGACCGGCGGCACCGCCGCACGTGCGCCGAAGCGGCCGGCGATGCCGGCCGCGAGATTCAGGATGCTCGATCCTGCCCCGAACGCATGGGGCGGGACGAGGCGAGGATCGGATCCTCGACGGACGGACCCGGAAGCCCGGGACGACTCAGTGCCGGTGATCGCGATGCCGGTGGTCGTTTCGCCAGCCGGGATGTCCGTAGTGGATCGGCCGCGGCGCAACATGCACCGGACGATACACCACGCGCGGCGGGGCGTGATACACCACCCTGGGCGGCGCGTGGTAGACCACCGGCGGCGGCGCGTGGTAGACGACTCGTGGCGGCAGGTAGACCGGCGGCGGCGCGTACACCGGCGCCGGATAGACCACGGCGGCGCCATAGCCGTAGCCGGTGCGATGCGAGTGCTGTGCCGCCGCTGCCCCGGCCGCCGCGCCGATCGCGCCGCCGACGATGGCGCCGTCACGGCCGCCGATCGACTGGCCGATGATCGCGCCCGCGCCGCCGCCGACCACGGCACCGAGCACCGAACCGGAAGCCTGTGCGGGCGCTGCCGCGGCCAGCGTGCCGAGCGACAAAGCTGCCGCGGCGGCTGCGAAGCGGATGCGTTTCAAGGGCTCGTTCATGTTCTGCTCCTCGATCGGGGTTCCACCCCCGGATGCCGGGCCGCGGATCGCGGGATCGCGAGTGCGCCGGCCCATGACTGCAACGTACCGGTGAACCGGCGCGCTGCACAGCCGCAAGGCTGCAAAAGACGTAACAGGCTGTAAGTCGACCCGGTGAAACACGCATACCGCGTCTTGCGTCGCGCCCTTAGGATGCCCTCGGAAGCCCGCTGCGGCGCACCCGCCCCGGCACGCTTCCCGAGCCTGCCGGAGTGAATCGATGCGACTGCGCCACCTGTGGATCGCGATGGCCGCGCTGGCCGGCCTCGCGGTGCTCGCCGTGGTGGTCCTGCTGGCCACCTTCGACGCCAATCGCTACAAGCCGGAGCTGATCGAGCTGGTCGCCAGGCGGACCGGCCGCACGCTGTCGATCGACGGCGCGATCGCGCTCGGGGTGCTGCCGCGGGTCGGCTTGACGATCGGCGCGGCGCGGCTGTCGGGTCCGGAAGGAAAAGGCGAGTTCGCGCAGCTCGACTCGGCGCGCATCGACGTCGCGCTGTGGCCGCTGCTGTCGCGCCGCGTGGTGGTCGAGCGGATCACGCTCGACGGACTGAAGCTCGAAGGAGTGCGCTATCGCGACGGCCGCACCAACTTCGACGACCTGCTGCCCGGCGGCGGCGGCGAAACCGGCGGCAAGCCGCAGCGCGACGGCAGCGCGGCGGCGATCGTCATCGCGGGCCTGCAGTTGCGCAACGCCACTCTCGGGTGGCGCGACGAAGCCGCCGATACGCAATGGCGACTGCAGCAGGCCAATCTCGAAAGCGACCGCATCGCCAGCGGCGAACCCGGTTCGATCCGGCTGTCCGGGCGCCTGATCGGCAACAGCCCGATGATCGATGTCGCGCTCGAGCTGGCCGGCGACTACACGATCGACTTCGGCACGCTCGCGACGCGCCTGTCCGGTCTCGAGGTCGAGGCGCGCGGGCGCATGCTGGCGGCCTCCGAGCTGCACGCGCGCCTGAGCGGCGACCTGAACATCGAGCCGGCCAGCGGACGTTTCGAGCTCGCCGGATCGCGGCTCGCGGTGCGCACCGGCGACGGCATCGAGGCGACCGTGGAGGCGCCGGCGCTGGCGCTCGGTGCAGGCGGCGCCAGCGGCAAACCGATCGATGCCCGCCTGCAGGTCAGGCGCAAGACGCGCGCGATCGATGCGACGTTGTCGGTCTCGGCGCCGACGCGCGCGCAGCAGCGCTTCGAGTTCGGCCAGATCAGGGCCGATGCCTCCATGACGGGCGCCGGGCTGCCGCCGGACGGGATCAGGCTGTCGCTCACCGGCCACGGCAGCGTCGATGCAGCCGGCCGAACCGCGACGCTGGCGCTCGACGGCCGCGCCGACGCGTCGACGGTGCGGGCGCGCATCGCGGCCACCCGCTTCGCGCCGCTGACGCTGCGCTACGAACTGCAGGCCGACCGCATCGACGTCGATCGCTACCGCGGCATCGGCGGCACGCCGGCCAGCGCGAGCGGCACCGGCAGCGCAACGGGCAGGACTGCCGCGGCGCCTGCCGGCGGCGCGGGCGGCGCTTCGGCCGCCGGCTCCGCGCCGGCCCCGACGGGCGCCGCCGACGCGATCGCGGTGCCGCCGATCGCCGATCTCGATACCGAGGGCTCGCTGCGCGTGGGCGCGCTGCGCGCCGCCGGCGTCGAGGCCGCCAACGTCGTCGCGGCGATCCGTTCGGGCCAGGGCCGCATCGCGCTGACGCGGCTCGATGCCGGCGTGTTCGGCGGCCGGCTCGACGCCAGCGCCACACTCGCTGCAACGGGGCGCCATGCGCTGCGCATGAAGCTCGATGGCGTCGACGCCGGACAGGTGCTGCGCAGCCTCGCGGAGCGCGACCTGCTGGAAGGCCGCGGCAACCTGAGCCTGGACGTCACCGGCACCGGCCGCACGGTGAGCGCACTGAAGCGCTCGCTGGACGGCACGGCAGCGCTGGCGCTGCGCGACGGCGCGCTCGCCGGCATCGATCTGGCCGACGTGCTGCAGCGCGTGCGCGGCGCGCTCGCTGCGGTACGGGGCAAGGAGGCGGCGGTCGAGCGCGCCGCCGGCGACGGCGCGAAGACCGCGTTCTCGTCGCTGAACGCAAGTTTCGCCATCCGCAACGGCGTCGCGCACAACGACGACCTCGACCTGCGCTCGCCGCTGCTGCGGGTGGGCGGCTCGGGCCGGATCGACCTGGCGGACGGGACGCTCGACTACGTGGCGCGCGTCTCGGTGGTGGGCACCCTCTCCGGCCAGGGCGGCGCCGAGCTGGCGGCGCTGCGCGGCGTCACGGTTCCGGTACGCCTGAACGGTCCGTTCGCATCGCTGTCGTACCGGGTGGACGTCGCCGGGCTGGCGCTCGACACCGCCAAGCAGGCGCTGACGCGGCGCCTGCAGGAGACGCTGACCGGCAAATCCGCGCCCGGCCCGGCGCAGCGCGACAAGCCGGCCAGCCCGCGCGAGCTGCTCGAGGGCCTGCTGCGGCGGTAGCGCGCCGGCGCGACGTTGACGCCTGCCGGGTCGCGATGGGAAGCTCGCGGCATGGACGACGTCATCTCGCCGGTCGACGCGCGCCGCGATGTGCTCGTCGTCGTCGACGTGCAGAACGACTTCTGCCCGGGCGGCGCGCTTGCGGTCGCCGACGGCGACGCGCTGGTGCCGGTCGCCAACGCGCTGATCCGGCACTTCGAGCACGTGGTGCTCACCCAGGACTGGCATCCGCCGGCACACCGCTCGTTCGCCAGCTCGCATCCGGGGCGTGCCCCGTTCGAGACCATCGAGCTCGACTACGGCGCCCAGACGCTGTGGCCCGACCACTGCGTGCAGGGCAGCGCCGGCGCGGCTTTCCACGCCGGTCTCGAGACCACGCGCGCCGAGCTGGTGATCCGCAAGGGATTCCGCACGGCCATCGATTCGTACTCGGCGTTCTACGAGAACGACCGCGCCACGCCGACCGGCCTGGCCGGCTACCTGCGCGACCGCGGCTTCTCGCGCGTGTTCCTGTGCGGGCTGGCCACCGACTACTGCGTCGCGTATTCGGCGCTCGACGCGCGCCGGCTGCATTTCGACACGGTGGTCCTGCTCGACGCCACGCGCGCCATCGATCTCGACGGCTCGCTCGAACGAGCGCTTGCCGCGATGCGCGACGCGGGCGTCGTCCTCACGCACAGCGCCCGCCTGCGCTGACGAGCGCCGGCCGGTTCCGGACCGGCGCCGTCTTTCCGTATGATGGCGGCAGTGGCCGCCGCAGCGGCGGCCGGCGACGACCCGAACCAGAACCTGAGCCGATGTCCTTCATACCCAAGGCAACCTACGGATACGACGAACTGCTCGAATGCGGCCACGGCAGGCTGTTCGGCCCCGGTAACGCGAAGCTGCCGCTACCCCCGATGCTGATGTTCGACCGGATCACCGAGATCTCGACCACCGGCGGCACGTTCGACAAGGGTTTCGTGCGCGCCGAATTCGACATCCGGCCCGACCTGTGGTTCTTCGGCTGTCACTTCGAGGGCGACCCGGTGATGCCGGGATGCCTGGGCCTGGATTCGCTGTGGCAGATGCTGGGTTTCTTCCTCGGCTGGACCGGCGCGCCGGGCTCGGGGCGCGCGCTGGGCCTGGGGCAGCTCAAGTTCACCGGCCAGATTCTCCCCGACACGAAGCTGGTTCACTACAGCATCGACGTCAAGCGCATCATCAACCGCCGGCTGGTGCTGGGCGTCGCCGACGGCCAGGTGCGCGCCGACGGCAAGGTCATCTACGAAGCCAGCGATCTGCAGGTCGGATTGTTCGACAATCCGAAATCGCTCTGAGCGCGACGCCAGGGGGCAAGCCATGACAGAAGCGATTCGCACGCGCCGGGTCGTCGTCACCGGCATCGGCATCATCTCGTGCATCGGCCTGGACGCGCAGCAGGTGCTGCAATCGCTGCGCGAGGGCAGATCGGGAATCGGCGCGATGCCCGAATACGCCGAGCTCGGCTTTCGCAGCCAGGTGGCCGGGCGCCCCGCGATCGACCTCGACGCGGCGATCGACCGCCGGCTCAGGCGCTTCATGGGCGACGGCGCGGCCTACCTGCACCTGTCGATGGAGCAGGCCATCGCCGATGCGGGCCTGGAGCCGTCCGACGTGGTCAACGAGCGCACCGGCATCATCGTCGGCTCCGGCGGCCCGTCCACGCGCAACCAGGTCGAGGCGGCCGCGATCTGCAAGGAGCGCGGTCCGCGGCGCGTGGGTCCCTACATGGTGCCGCGCTGCATGTCCTCGACCACCTCGGCCACCGCCGCCACCAACTTCCGCATCAAGGGCGTCAACTACACCATCTCCTCGGCCTGCTCCACGTCGGCGCACTGCATCGGCAACGGCACC
>JAHDYE010000142.1:0-4056 GCA_023383035.1 Burkholderiaceae bacterium | reverse complement strand
CGAGGAGCTCGACTGGACGCTGTCGGTGCTGTTCGACGCGATGGGCGCGATGTCGTCGAAGTACAACGACCGGCCGCAGACCGCTTCGCGCGCCTACGATGCCGGACGCGACGGCTTCGTGATCGCCGGCGGCGGCGGCGTGGTGGTGCTCGAGGAGCTCGCGCACGCCCGCGCGCGCGGCGCGAAGATCTACGCCGAGGTCACCGGCTACGGCGCCACCTCCGACGGCGCCGACATGGTGGCGCCGAGCGGCGAAGGGGCGGTGCGCTGCATGCGCAACGCGCTGCGCACCGTGACCACGCCGGTCACCTACATCAACAGCCACGGCACCAGCACGCCGGTGGGCGACATCACCGAGCTCGAGGCGATCCGCGAAGTGTTCGGCCGCCCGGACGACGAGCTGCCGTTCGTGTCGTCGACCAAGTCGATGACCGGGCACTCGCTCGGCGCGACCGGCGTACAGGAAGCGATCTACAGCCTGCTGATGCTGCAGCACGACTTCGTCGCGCCGAGCATCAACATCGAGACGCTCGACGCAGGCGCCGGCAGGATTCCCATCGCGCGCCAGCGCATCGACGGGGTGCGCCACCAGACCATCCTGTCGAACAGCTTCGGGTTCGGCGGCACCAACTGCACGCTGGCGCTGTCGCGCTGCGAGGATCCATCGTGAGCGCGGCGCCGGCCACGTCGCTGATGCAGGGCCGGCGCGGGCTGGTCATGGGCGTGGCCAACGAGCGCTCGATCGCGTGGGGCATCGCGCGCACGCTGCGCGCGCACGGCGCCGAGCTGGCGTTCACGCACCAGGGCGAGGCGCTGGGCAAGCGCGTCGCGCAGCTGGCGCGCGAGGTCGGCTCGGGGTTCGTGCTCGACTGCGACGTGGAAAGCGAGGCGGCGCTGGACGCCGCCTTCGAGACGATCGGCCAGCGCTGGGGCGGGCTCGACTTCGTGGTGCACGCGATCGCGCACTCGAGCCGCGACGAGCTCAAGGGCCGCTACCTCGACACCACGCTCGCCAACTTCCTGCACACGATGCACGTGTCGTGCTATTCGTTCACGTCGGTGATGCGCCGCGCCGCGCCGCTGATGCCGCGCGGCGGCGCCGCGCTCACGCTGAGCTACTACGGCGCCGAGAAGGTCATGCCCAACTACAACGTGATGGGCGTGGCCAAGGCGGCGCTGGAGGCCTCCACGCGCTACCTGGCGGCCGACCTCGGCCCGCAGGGCATCCGCGTGAACGCGGTGTCGGCCGGTCCGATGCGCACGCTGTCGGGCGCGGTGATCGGCAGCGCGCGCACGATCTATCGCTACAACACGCTGAGCGCTCCCCTGCGCCGCGGCGTCGAGCTCGACGAGCTCGGCGGCACCGCGCTGTACCTGCTGTCCGATCTGGGCGGCGCGGTCACCGGCGAGATCCACTACGTCGACTGCGGCTTCAACGCGCTGGGCATGCCGCAGAACCTCGACGAAGTGCTGCAGGCCATGGGGCCCGGAGCCACGCCTCTTTGACCTGCGGCCCGGTTCGGGGCTAGACTTAATGACCTGTAAGTCATTAACATGGCCGCCGATCCGCAAGACACCACCCGCCGGGCGCGTCCGCCCCGCTGGGAACGCCGCAAGGAAGCGCGCCCCGGCGAGCTGCTCGGGGCGGCGCTCGACCTGTTCGTCGAGAAAGGCTACGCGGCCACGCGGCTCGACGACGTCGCCGCGCGTGCCGGCGTCAGCAAGGGCACGCTCTATCTCTACTATCCGAGCAAGGAAGACCTGTTCAAGGCGGTGGTGCGCGAATCGATCGTGCCGCTGATCGAGTCGTTCAAGCGCGACCTGGCGCAGTCGAGCGCACCGAGCGCGGCGCTGCTGGGCGAGTTTTTCCGCCAGTGGTGGTCGTGCTTCGGCGCCACGCCGCTGGCCGGCATCGCGAAGCTGGTGGTCGGCGAGGCCGGCAACTTCCCCGAGCTGGCCCGCTTCTTCCAGCTCGAAGTGGTGATACCGAACGCGCAGCTGCTGCGCTCGATCGTCGAGCGCGGCGTCCGCCAGGGCGAGTTCCGCGACATCGACATCGATGCGGGCATCCAGCTGTGGATGTCGCCGATGGTGCTGCGCGCGATCTGGGAGCATTCGATCCTGCCCTGCTGTCCGCCCGAGCTGGACGTGCCGATCGACCGCTTCATGACGGCGCACCTGGACAGCGTGCTGGGCGTGCTGGTGCCGCGCGCGCCGGCCACCGGGTCCGGCGCGTGATGCGCCGATTGCTGCTGCTGGCCGCGGCGCTGGTCGTGGCCGGTGCCGCGGTGCTGGGGCCGCGCGTGTTCGCGCCTGGTGCGCAGCCTTCGGCCGCCACGCAGTCCGCTTCCGCCGGGCCTGCCGATCCCGCGCCGGGCACGATCGAGTTCGCCAGCACCGACCTGCATACGGTGGGCACGGGCACGCTCGCGCGCACTCTCCCGGTCACCGGCACGCTGACGCCGGTCGAGCGCACCACGGTCAAGGCGAAAGTGGCCGGCGAGATCGTGGAGATCCTGGTGCGCGAAGGCGAAAGCGTCAGGCGCGGCCAGCTGGTCGCGCGACTCGATCCGGCCGACTTCGCGCTGCGCGTGCGCGAGCGCGAGGCGCAGTTGCGCTCGGCGCAGGCCCAGCTCGAACAGGCGCGGCGAACCCTCGAGAACAACCGCCGCCTGCTCGAGCGGCAGTTCATCTCGCAGAACGCCTTCGACAACGCGCTCTCGGCGGTCGACGTCGCCGCCGCCGCGCGCGACGCTGCCGAGGCCCAGCTGAGCCAGGCGCGCAAGGCGCTGGCCGACACGCGCATGGTCGCGCCGATTTCCGGCATCGTCGCCGAACGCTTCGCGCAGATCGGCGAGAAGGTGGCCGCGGATGCCCGCGTCGTGTCGATCGTCGACCTGTCGAACATGGAGCTCGAGGCGCCGGTGCCGGCCAGCGAGATCGGCGGCGTGCGCGTCGGCCAGCCGGTGACGCTGTCGATCGAGGGCGTGGCCGGGCAGCACGTCGGCCGGGTCGCGCGCATCAATCCCGGCACGCAGGCCGGCACGCGCTCGATCCCGGTCTACATCGCGCTGTCGTTCCCGCACGGGGACACGCGCGTGCGCGCCGGCATGTTCGCCCAGGGCCGGCTCGTGCTGGACGAACGGCGCGACGTGCTGGTAGTGCCGCTGGCGGCGATCCGCGACGCCGGCGCGCGCCGGTTCGTGTACCTGATCGACGACGGCCGGCTGGTCGAACGCGACCTGCGCACCGGCCTGCGCGACGAGTCGGCGCCGGCCGGCCAGGGCGCGGTCGGGCTGGCCGAGGTGATCGACGGCCTTCGGGCCGGCGATCACATCGTCGGCGTGAACCTCGGCACGCTGCGCAGCGGCAGTCGCGTCGCGGTCGCGCCGGCGACAGCGGGTTCCGCACCGCCGGCGCCCTCGTCGCAGCCGCCGCGAGCCGCGCCGGCGTCGCCGCCGTCGCAGCCCACCGCCGCGCCCGCGCCCGACCGGGGCCGATAACGCGATGTGGTTCACGCGCGTCTCGATCGGCCATCCCGTCTTCGCGACGATGATGATGGCGGCGTTCCTCGTGCTGGGCATCTTCTCGTACCACCGGCTGCCGGTCGAGCAGTTCCCGAACGTCGAGTTCCCGGTGGTGGTGGTGTCCACCGCCTGGCCGGGCGCCTCGCCCGAGGTGGTCGAATCCGACATCACGCGCCGCATCGAGGAGCAGGTCAACACGATCAGCGGCGTCTACGAGCTGTCCTCGCGTTCGTTCGAGGGCAACTCGGTGGTCATCGTCCGCTTCGATCTCACGGTGGATCCGGCGCAGGCCGCGCAGGACGTGCGCGAGAAGATCGCACTAGTGCGCCCGCTGCTGCGCGACGACGTCAAGGAGTCGCTGGTCACACGCTTCAACCCCGACGAGGTGCCGATCGCGTCGCTGGCGATCCGCTCGACGCAGCGCGACGCGCGCGAGCTCACCACGCTGGCCGACCAGGTAGTCAAGCGCCGCCTGGAGAACGTGCGCGGCGTGGGCCGCGTGACGCTCGTGGGAGGCGTGCGCCGCGAA
>JAHDYE010000141.1 GCA_023383035.1 Burkholderiaceae bacterium | reverse complement strand
GGCGTCGAAGGTGCTCGAGGCCGGGTTGTGGTTGAAGTCGACCGACACCAGCGGCTCGGCGCTGTACGCGAGCACGCCCTTCATCGGGCCCTCGGCCGCCTCCTTCATCACCGCGTTCACCTCGTCGACCGTGGTGTCGCGCGCGGCCACGAACGACAGGTCGACGATCGACACGTTGATGGTCGGCACGCGCATCGCGTAGCCGTCGAGCTTGCCGTTCAGCTCCGGCAGCACCAGGCCGACCGCGGCCGCCGCGCCGGTCTTGGTGGGGATCATCGACATCGTGGCCGAGCGCGCGCGGCGCAGGTCCTCGTGGTAGACGTCGGTGAGCACCTGGTCGTTGGTGTAGGCGTGGATCGTCGTCATCAGGCCGTTCAGCACGCCGATGCGCTCGTGCAGCGGCTTGACCATCGGCGCCAGGCAGTTGGTGGTGCACGAGGCGTTGGAGATGATCGTGTGCGAAGCCTTCAGCACGTCGTGGTTCACGCCGTAGACGATGGTCGCGTCGACGTCCTTGCCCCCCGGCGCGGAGATGATCACCTTCTTCGCGCCGCCCTTCAGGTGCGCCGAGGCCTTCTCCTTGGTGGTGAAGAACCCGGTGCACTCCAGCACCACGTCGACGCCCAGCTGCCCCCACGGCAGCTCGGCCGGGTTGCGGTTCGACAGCACCTTGACGCGATCGCCGTTGACCACGATCGCGTCGCCGTCCACCGACACGGTGCCGGGGAAGCGGCCGTGCGCGGTGTCGTACTGCGTGAGGTGCGCGTTGATCTTCGAATCGCCGAGGTCGTTGATCGCGACGATCTCGATCGGGTGCTTCTTGCCGCCCTCGTAATGGGCGCGGAGGATGTTGCGGCCGATGCGGCCGTATCCGTTGATCGCTACTCGAATGGTCATGTCGGTTCCAGCAGGGTTGAATCCGGTAGGCGCGGGCGGGCGGCTTTCAGCCGCGCTCGGTGCGGCGGCGCAGCGCTTCGCGCACGGTGTCGGCGACGTTCTCGGCGGTGAATCCGAAGTGGCGGAACAGCACGCCCGCCGGCGCCGATTCGCCGAACGTGTCGATGCCCACCACCGCGTCGCAGCCGTATTTCCACCAGCCGCCGGTCACGCCGGCCTCGACCGCGATGCGCGGCAGCCGCGCGGGCAGCACGTAGCTGCGGTACGAGACGTCCTGGCGATCGAACACGGTGGTCGACGGCATCGACACTACGCGCACCGCGATGCCGTCGGCCGCCAGCAGCTCGCGCGCGGCCAGCGCCAGCGCCACCTCCGAGCCGGTGGCGACGATCGCAGCGTCGGCCTCCTCGGCATCGCGCAGGATGTAGGCGCCGCGCGCGATCGCGTCGATCTGGCGCAGCGAGCGCGTGACGAACGGCACCGCCTGGCGCGAGAACAGCAGCGCGCTCGGCCCGTCGTGGCGCGCGATCGCGGCGCCCCAGGCCACCGCGGACTCCACCGGATCGCAGGGACGCCACACGTCCAGGTGGGGGATCAGCCGCAGCGACGCGGTGTGCTCGATCGCCTGGTGAGTGGGGCCGTCCTCGCCCAGCCCGATCGAGTCGTGCGTGAAGACGAAGATCACGCGCTGCTTCATCAGCGCGGCCATGCGCAGCGCGTTGCGCGAATAGTCGGAGAAAGTGAGGAAGGTGCCGCCGTAGGGCACGAAGCCGCCGTGCAGCGCCATGCCGTTGAGCAGCGCGCTCATGCCGAACTCGCGCACGCCGAAATTGATGTGGCGCCCCGGCACGAAGCCGTCGCCCGCGCGCAGCGCGCCGGCGCCCTTGAAGTCGGTGAGATTGCTGCCGGTGAGGTCGGCCGAGCCGCCGATCAGCTCCGGCAGCGCCGGGCCGAAATGATTCAGCGCGTTCTGCGAGGCCTTGCGCGTGGCGATCGTCTCGGCGCGCGCGAGCGCCTCGTCGACGGCGGCGTCGAAGGCCTCGTCGTAGGCCGCCGGCAGCTCTCCGCGCATGCGGCGCTCGAACTCGTGCGCCTCGGCCGGATGGCGCTCGCTGTAGCGCTCGAACATGGCGCGCCAGTCGGCCTCCAGGCGGGCACCGCGCTCGCGCGCGTCCCACGCGGCGCGAACTTCCTGCGGCACCTCGAACGGCGCGCAGTTCCAGCCGAGCGCCGCGCGGGTGGCGGCGATCTCGTCCTTGCCCAGCGGCTCGCCGTGCGCCTTCGCGCTGTTGGCCCGGCCCGGCGACCCCTTGCCGATCACGGTGCGGCACTGGATCAGCGTCGGCGCGAACACGCCGTCGCGGCCTTCGCGTCCCCACTGGCGCGCCAGCGCGATGGCGCGCTCGAGCGCCGCCACGTCGTGACCATCGACGTCCGGAATCACGTGCCAGCCGTAGGCCTGGAAGCGGCGCACCGTGTCGTCGCGGAACCAGTTGCGCACTTCGCCGTCGATCGAGATGCCGTTGTCGTCGTACAGCACGACCAGCTTCGACAGCTGCAGCACGCCCGCCAGCGAGCACGCCTCGTGCGAAATGCCTTCCATCAGGCAGCCGTCGCCGGCGAATACCCACGTGAAGTGATCGACGATCGGGAAGCCTTCGCGGTTGAAACGCGCCGCGAGCAGGCGTTCGGCCAGCGCCATGCCGGCGGCGTTGGTCAGGCCCTGGCCGAGCGGTCCGGTGGTGGTTTCCACGCCGGGCGTGACGCCGACCTCGGGATGGCCCGGCGTCTTCGAATGCATCTGGCGGAAGTTGCGCAGCTCCTCGATCGGCAGGTCGTAGCCGGTCAGGTGCAGCAGCGAATACAGCAGCATCGAGCCGTGGCCGTTGGAGAGCACGAAACGGTCGCGATCGGCCCAGCGCGGATTGGCCGGGTTGTGCCGCAGGTGGCCCGACCACAGCGCCACCGCGATTTCGGCCATGCCCATCGGCATGCCGGGGTGGCCCGAGTTGGCCTGCTGGACGGCGTCCATCGACAACGCGCGGATCGCGTCGGCCATCTTCTTCGAATCGGGCGCCGGGTGCGAGGCCGGCGCGTCGCGATCGGCGCCAGCGGCGGGTTGCGCGGTGTGTCCCAGGAGAGCCTCCATTGCAGTCCTCGCAGCTCGGGTCCAGGCCGGCGGCCCGTGGCGGGCGCGCACCGTATGACGCTGGCGGGCTGGTTCGCCGCCGGCATGAGGATTCTAACAAACCGGGTAATCCGGTCTGGAAAGCGATATCACGCTTCCTATATAATTGTGGGCTTCTCGTCGGATCCGCACCGCGGTTCCGCAGCTTTCCACTGATCTGGATCCCCCCGCGAAAGACCAAGGGGATGCTCAGGTAACTGGTTGAACAGGCCGGCGCGAGCCGGTCTGAACCGATCGGGTCCGGCCGCGCCGCAATGCGCTGCCGGGCACTTGGGGTCTTCAATCCAGGATCCGCGCCCGCCCGGGCAAGGGTCCGCAGATGGTCCGCACCGGCGACGGGTAGGGCTGGGTTGGAACGGAATGCAGGGACTGCATCTCACCGCTGATCTGTACGGCTGCCAGTGCGGCCCTTCGCTGCTGGTCGAGGCTTCGCAGCTCGAGGCACTGTGCCGCGGCGCCGTCGAAGCCGCCGGCCTCACGGTGGTCGACGAGAAGTTCTTCACCTTCCCCGACTACCAGGGCGAGCCCGGTGGCGTCACCGGCGCGGTGCTGCTGGCCGAATCGCACCTGGCGCTGCACACCTGGCCGGAACGCGCCGGCGTCACGCTCGACGTCTACGTGTGCAACTTCTCCACCGACAACTCCGGCAAGGCCGAGAAGCTGCTCGACGACCTGATCGTCGCGTTCGCGCCGCGCCAGCAGAACACCAACCGCATCCTGCGCGGCTCCGAGGACCCCGACTCGCAGTCGGGTGAGCTGCTGCTCGAGTGGCTCAACCCGGCCAGCGCCTTCGGC
The DNA here is from genome assembly GCA_023383035.1 of Burkholderiaceae bacterium. Taxonomy (GTDB): domain Bacteria; phylum Pseudomonadota; class Gammaproteobacteria; order Burkholderiales; family Burkholderiaceae_E; genus Zeimonas. Next base: position 5,273 of record JAHDYE010000141.1, on the reverse strand, counting down.
TTCGCCGCCACGCGGCGCATCGAGACGGTGCGCACCCCGTACCAGACGCTCGAGGTGTTCGACACGCCGCAATGGGGCCGGCTGTTCCGCCTCGACGGGTGCTACATGACGTCGGAACGCGACGAGTTCTTCTATCACGAGCCGATCGTGCATCCGGCCGCGATCGCGCATCCGGCGCCGGCCTCGGCACTGGTGATCGGCGGCGGCGACGGCGGCTCGAGCGAGGAGCTGCTCAAGCATCCGTCGATGTCGCGCGTGGTCATGGCCGAGCTCGACGCCGAGGTGGTGCGCGTGGCGCGCCAGCACCTGGGCAAGGTGCACCGCGGCGTGCTGGACGATCCGCGCCTGGACATCCGCATCGGCGACGGCTGGACGCTGGTCGAGTCGATGGCCACGCGGGGCGGTGAGCGTTTCGACCTGGTCGTGCTCGACCTGACCGATCCCGATACGCCCGCGCACCGGCTGTACACGGCGGACTTCTTCCGGCTCGTGAAGCGCGTGATGAACCCCGGCGCGGCGATCACGCTGCACATCGGCTCGCCGGTGTTCCGGCCCGACCTGGTCCGCCGGCTGCTGGCCGAGCTGGCGACGGTGTTCCCGATCGTGCGCCCGCTCGGCCTGTACATCCCGCTCTACGGCGCCTACTGGGGCCTGTGCTGCGCGTCCGACACGCTCGACCCGCTCGCGATCGAGCCGCGCGTGGCCGAGCAGCGCCTGGCCGAGCGCGGCATCGCCGACCTGCGCTACTACAACGGCGACGTGCACCGCGCGCTGTTCGCGCTGCCGAACTTCTTCCGCGACCTGCTGCCGCAGGCGCCCGCCGGGCGCGCCGCCCGCCCGCCCGCCCGCGTCGCCGGCTGACGGCCTCGCCCGCGCGCCGCGATGCGACCGCGCGTCCTGATCGGCGCCGCCGACGGCGAGGCCCTGCGCAGCGGACAGGTGCACGCGCTCGATGCGCGGCGCTCGCACCATCTGGTGCGCGTGCTCCGTCTGGCCGAGGGCGCCCCGCTCGAGTGTTTCGACGGCGCCGGCGCGCGCTTCGCCGCCACGCTCGAACGCGCCGACCCGAAGGCCTGCACGGTGCGGCTCGGCGCGCGCAGCCAGGCCGGCGCCGAGAGCCCGCTGCGCATCACGCTGGCGCAATGCATCAGCGCCACCGACCGCATGGACTGGACCATCGAGAAGGCGGTCGAGCTGGGCGTGCACGCGATCCAGCCGCTGGTGTCCGCACGCAGCCACGCGCGGCCCGACGCCGAACGGATGGGCCGGCGCCACGAGCACTGGCTGCGCATCGTCGAGGCGGCCTGCATGCAGTGCGGACGCGACCGGCTCCCCGCGGTCGCGCCCGCACGCGATCTGCAACGCTGGCTGGCCGATCCCGGGCGCGCGACGGCGCGTACGCGCATCGTCCTCGCCCCCACCGGTCCGATCCGCCTGTCGCAGCTGCGCATCGACGACGATGCGGGCGTCGAGCTGCTGGTCGGGCCCGAATCGGGGCTGGCCGCGCACGAGCTGGCGGCGGCCGGCGCCCACGGGTTCGAGGCGGTGCGCGCCGGGCCGCGCGTGCTGCGCACCGAAACCGCCGGTCTGGCGGCGATCGCGGTGCTGCAAGCGCGGGCCGGCGATTTCTAGGAGGCGCGGGCGTGCGGCTTGCCGCCGCGGCGATCGCACACCGAGTAGAACACGCGAAACGCCGTCTTGCGCTCGAAGAAGTAGTCGGCGGCGTCGCGGAACACATCGAGCAGCGCATCGCGCTGTTCGCGCCCGAACGCGGCGGTATCCGGCAGATTCTCCAGGAACACCAGGAAACCGGGCTGCTCGGCATCGGCGGGAGGCTGCAGGTCGGTCACGCAGTCGTACAGTGCATCCAGGTTGTGACCGAAATGGGGCGGCAGCGCGAAGGCGTTCGCGATCGCGGCCAGCACCGCGGGCTTGTCGGCGGCATTGGCGCAATCGACGCGCAGCAGGCGCTGGTCGGCGCGCTCGCCGGCACGCCGCAGCGCGTCCCGATCGTAGGCGCCCAGCGGCAACACGGCCTGCGGGGGGATGTTGCTCAGCGTGCCCATTCGAGTCACTCCCTGATGCGGCGAAAGCTGCGGTAGTGATCGCCGGTGTAGTAGTACTCGCCCGAGAAACGCGGATCGCCGCCGGCCACGATGCGCCGCGCGCCGCGATCGCGCGCGCCCGGAGTGGGAACCGTGTACTCGGTGTAGTAGCCGCGCTGGCGACGCGGCAGCAGCCCCTCGCGATTGAAGAAGGTCGTCCCGTCCTTCACGTACCTGAACGGCCCGCCGCGCCGGACCCGCGCGAGCGTCTCGCGCGCCTGCGGCGGCAGCTCGTCGATCGCCACCCAATCGATCGCCCGGGTGCGCGCCTCGTACGACCGGGCCGCCGGCACGACCGCCAGCGCGACCAGTGCGGCCAGCAGGAGCCACTGCGAGGCGAGCAGCCACCGGCGCCAGTTCATCGGCGCTATGCTGAAGGAGAACCGCGGGGCTGTCTACGCGCGGCGCGCCTGCAGCGCAAGGCGGCCGCGCGGGCGTGCTGCAAGTCGTGACAGGAACCGGGGCGATCGTGCGCGCGGTGAGGCGCTTCGGAGACTGCGCGTCAGGCCGCTTCCGGACTCCGCGTCAGGCCGCTTCGGGCTGCGCGATGGCCTCGATGGCCCGATCGAGCGCGCTCTCGGTTTCGGCGCGCCGCGCGCGGCCCGACTCGAACAGCGCCACCAGCTCGCGACGGCTCAGCGACCGGCCGATGTCGGGGAAGCGCGTCAGCACGTACAGCTTGCCGCTCGGACTGATCCAGGCCAGGCGCAGCGTCTGGCGCGAGCCGTCGGGCTCGACGATCTCGATCAGGTCCGAGCGCTGCAGCGCATCCACCTTCGCTTCGCCGCGGCCCGACGCGAACGATGCGCCCGCAGGGCCCGGCGCCGCGGCCGGCGCACCGGTCGGGTGGCGCGCCTCGAAGCGGATGCTTCCGTCGGACTGCATCTGCACCGCGGCGGGCTCGGGCGGCCGGGGCCGCCCGACGTTGAGCTTGGCATCCTGGATCGACCGCGTGTGCCAGTGCAGCAGTTCGTTGAAGAAACGCTCGCGTTCGGCCTGCCCGATCTCGACCGCCTTCAACCCGCCGGTCAGGCCGCCGATCAGTCGCGGCAGCAGCGATGCCAGCCGGGCGATGTCCTCGGGCAGCTTGGGCGCCACGCTCCAGATCAGCAGCTCGGCGATGCGCAACGCGTCGTCCCACGCGGCCTCGGGCCCCTTCTCGCCGCCGTCGACCCTGGCGTGCGCGAGCGCGCGCGACCACCAGCGGGTGAGGAACTCGCGCACGAACGCCGGCGTGACCGGGTCGATGCGCAGCGCGATCTCGGCGTGACCCTGTTCCTGCGCACTCGCCAGCGCTTCCAGCCGTTCGGCCTGGCGCGCGATCTCGGCCAGCCGGGCGGCGCGCCGCTCGGCCTCGGCGTGCGCGAGCAGGTCGAAGCGGCGCATCGCTTCCTCGAAAGTCGCCAGGTCGCTGTCGAAGTTCTCGATGATCCAGTCGACCGTGTCGGCGATGCCGGCGATCAGCCCCGACTCGGGACCGATGTCGGCATCGGGATCGGTGGCCATGTCGGAGATGCGGTCGATCAGGCGCCGCATCGGGTGCTGGCGGCGCGCGAAGAAGCTGCGATCGATCAGTGCCGCCTTCACCGCCACCACCTGCAGCCGCAGCAACTGCTGCTTGACCGGATCGGGCAGGCGCCGGTCGGCGTAGATGTAGTCGAACACCAGCGAGACGATCTCGACCGTGAGCTGGTCCAGCGGCGAGCCCTTGTCGCGCGCCCGATCGAGCAGCTGCGTCACCAGCTGGCCGCCGCCCCCGGCATCCGCGGCGGCAGGCGTGGACTGCAGCACGTGCAGCGCCTCGATCAGCGGCGGCTCGACCGACGGCATCGGCAGGTCGGCCATGCCGAACGTGGTCGGATCGGAGAGCATGCGCGCCGCCGAACGGCGCGCGGTCGGATGGCCGCTGGAGATCTGCCGGATCAGCTCGTCGATCGCGCCCGCGCCATCTGGCGGCAGACCACCCGGTCCGGCCGACCCGACCGTTGCGGATCCACCGCCGCCCGCGAAACCGCCGCCTGCCGCGCCCTGCTCGCCACCGGCTGCGCCCCAGGCGCCTGCCTGACCACCGACGGCACCACCGGCGAAACCTGCGGCACTGCCCGCATCGCCGCCGCTGCCGCCGACGCCGCTGCGCGCCAGACGCGCAGCCAGGTCGGCGACGTCCTGCGCCGATCCCTTCGCCGCTGCCTGGGTCGACTCGCGACGACCTTCCTGCGTGGGCACCACGCGCGGCCGGATCCGGGGCAGGATGCGATTGCTCTTCAGGCGCTCGTTGACGTTGGAGTAGACGTCGTTCAGGCTGGCCGAGACATGCGGCTCGAACGCCTGCATCAGCGCCGAGCGCACTTCCAGCGGCGGGCCGAGCTCGTCGAGCGCGTTGCGCAGCGCCTCGAACACCGCCTCGGGCGAGGCCGGATGATCGTTCTCGTCGAACCAGTCGCGGTCCAGCAGCGCGGCCAGTCGCGCGCGCACGCCGAGCACCTCGTCCGGATCGAGCTTTCCGCGCGCCCGCTGCACCAGCCGGTCGACCGCGATCCGGCCGTCGATCGCCTCGTCGCCGAGCAGCGACAGCTCGCCCGGCTCCGGCCCGCTGTCGGGCCCGGCACGGTTGTACATGCGCCGTTCGAACACGTCGGCGAATGCCTGGCGGAAACGGAACTCGATGTCGGAACGATGCACCCGCACCATCGACACCGCGTCGAGCAGCGCCTGCTGCGCCTCGCGCCGCGTTTCCTTCATCGCCATCGCGGTCAGCTCGTCGCTCATCTGGTCGAGCGCTTCGCTGATCACCCGCGCCAGGCGCGAGATCACCATCTCGCGGCAGTCTTCGAGCAGCTCGAAGCGCCGGCGCGCATCGACACGAACGCCGGTCGAGTCGTCGATGGCAGGGATCGCTTGCTCGGAATCGACAGGCATCTGCGAGGCGGGCGAATGGGTTGCGGGGAACTGCAGCGGCTGGTTTCCCGCATGCTAGAGGCCGCCGTCGACGCGGGTCAACGAACCGGAGACGAGCGGTGCCGCGCGCGCGGCACATCCGCCGCATCGGCCGACGGGCGGTCGCCGGCGCGGCGCCGGTGGTCGGCCGTGCCGGCCCGCGCAGCGTGCCGCGCGCGGATCAGCGCTCGACGCTCGCGTCGATGACGGTCCAGGCGGCCATGTTGACGA
>JAHDYE010000140.1 GCA_023383035.1 Burkholderiaceae bacterium | reverse complement strand
CTCACGCGCGCGGGTGCCTCCCAATCGGGCTCGAGCTGCGCGAATCCGCCGAACCGGCGCGGCCCGGCCGGTGCCCCGCTCATGTCGCGGCATCCTCGTCGAACGCGCCGGCTGCCGCGCGCCCGACCGCCTCGACGTCGATGCCCGCGGCCGCGCACAGCCCTGCCATGTCGGGCGGCATCGGCGCGCACCACTGCGCCATGCGGCCGTCGCCGGGATGACGCAGCCGCAGTTGCCACGCGTGCAACGCCTGGCGAGCGAAGCCGGCCGCCGTCGGGCCGCCGTACAGCGCATCGCCCACCAGCGGATGCCCGATGCTGCGCAGATGCACGCGGATCTGGTGAGTGCGCCCGCTGTCGAGCCGGCATTCGAGCAGGCTCGCATCGCGTCCGGCGAGACGGCCGCGTGCCAGCACGCGATAGAAAGTACGCGCGGTGCGCCCGCGCCCCGCCGGTGCCACCGCCATGCGCACCCGCGACGCTTCGTCGCGCGCGATCGCGGCGTCGATCACGCCGCGCGCCGGACAGCGCCCGTCGGCCAGCGCGAAATAGCGCCGCCCCATGCTGCGGTCGGCCAGCTGGGCCGCCAGCGAAACCATCGCGCGCTCGGTCTTCGCGACCACCAGCAGTCCGCTGGTGTCGCGGTCGAGCCGGTGCACGATGCCGGCGCGCGGCAACCCCGCCAGCGCGGGGCGATGAAACAGCAATCCGTTGAGCAGCGTGCCGCGCCAGTTGCCCGCCGCCGGATGCACGACCAGTCCGGCCGGCTTGCACAGCACCAGCAGGTGCTCGTCCTCGTGGACGACGTCGATCGGAACCGGCTCGGGCACGAACGCACCGTCGGCTTCGCGCGGCTGCGGCTCGACCACGATCGTCTCGCACCCGCTCAGGCGTGTGCTGGCCGGCAGCACCCGATCGTCGCAGCGCACCGCGCCGAGCGCGATCCAGCGCTGCAGCCGCGTGCGCGACACGTCGGCCAGCCGCGACGCGACGAAGCGATCGAGCCGTTCGCCGGCACCGCCCTTCGCTTCGATCTCGATCGCCGCCGGCGCAGCGGAGTCGGCCGCATCGATTCCGGTCGTTGCCGGCAAAAGACGTTCGGCCGCGGGCGCTTGCCCGGAGGGCTTGGCTATAATCCGCCGCATGAAAGCATTCGTGTCGTGGCTTCGGGTAGTCGCGGCGGCCACGCTGGTGTCGCTGGCCGCCTGCAGCAGCATCGATCCGCCCGACCCGACGCTCGGATGGACGCCCGAGCGATTATATGCAGAGGCCCGCAGCGAGATGGGTTCGGGCAACTGGGCGGCGGCGATCAAGCTGCTCGAGAAGCTCGAGGCGCGCTACCCGTTCGGCCGTTGGGCGCAGCAGGCGCAGATCGACACCGCGTGGGTGCACTTCAAGGACAACGAGCGCGCGCTGGCGCTGGCGGCGATCGATCGCTTCGTGAAGCTGCACCCGAACCACGCGGCACTCGATTACGTGCTCTACCTGAAAGGACTGGTCAACTTCAACGAACAGCAGGGACTGTTCGCCCGCCTCGGCAGCCAGGACCTGTCCGAGCGCGACCAGATTGCTTCGCGCGAGGCGTTCGACGCGTTCAAGGAACTGGTCACCCGCTTTCCCGACAGCAAGTACACGCCCGACGCCGTGGCGCGCATGCAGTACCTGGTCAACTCGATGGCACGCGGCCAGGTGCACATCGCCCGCTACTACTTCCGCCGCGGCGCCTACGTGGCCGCCGCCAACCGCGCGCAGGAAGTGGTGCGCCAGTACCAGCAGGCGCCCGCCGTCGAGGAGGCGCTGTACGTGCTGGTGCGTTCCTACGAGATGCTCGGCCTGGAAGACCTGCGCGCCGACGCCGAACGCGTGATGCGCCGCAACTTCCCCGACAGCGAGCTGCTCACGAAGGGCCTTGCCGAAGACGATCGCCGCTGGTGGGAGGTCTGGCGCTGAGCGCCGCCGCGCCGTGCGGCGGTGCGGCGCAGAACCCGCACGCGGCGACCCGCTCGCGGGTGAGCGGAAACGGCGGCAGGCTCGCCAGCAGGCTGCGCCCGTAGGATTTCGTCAGCAGCCGTTCGTCGCAGATCGCCAGCAAGCCACGATCGGTCTCGGACCGGATCAGCCGCCCCGCGCCCTGCTTCAGGGCCATCGCGGCAGCCGGCAGCTGGATCTGCCGGAACGGATCCGCGCCGGCGCGACGCATCGCCTCGATGCGCGCGCGCAGCACCGGGTCGTCCGGCGTAGCGAACGGAAGCTTGTCGATGATCACCAGCGACAGCTGCGCGCCGGCCACGTCCACGCCTTCCCAGAAGCTGGCGCTGCCGATCAGCACCGGCCCGGGCAGCGAACGGAAGCGCTCGATCAGCGCCAGGCGCGCCGCCTGTCCCTGGACCAGCAGCTCGATGCCGGCACCGGCGTCGCGCACGCGCTCGCCCAGCAGGTTCGCGAGCCGCTCGACCATGCGCAGGCTGGTGCACAGCACGAAGGCGCGCCCGCGATTGGCTTCGATCAGCGGCCACGCGGCCTCGGCCACGTGCTCGGCGAAGGCGGGCGAGGCCGGATCGCCGCAACCGCGCGGCACGTAGAGCAGCGCGTGCCGCGCGAAATCGAACGGACTCTCCCAGCGCAGCGTGCGCGCGCCCTCCAGCCCCATGGCCGCGGTGAAGTGGTCGAAGCGGCCGGCCACCGCGAGCGTCGCCGACGTGAAGATCCACGCGCGCGGCGCCGCCAGCCGATGGCGACGGAAGGCGTCGGCGACCGACAGCGGCGTGCAGTGCAGCGTCACGCCCGATTGGTGCACCTCGGCCCAGAGGATTTCCGCCAGGCTCGCGGCATCGTCCCCATCGAGCCCCGCGAGCCACTCCTGCAGCCGGTTCACGAGCTCTCTCGCACGTGCGCCGAGCCGCGCGAGATCGCGACTGCGTTCGGCGGCGGCGTCGAGCGCCGGCAGGGAAAGCCGGGCGACCAGTTCGCCGACGGCACCGCGCACGCCGGCGTGTGCGCGCAACTGCCGGGCGTCGAGCCGGCCGGGCGGGCCTGCCTCGAGCCTGAGCGAACGCACGCCCTGCTCGATCGCTGCCGACGCCTGCGTCCAGTCTGCGGCGTCGCGCGCGTCGGCCAGGCCGATGCGCAGCAGGTCGCGCGCCAGCTCCACCAGCTGGCGCGTCGACACGCTGCGCCCGAAGAACTGGGTCGCGATCTCGGGCAACTGGTGCGCTTCGTCGAAGATCAGCGCATGTGCGGTCGGCAGCAGTTCCGAGATGCCCTCGTCGCGCAGCGCGAGGTCGGCGCAGAACAGGTGGTGGTTGACCACCACGACATCGGCCTGCTGCGCGGCCTGGCGCGCCCGGAACACGAAGCACTCGCCGAGCGCCGGACAATCCTGTCCGAGGCAGTTCTCGCGCGTCGATGTGGCGCGGCTCCAGGCCGGCGCGTCTTCGGCGATCCCCGGCGCTTCGGCACGGTCGCCGCTCGCCGAGACGGCGGCGAAGCGCTCGATGCGCCGCAGCACCGCGATCTCCTCGCGGCTCGCGAAGCGCCCTTCGTCGAGGTTTCGCCGCAGATGATGCCGGCAGACGTAGTTCGAGCGGCCCTTGAGCAGTGCCGTGGTCGTCCCCAACCCGAGCGCGGCCCGCACCTGCGGCAGGTCGCGGCGAAACAGCTGGTCCTGCAGCGTGCGGGTACCGGTGCTGATCAGCACGCGGCCGCCCGACAGCAGCGCCGGCACCAGGTACGCGAACGTCTTGCCGGTGCCGGTGCCTGCCTCGGCCACCAGCACGCCGGCGGCCTGCGCCGCATCGACGTCGCCGGACGCCCCGTCGTCGGCCTCGGGCGCGAAGCCGGCGCCCGGCGCGGGGCGCGCCCGGGCGCACGCCCGCGCCCTTGCAAGCCGGGCCGTTCGCGGCGTATAGCCGGGCTGCGTCCGCGCCAGCGGCCCGCCGAGCGCGAAAGCCGCGGCCACGACCTGTTCGAGCGGCGCGCCGCCCGCCGGAGCCGGCATCAGGCCGGCTCGTCCGGCACCAGTTGCATCTGCAACAGGATGATCGTGTCCTTGATGCGCAGCTTGCGCTTCTTGAGCCGGCGTAGCTGGAGCTCGTCGAAACGGGTCTGCTGGCCGACCGCGGCGATCATCGCATCCAGGCCCCGATGCTCGAGCTGGAGCTCCGCGATCCGCTGGCGGATGGCGTCGATGCCCGGCATTTCGGCGCCGGGCGGCTCGTAGGCGGAATTCTCTGTCATGGCAAATTGCGGGTGCCGGACTGGCTAGAAGCGACATCATACGTCGCCCGAACGACCGGACTCAATCGCCCGCGCGAGTAGCGCTGCCCCGCGGCCCGGACGGGCGCGCCCGCGGCGGCCTTGCCGGACCGGGCGATCCGGCCGACCCGCGCTAGCTTGCAGCCCGACCGGACCACGACCCAGGCCGCCCCGGAGAGCGGGCCGGCCTCGTCAGCCTCGCGCCCCGAGACCCGCGCCCGCCTCGCGCCGCGGCGCGTCGAGGGATTCGCGCGACTGCATCTCGTCCAGCCGGCTCACCGTGCGCTGGAACTCCCCGGCCATCGCGCCTTCGGTGTAGAGCTCCTCGGGCGGGCATTCGGCCGAGACGATCAGGTTCACGCGGCGGTCGTAGAGCACGTCGACCAGCCAGACGAAACGGCGCGCCTCGGAAGCCATCGCCGCGCTCATGCGCGGCACGCCCGAGAGGATCACGGTGTGGAACTGGCTCGCGATCTCCAGATAGTCGTTCTGCGAGCGCGGACCGCCGCACAGCGTGCGGAAGTCGAACCACACCACGCCGCCGGCGCGTCGCAGCGCGCGCAGCTCGCGATGCTCGATCATCAGGTGCGGGTCCTCTTCGTGCGCCTCGGCCAGCGTCGCGAACGTGTCGCGCAGCGCGCGGTCGGTCGCCGCTCCCAGAGGGGTGAGATACGCGCGCACGTCGGCCAGCGAGCGGCGCCGGTAGTCGACGCCGGCGTCGACGTTCACCAGGTCGACGTTGGCCTCGAGCAGCGCGATCGCCGGCAGCACGCGCTCGCGATGCAGCCCGCCCGGATACAGCTGGTCGGGACGGTAGTTGGAGGTCATCACGAAGGTGACGCCCTTGGCGAACAGCGCGCGCATCAGCCGCTCGAGGATCATCGCGTCGGCGATGTCGGACACGTGGAACTCGTCGAAGCAGATCAGCCGGTAGCGGCGCGCCACCTGCGCGGCCACCGCGTCGAGCGGATCGGGGCGCCCTTTGAGGTCGTCGAGCGAACGGTGCACGCCGCGCATGAACTCGTGGAAGTGCAGGCGGGTCTTGCGCACCACCGGGATGGCCGCGTAGAAGCAGTCCATCAGGAAGCTCTTGCCGCGGCCCACGCCGCCGTACAGCCAGACCGCGCGCGGCACCGGCGGCCGGTTGATCAGCTTCTTGAACCGGTTCGAGCGCCGCGCCTTGAACGCGACGAACTCGTCGTGCATGCGCTGCAGGCGCTCGACCGCCGCCTGCTGCGCGGCATCCGACTCGTAGCCGCGCTCGGCGAGCGCGCGCCGGTAGGTCTCGACGACGCTCACGAACCGCGCGTCATCACATGTTCAGCGCGCGCTTGTCGGTGGCCGCCAGCGCCGCCTCGCGCAGCACTTCGGACATCGACGGATGCGGATGGCTGACGCGGCCGATGTCCTCGGCCGATGCCTTGAACTCCATCGCCAGCACCGCCTCGGCGATCAGGTCGGACGCCGCGGCCGACACCACGTGCACGCCGAGCACCTCGTCGGTGGCGGCGTCGGCCAGCACCTTGACGAAGCCCTCGGGCGCGCCGATGCCCAGCGCCCGCCCGTTGATCGAGAACGGGAACTGTCCCGCCTTGTAGGCGCGCCCCTCGGCCTTGAGCTGCTGCTCGGTACGCCCGACCCACGCCACCTCGGGCGACGTGTAGATCACCAGCGGAATGCAGCCGTAGTCGATGTGCGGCTTCTGGCCGGCGATCAGCTCGGCCACCATCACGCCCTCGTCCTCGGCCTTGTGCGCGAGCATCGGGCCGCGCACCACGTCGCCGATCGCCCAGATGTTGGGCGCCGCGGTGCGGCACTGCGCATCCACCGGAACGAAGCCGCGCTCGTCCACCGACAGTCCGACCGCGTCCAGCCCCAGGCCGTCGGTGTTGGGCACGCGGCCGACCGACACGATCAGCCGGTCGCAGTCGAGCTGCTGCGCGCCGCCCTTGTCGTCGGTCCACGCCAGCTTCACGCCGCGCCCGTCGACGCTCGCCGCGCCGATCTTCGCGCCCAGGTGGATCTTCAGGCCCTGCTTCGTGAACTGCTTCCAGGCTTCCTTGCGCACCGCCTCGTCGGCAGCCGGCAGGAATTCGGGCAGCGCCTCGAGGATGGTGACCTCGGCGCCCAGGCGACGCCACACCGAGCCCAGCTCGAGGCCGATCACGCCGGCGCCGATCACGCCCAGGCGCCCGGGCACTTCGGACAGCGACAGCGCGCCCTCGTTGTCGCAGATCACCCGGTTGTCGACGTCGAGGCCCGGCAGGTGCCTCGCCTTCGAGCCGGTGGCGATGATCACGTGGGCCGCCCCGACCAGCAGCGGCGCCTTCGCGGCGGCGTCGGCGCCTTCCCCGGTCACCTCGATCCGCACCGCATCGTCCTCCGAGTCGACGAAGCGCGCGTGGCCCTTCAGCCAGGTGATGCGGTTCTTGCGGAACAGGAACTCCACGCCCTTGGTCATCTTCGCGACGATGGCGTCCTTGCGCGCGAGCATCTTCGCCAGGTCGAGCGTCACGCCCTCGGCCGCGATGCCATGCTCGCCGAGATGCCCGCGCACCTTCTCGTACTCCTCGCTCGAGGCCAGCAGCGCCTTGGACGGTATGCAGCCCACGTTCAGGCAGGTGCCGCCCAGCGTGGGCTCGCCCTTCGGATTGCGCCACTTCTCGATGCACGCGACCTTCATCCCGAGCTGCGCCGCGCGCACCGCGGCGATGTAGCCGCCGGGGCCGGCGCCGATCACCACCACATCGTATTTCTGCGACATGCCGGCGCGCTCCTACAGGTCGAGCAGCAGGCGCGACGGATCCTCCAGCGCCTCCTTGATCGAGACCAGGAACAGCACCGCCTCGCGGCCATCGATGATGCGGTGGTCGTACGACACCGCCAGGTAGTTCATCGGCCGCACCACGATCTGGCCGTTTTCCACCACCGCGCGTTCCTTGGTCGCGTGCACGCCGAGGATGGCCGACTGCGGCGGATTGATGATCGGCGTCGACAGCATCGAACCGAACACGCCGCCGTTGCTGATCGAGAAGGTGCCGCCGGTGAGCTCCTCGATGCCGAGCTTGCCGTCCTGCGCCCGCTTGCCGTAGTCGGCGATCTGCTTCTCGATCTGCGCGAAGGTGAGCTGGTCGGCGTTGCGGATCACCGGCACCACCAGGCCGCGCGGCGAGCCCACCGCGACGCCGATGTCGAAGTAGCCGTGGTAGACGATCTCGCTGCCGTCGACCGACGCGTTGACCACCGGGTACTTCTTCAGCGCGTGCACCGCCGCCTTCACGAAGAACGACATGAAGCCGAGCCGCACGCCGTGCTCCTTCTCGAAGCGATCCTGGTAGCGCTTGCGCAGCTCCATCACCGGCTGCATGTTCACTTCGTTGAAGGTGGTGAGGATGGCGTTGGTGGCCTGCGACTGCAGCAGCCGTTCGGCCACGCGCTGGCGCAGGCGCGACATCGGCACGCGCTGCTCGGGGCGGCCTTCGAGCAGCTGCGCGAGGTCCAGCGGCGCCTTGACCTCGGGCAGGCTCGCGGCGGGAACGCCGGCCGGAGTCGGCGACGGCGCCGGCGCACGCGCGGCGGTGGTGGTCGCGCCGATCACGTCGGCCTTGGTGATGCGGCCATCGCGGCCGGTGCCCGGCACCTGCGCCGGCGACAGGCCGGCTTCGGCCATCAGCTTGGCCGCCGCCGGCATCGCCACCGCGCCTTTCGCGCCGCCGCCCGCCGCCGGCGCAGCCGCTGCGGCGGGAGCCGGTGCTGCGGAGGGTCGTGCGGCGGCGGACGGCGCGCCGCCTGCCGGCGCAGCCGCAGGGCCGCCGGCAGCAGGAGCGCCCCCGGCGGGTGCGGCAGCCGGCGATGCGGAAGCCGCCGCAGCCGCGCCTTCGGTATCGATCATCGCGATCACCTCGCCGGCGACGACCGTGCTGCCGTCGCCCTTGAGGATCTGCGCGAGCACGCCGGCGGCCGGCGCCGGCAGCTCGAGCACCACCTTGTCGGTCTCGACGTCGACCAGGTTCTCGTCGCGCGCCACCGCCTCGCCTGCCTGCTTGTGCCACTGCAGCAGCGTCGCCTCGGCAACCGATTCCGACAGCTGCGGAACCGTGACTTCGATCAGGGCCATGTCCGTGTTTCTCCGGGAGCTTCTCGTGTCAGTTCGATTTCTTCGCGCGCGAACGGGACTCGCCGAGCGCCGCGGCGATCAGCTCCTTCTGTTGCGCATAGTGCTTGTCGTAGTAGCCGACCGCCGGCGATGCCGAGGCGGCGCGCCCGGCGTAGCCGAGCTTCTGGCCTTCCCTGAGCGCCTCGCCGAGGTGGTGCTGGATATAGAACCACGCGCCCTGGTTCTGCGGCTCGTCCTGGCACCAGATCACCTGCGTGGCGCTGGGGAACTTCTTCATCTCGGCCTCGAAGGCCTTGTGCGCGAACGGATACAGCTGCTCGATGCGCAGCAGCGCGACTTCCTCCATGCCGCGCTCGCGCCGCGCCGCCAGCAGGTCGTAGTACACCTTGCCGGTGCACACGACCACGCGTTTCACCTTGCGCGGATCCACCGTCGACACGGTTTCGCCGAGCACGGTGCGGAATTCGCCGCGCGCCAGCTCGTCGAGCGGCGACATCGCCTCCTTGTTGCGCAGCAACGACTTCGGCGACATGATCACCAGCGGCTTGCGGAACATGCGGATCATCTGCCGGCGCAGCAGGTGGAAGATCTGCGCCGGCGTGGTCGGCTGGCACACCTGCATGTTGTGCTCGGCGCACAGCTGCAGGAAGCGCTCCAGGCGTGCCGACGAGTGCTCGGGGCCCTGCCCCTCGTAGCCGTGCGGCAGCATCAGCACCAGCCCGCAGGCGCGCCCCCACTTGGTTTCGCCCGAGGCGATGAACTGGTCGATCACGACCTGCGCGCCGTTGACGAAATCGCCGAACTGCGCTTCCCAGATCACCAGCGTGTTCGGGTCGGACGACGCGTAGCCGTACTCGAAGCCGAGCACCGCCTCCTCGGAGAGCACCGAGTCGATGACGATGAACTGGCCCTGCT
>JAHDYE010000139.1 GCA_023383035.1 Burkholderiaceae bacterium | reverse complement strand
ATGCAGCCGATGGCGGTCGACGTGGAAGGCGCGCGCACCGAGCTGCCGTTTCCGCACAAGTACGGCGCCGATACGCGGCAGGTGCTGGCCGAGGCAGGCATCGGCGACGACGAGTACGCAACGTTGCGATCACAGAACGTGGTCGCGGACTGAAACCCCTCCAGCAAGGAAAGACACCATGCACAAACTGCACGGCAAGGTCGCGATCGTCACCGGTTCCGGCCGCGGCATCGGCCAGGCGATCGCGCTGAAACTGGCCAGCGACGGAGCCCGCGTGATCATCAACGACCTGGATGCCGCGCCGGCCGAGGAAACCATCGCCCGCATCGGGCAGGCCGGCGGCGAGGCAGCCGCCTGCCTGGGCGACGTGACCGCACCCGACTTCGGAACGCGCATCGTCGCCACGGCGCTCGAGCGCTTCGGCGGCCTGGACATCATCGTCAACAACGCGGGCTACGCGTGGGACAACGTGGTCCAGAAAATGACCGACGAGCAGTGGTACGCGATGCTCGACGTGCACGCGACCGCGCCGTTCCGCATCCTGCGCGCCGCTTCCGACCACATCCGCGAGGTCGCGAAGAAGGAGAAGGCCGAAGGCCGCCGCGTGATGCGCAAGGTCGTCAACATCTCGTCGATCGCGATCTACGGCCAGCCCGGACAGCTCGGCTATGCCGCCGGGAAGTCCGCGGTCATCGGCATGACCAAGACGATGGCCAAGGAATGGGGCCGCTACAACGTCAACGTCAATTGCGTGGCGTTCGGCCTGATCCATACGCGGATGACGCAGCCGATCGGCTCCGGCGAGGCGGTCGCCCGCATCGGCGAGCGCGAATTCAAGATCGGGATCCAGCCGGAATTCCTGGAGCACATGAACCGGTCGATCCCGCTCGGCCGCGGCGGCACGCCCGACGAAGCCGCGGGCGCCGTCTACCTGATGTGCATTCCCGAGTCCGACTACATCACCGGCCAGATGGTGCTGGCGAGCGGCGGATTCGTCATGTAGCAGCAATCCGGACCACGTTCCGAACTCAACGACACGGAGGAGACCATGCAGGCATCGAAACATCGCAGCGTCACGCAAAAACACTTTATTGAATATATCTTCGCACTTCTGGCGCTCGTATTGGCAACCGCCGTGCAGGCGCAAGCCTGGCCGGCAAGGAACGCGTCCATCGTCGTTCCCTATCCGCCGGGCAGCGGCCCGGACGTGCTCGCGCGCGCACTGGCCGACCGCCTCGTGACCACGACCGGCAAGCCGGTGATCGTCGAGAACCGCGCCGGCGCGAACGCGATCATCGGTTCGGAGACGGTGGCGAAGGCGTCGCCCGACGGCCACACGCTGCTGCTGGTCGATCGCCTGACGCTGGCGGTGAATCCGCTGCTGTACGCCAAGCTCCCCTACAGCCCGCAACAGCTCACGGGCATCTCCACGATCGCCAGCGTCAATCTGCTGTGGGTCGTGCGCGCCGATGCCCCGTACAAGACCTGGGACGAGATGGCCGCATTCGCGCGCAAGGGCGATGCGGCGATCGCGGTGGGAACCGGGGGCCCTGGCAGCGTGCATCACCTGAGCCTGGAGCTGGTGAAGCGGCACCTCGGCGCCTCGATGACGCACGTCCCCTACCGCGGCGTGTCTCCCGCGGTGACCGGGCTGCTCGCGGGCGACATCCAGGCCGTGATCACCGGACCGGAGACCGTGCTCGAGCACATCCGCGCCGGCAAGCTGCGCGCGCTCGTCATCGGTGCCGACCAGCGCCTGCCGTTGCTGCCCGATGTACCGACGCTGAAGGAGGTGGGCGCCCCGGGCGACCTGCTCATCTCGACCTACTTCACGCTGCACGCCCCGTCGAACACGCCGAAGTCGACCATCGATGCGATCCATACGACGGTGGCACCGATTCTCGGCGAGGCCGACTTCGTCCATCGATTCGCCGGCCGCGGTCTGGTCGTCGGCGCGAGCCAACCCTCCAACGTCGAGGCCGGCATCAGCGCGGACAGCGCCAGGCTGACCAAGGTCATCCGCGACGCCGGAATCAGGCTCGATTGAAGTCCTCGTCCGGACGGGAGGTACCCATGAAGACGCGACAGTGGGCCGCGAGGCCGAAGGCGGCGGCGAGCCTGGCGATCGCCGCGATCGTCGCCGCCGCGGCGCTGATCAATCCGACCGCCGAGGCCCAGCAGTGGCCGTCGAAGAACGTGCAGATCGTGGTGCCCGCCCCGCCGGGCGGCGGGCCCGATCTGCTGGCGCGTGCGTTGGCCGAGCGGCTGTCGGCCCGTACCGGCAAGGCCTTCGTGGTCGAGAACCGGCCCGGCGCCAACGCGATCGTCGGCATCCAGACGACCGCGAACTCGACGCCGGACGGCCATACCCTGCTGCTCGTCGACCGGCTGATCCTGGCGGTGAATCCGCTGCTGTACACCAAGCTGCCGTACGACACGCGGCAACTCACCGGCATCACCGAAGTCGCGCGCGTCAATCTCCTGTGGGTGACGCGCGCGGACGCTGCGTTCAAGACCTGGGGCGAAATGGCCGCCCGGATGCAGGAGCGCCGCGAGCCCATCACGGTCGGCACTTCGGCGCCCGGCAGCGCTCCGCACCTAAGTCTCGAGCTGATCCGGCAGCACCTGGGGGGCGCTTCGATGACGGCGGTGCCGTACCGCGGCGTGTCGCAGGCGGTGGTCGGCCTTCTCGCCGGCGACATCCAGGCGATGATCACCGGCCCGGTGCCGGTGCTCGAGCACATCCGTGCCGGCAAGCTGCGCGCGCTGGCCGTCGGGGCCGACACCCGCATGCCGCTGCTGCCGGACGTGCCCACCCTGCGGGAACTCGGCCTGCCCGAGGATCTGCTGATCCCCACGTATTTCACCCTGCACGCGCCGGCGGCGACTCCCGCGGCGACGGTGGAGGCGATCCGCGCCGCGGTCGCCCCCATCCTCGGCGATCCGGATTTCGCCGGCCCGTTCGCGGGGCGCGGACTGACCGTCAAGGCCAGTTCGCCGGGCGAGGTGGAGGCGGGAATGGCCGCCGACGGCGCGCGCGTCGCGAAAGTGATTCGCGATGCCGGCATCAAGCTCGATTGACGAAGGCGACGCATGAAAGTCACGGTGCTCGGCGGCGGCCACGGCGGCCATGCCGCGGCCGCCGATCTCGCGCTGCAAGGCCATGAGGTGGCGTTCTGGCGGCGCGACGCAGCCGCACTGGAAGGGCTGCGTGCCGCGTCGCGACTGACCTGGATCGACGCCGACGGAGAACGGCAGGCGACGCTGCGCCTCGCGACATCCGATCTCGGAGAGGCCATGCGCGAGGCCGAGCTCGTCGTGGCCGCGGTGCCGGCCACGGCGCACGAGGATCTCGCGCGGGCGCTCGCTCCCCACCTTCGCGACGGCCAGGTGGTCTACCTGCCTCCCGGAACGTTCGGAAGCTATCTGATCGCGCGACGCGTGAGGGAGCATGGCTGCACGGCCCGGGTCGCTTTCGCGGAAACCGGCACCCTGCCCTACCTCGCACGCAAGCTGGGGCCTTCGCGCATTCGCGTGTCGGCGACCGCCACCCACCTGCCTACCGGCGTATTCCCCGCCTCGGATACGCAGCGGGCGCTGTCGGTCATCCGCCAGGCCTATCCGTGCGCGCATCCGGTCGAGGACGCGCTGTCGGCGGCGCTGCTGAACGCGGGGCCGATCATCCATCCGCCGCTGATCCTCCTGAACGCGGGCCCGCTGAATCGATCGCGCGACTTCGACATCCACAACGAAGGCACGCAGCCGGTCGTGCGAAGCCTGGCAGACCGCCTCGACCGGGAACGGATCGCAACGCGCGAGGCGCTGGGCTACCGCTCGAAGCACTATCCGCTGCGCGACCACTACGAGGGACGCGACTGGATGTACGGCCCGCGGTCACGCGCCAGCCTGGTCGAGAGCGGCGACTGGCGCGAACCCGTCGATCTCTTCTCGCATCGCTACATGCGCGAGGACGTCGCGCTGGGGCTGGCGCTGCTGGTCTCCGTCGCCGACTGGGCCGGGTGCCGCGTCCCCATCGCCCGCGCGCTGCTCGAAATCGCCGGCGCCCTCTGCGGCGACGAGCGCTTCGAAGACGGCGAAAGATCGCTGCGCCGCCTGGGGCTCGACCGGCACAGCCGCGAGCAGATGAGCCGGTTGCTGCAGCACGGCTTCGCATAGAGGCAGACCCGTCATGCCTGCATTGATCGGACTGATCGGCGCGGGGCGAATGGGGCGCGGAATCGCGCAGGCGTTCGCGTTCGCCGGACACGAAGCGATCCTGATCGACATCAAGCGGCGTTCGGCCGAACAGGTCGAGGCATTGCGGCGCGAGTGCCTCGCGGAAATCGACGCGGGCGTGTCGATGATGGCCCGCCTCGGAGCGATCGCCGATTCGAGCACGAAGCAGGTGGTCGAGCGCGCGCGGTTCGCGGGCTGGGCCGACGCGCCCGAGGCGCTCGGCCGTTGCGACGTGTTGTTCGAATGCGTGCCCGAAACCGTCGAAGCGAAGCGCTCGGCATTCGCTGCCGCCTGTCCCGACATCCGCGACGACGCGGTGATCGCCTCGACCACCTCGACGATGCTCTCGTCCGAGCTGGCCGCGCTAGTGAGCCGGCCCGAGCGCTTCCTGAATGCGCACTGGCTCAACCCCGCGTTCCTGGTGCCCGTGGTCGAGCTGTCGCCGCACGCCACCACCAGTGCGCAAGCGCTGCAGGCGCTGGAATCGATCCTGCGCGGCATCGGCAAACGGCCGGTCCGGTGCGCGGCCTCGCCCGGCTACATCGTGCCGCGACTGCAGTCGCTGATCCTGAACGAAGCGGCACGAATGGTCGAAGAGGGTGTCGCCTCGCCGGCGCAGATCGACGAGGCGATCCGGTTCGGGTTCGGCTTCCGCTATGCGACGATGGGCGCGCTCGAGTTCATCGATTTCGGCGGACTCGACATCCTCTATCACGCGAACCGCTATCTCGAGGGCGCGCTGGGCGAGCGCTACCGCCTGGCCCCGGTCGTCGAGCGCTACATGTCCGAGGGCCGCCTCGGCGTACGCAGCGGCCGAGGGTTCTACACCTACGGCGAGCGCGATCTCGCCGACTACCGGTTCGAGATCTGCCGGCGCCAGTTCCGGCTTCTCGAGCAGCTCGGCGCCGCGCCCCGGCCCGACACCGCCCTGCACCCACCCGGCTCGGCCGCAACGCCGGGGCCGACGACCCCGCAGCCCGACGGGCTGCCTTCAACCGGAGCATGAAGCCATGAAATCATCGATCTTCCGGCTGCTCGCGGCCGCGGCGCTGTCGCTGGTCTCGGTTGCCGCGCCTGCGCAGGACGCACCCGGCAAGCCGATCCGCATCGTGGTGCCGTTTCCTCCCGGCGGGATCGCCGATGGCCTCGCGCGAGGACTGGCCGAGCGCCTGTCGAAGAACATGCGCCAGACGGTGGTCGTCGACAATCGTCCCGGCGGCAACACGATCATCGCAGCCGAGGCGGTGAGCGCCGCGGCGCCGGACGGCCATACCTTCATGATGGCGACCGACGCGACGCTGTCGGTCCTGCCGCTGCTCTACAGCAAGCTGCCGTTCGATCCCGCGGCGCTGGTTCCCGTGAGCGTGGTCGCGCACACCATGGAATTCCTGGTGGTGACCGCGAGCGTGCCGGCCAACGACGTGGCCGGGCTGGTGCGCCTGGCCAAGGAAAGGCCGGGCACGCTCACCTACGGTTCGCAAGGGCTGGGCAGCAACGGCCACCTGGCGGGGGCAACCTTCGCCCGCATGGCCGGCGTCGAGCTGACGCACGTTCCGTACAAGGGCCTGATCGACGTGGTCAATGCGATGCTCGGCGATCATACCCAGCTCGTGTTCGCGGGCGTGCTCCCGATGCTGCCCCATATCCGGGCCGGCAAGCTCAGGCCGCTGGCGGTGCTGGACACGAAGCGCTCGCCGCTGCTTCCCGACGTCCCGACGATCGCGGAAGCCGGGTTCCCGCAGCTCGAATCGATGGCCTGGTTCGGGCTCGTCGCCCCGCCGCACACGCCGAAGGCCATCGTCGACAAGCTGGCCGCCGAAGTACGCCGCGTCGTCGACGATGCCGAGTTCCGGCAGAAGTACATCACCGATGTCGGGCTGGTGCCGGTCGGCAGCGGTCCGTCGGAATTCGGATCGTTCCTCGCCAGGGATCGCGAGAAATACGTCGTGCAGGTCCGCAACGCCGGCGTCAGGCTCGATTGAACACCCGCGTCGCCGGTGCACCGGCGACGCACCGCCTTCGCTTGCACCGCGCCCGGCGCGGCGGAAAGCGCTTGCCATCCAAATAGTTCAAGCTTAAACTATCAACCGGCTCGCAGCTGCCAGGAGTATGGATTCATGTGGCGCCCCCCGCAGAAGATCAAGTGGAAGACCAGGCCCGGCCAATGGCCTACGCGCGACGAGGCGAGCCGCTCGCGGCTGTTCAGCCCGCTCGAAGCCGGGCCTTTCAGGCTGGCGACCCGAACCTGGGTACCCGCGATGGTGCCGTGGCGGGCCACCGAAGACGGCTTCGTCACCGACGACAACGTCGACTGGTACGCGCGCTTCGCCGCGGGGCGCCCGGGCGCCATCGTGCTCGAGGCCACCGGCATTCGCGACGTACCGAGCGGGCCGCTGCTGCGCATCGGCCATGACCGCTTCGTGCCCGGGTTGCGGCGAATCGCCGACGCGGTCAGGCAGGCAAGCGACGGCGAGACGAAGCTGTTCATCCAGCTGATCGATTTCCTGTCGATCCGCCGCCGCCCGGAACCCGCGAAGTTTTTGGGCCAGCACCTGCGCATCACCGATCGGCATCGCACCGCACTGGGCATCGGCGACGCCGCCGAGCAGGAGGTGCGGCAGGCGCTGCTCGGACTGTCGGAAGACCGCCTGGCCGAGGTGCTCGACGCGCGTGAGCTCGAGGCGCTGCGCATGGGCGCGCGCGAGCGCGTCACCGATACGCACCTGCCGCACATCCGCGAGCTGCCGCAGGTGCTGCCCGGCCTGTTCGCCGCCGCCGCACGGCGGGCGCGCGAAGCGGGCTTCGACGGCGTGGAGCTGCACTACGCGCATGCGTACACGATGGCCTCGTTCCTGTCGGCGCTGAATACGCGCGACGACGGCTACGGCGGCCCGCGCGAAGCGCGCGTGCGGCTTCCGCTCGAGGTGTTCGAGCGGGTGCGCGCCGAGGTCGGCGCGGACTATACGGTCGGCTGCCGCTTCCTGTCGGAGGACTGCATCGCGGGCGGCTCGACCGTCGAGGACTCGGAGCATTTCGGTGTCGCGTTCGCGCGCGCCGGCATGGATTTCCTGTCGCTGTCGCGAGGCGGCAAGTTCGAGGACGCCAAGCAGCCCGCGATCGGCTGGTCCGCGTACCCCTACACCGGCCCGAGCGGCTACGAATGCATGCCGCATCACGTGTCGGACGAACGCGGCCCGTTCGGGCGCAACTTCGAGCCTTCCGCGCGCATTCGCGCGGCGATCCGCGCTGCCGGCATGACGACGCCGGTCGTGGTCACGGGCGGAGTCCACGGTTTCACGCAGGCGGAGGAGCTGCTCGCATCCGACCGCGCCGACGTGATCGGATTCGCCCGCGCCAGCCTCGCCGATCCCGACTGGTTCGTGAAGGTCCGTACCGGCCACGGCGACGCCGTCAGCATGTGCATCTACGCGAACTACTGCGAGGCGCTCGACGAGAAGCACGAGGAAGTCACCTGCCAGCTCTGGGACCGCACGAACCTCGACGAGCCCGGCGTGCGCAGGACCAAAGACGGCAAACGCCGGCTGACGCCAACCCTCTGGGTGCCGCCCGCGGCCTGATCCCTGTTCCCGTCCGGAAGAAAGCCATCATGACTCACGTCGTTCTCGAATCCTGTATCCGCTGCCGCTATACCGACTGCGTCGACGTCTGTCCGGTCGACTGTTTTCGCCAGGGCCCCAACATGCTGGTGATCGACCCGAACGAATGCATCGACTGCGCCGTCTGCATTCCGGAATGTCCGGTCGAGGCGATCAAGGCCGAGGAAGACGTGCCGCCCGAGCAGCAGCAATTCATCGCGCTGAACGCGGAACTGGCGCAAGGCTGGCCCGCGCTCACCAAGGCGCAGGATCCGCTCGCCGAAGCCGAGCAGTGGAAAGACGTGTCGGATAAGCTCCGGTATCTCGAACGTTGAGGCGCCCGGCGACGCGCATTCCGGATACGTGCGCCGCGCCGCGCGATCGGCGCCGTCCCCCACCCGCCCTGCACTGCCGACGAAGGAACCGATTTGGACCGCTCGCTCGCCCTCGCCCACGGACTGCGCTTCGAAGACCTGTATTCGCGCGAAGGACTGCAGCGCATCGATGCCGCTTTCGTCGACACGCTGCGTGACGCCGATGCGGCGCTGGCCCAGCGCCTGACCGACGCGCGCGCCAATGCGTCGGGCGAGGCGGCGCCCGGTGCGCGCGACGAAGCCGCGCTGCTGATCGAGATCGGCCCGCACCTGGACGCCTTCGTCGGCCGGCTGTTCGGCATCGGCGACGCGCTGTCGACGCTGCGCGATGCGCACCACGCGCTCGATCCGCTGTACGAGGTCAAGCTGAAGTTCGTGCGGCGCGAGGCCACCCGGCTCGCGCCCGAGGCGCTGGCCGGCTTCGACCCCGACGCGGCGCTGCGCGAGATCGAGACATGGCTCGGCACGCCGTTCGACGAGCTGGCGTTCTCGCGCGCCGTGCTCGAGGCGCAGCGCACCGAGGCCGACGAAGCCGCGCCCGCCGAGCGCCGCGACGCCGCCCGTGCGCGCCTCGCCACGGCGCTGCGTTACAGCGCCTGGGCAGCGGGCACCGATGCGGGCCGCCATCGCCATGCCGGCGACGTGCTGTTCCGCCTGCCCGACAAGGTCGATCCGCTGCACCTGCTCGGCCACGCGGCCGAGCACGACGACGACGGCGTGCGCACGTTCACCATCGCCCCCGGCCACCTGCGCCGGCGCGAGGGCTTCGCGCTCACCGACGCCGGCACCGACCTGCGCGGCGCGCTCGACCAGGCCAACTACTGCATCTGGTGCCACAAGCAGGGCAAGGACTCCTGCTCGAAGGGCCTGAAGGACAAGCCGGGCCCGTCCGGCGCGGCGCCGTGGAAGCGCTCGCCGTTCGGCGTGAACCTCGCCGGCTGTCCGCTGGAAGAGCGCATCTCCGAGTTCCACCTGCTCAAGACGCAGGGTCACGCGGTCGCCGCGCTGGCGATGATCACGATCGACAACCCGATGCTGGCCGCCACCGGGCACCGCATCTGCAACGACTGCATGAAGGCCTGCATCTACCAGAAG